>CAZMRA010000090.1:10058-16269 GCA_964568485.1 uncultured Caldilineaceae bacterium | reverse complement strand
GCGCACGAAATGGGCGGTAATCTCAAGGTCACTGCCGGGCCGGCGATTGAAAAAGCGGGCGATCTAGCCGCGATCTTAACCAATTTGCGCAAAGGTGATGTTCTCTTTATCGATGAAATCCATCGCTTGGGGCGCGCAGTTGAAGAGATTTTGTATCCAGCGATGGAAGACTTCGCTCTCGATATTGTAGTCGGCAGTGGCCCCGGCGCGCGCAACATCCGCCTGAGCTTGCCCAAATTTACTGTTGTGGGTGCCACTACCCGCTTGGCCTTGATTACCGCACCGCTGCGGGCCCGGTTTGGCGTGGTTGAGCGCTTCGACTTCTACGAGATCAGCGCCATCCAGCAGATCATCACCCGCGCTGCGGCTTTGTTATCTGTCGAGATTGATCCCGACGCCGCCTTGACCATTGCTCAACGTTCACGCGGCACCCCACGTGTAGGCTTACGGTTATTGCGCCGCGTGCGCGACTATGCCCTTGTCCGAGCGGAGGGGCATATCACGGTGCCGGTAGCTGAAGAGGCCATGGCCATGATGTTGCAGATCGACTGGCTGGGGTTGGACGAGCTGGATCGGCGGGTGCTGGATGCGTTGATCAACAAATTTCATGGCGGACCAGTCGGACTTGATACGCTCGCCGCCAGCATCAGCGAAGAAGGCGATACCATTATGGATGTCGTGGAACCTTATCTCCTCCAATTGGGTTTTATTGATCGTACCCCCCGTGGACGGGTTGCACAGCGCGCCGCCTATGAGCATTTAGGGGTTCCCTATCCTGAACGCCCTGAACAGGCTAGCCTGTTTGATAGTAATCGCAGCTGATTCGATCGCAACATCGAGACAAGAAGAACCAGGAGAATTCTATGACACGTATCCTCAGTTTATGCCTTATTGGTCTGCTCCTTTCGGCTTGTACATTCACCATCCAACCAGAAACCGGTAGTGGGACAATCCCGCCCCTACCCGTTGAGAGTGATCTAGTAGAAAGTGAGCTAGCAGGTATCTATAAAGCCTTTACCCCCGCGGCCAGCAGTCCCGGCATTGAGATGACCCTCACGCTCGCGGCCGATGGCAGTGCTAGTTGGAAGTGGGATTATCTAGAACCCGATAGCGTCCGCACCGAGTTGGGGACTTGGACCGTAGAGGAGGATGGCACAGTGTCATTGCGCTTTGTCGAGCAACAAGTTGGCGACGAAGTCCAAATCTACGAGGCACCCACGGAAGTCACTCTTACCGAACAGGCCGATGGTACCTTGCAACAGCTGCCGGAAACGCCCGAGGCGATTGGCATCCGCTTCTATCCCTTCACCCTGTTGGCAACGGGCGAGCTAGCTCCTAATTATGTGGGTGACGCGGTGAATGCCGAGATCGAAGCTGGCAACTGGGCGGGTTGGTACAAAGCCTTTATGCCAGCCGCCAGCAGCCCTGGCATCGATAGCACTTTGTTACTGGCTTTTGACCAAAGTGTCCGTTGGACCAGTGACTATCTGGATGGCGAATCACCAATCGTCGAAGTGGGAACCTGGGAAGCCAACGATGATGGCACCGTCACGGTGACGATCACCGGGCGCGAGGATGAGGCAGCCGACACGCCTCAGACGATCACTTTTGCGCTTGAGGATGATTTACTCACAGCTGTGGAGTACGACGAGGGTGTCTATGGTAGCGCTGGGCTGCAATTTTATAGCCTCTATGGCTTAGCCCTCGCCGCGATGCCTGAATAACGATCGGACGGTAGTCTCTGCTAAATTTTCAACACTGGTTGGAGATTTAGCAGAGATTTACGAGGATTTCCCCAACAGGGCCACTACATTGGCCTGATGCGTTTGAGTAGCCAACGCGCTGCGCCGGTCTGCAGGTTGTAGCGAAGCGGCAATTGATTGGATCGTTGCTTCATCATCACCCCGCTCCACCAAGGCCGGCACCACCCGGCGCAGACTGTGCAGATAAGCCACATCAGCCGCTAACCGTTGCAGGATCTCAGTTCGCTCTTGGCAGAGCGTACCAATCCGTGGGATGTAGAGTTGCAGCTGACGCTCTTTAACCAAGCGAGCCAAGAGGCGCAACGTATCCAACTGCGCTTCGCCATCCGACCCCATGGGCAGCGTAGGTAGCATCACATCACTACCAAAATTTCCCCCAACCAACACCCCCACCGCCGGCAAATGAACCACATTCCCGTCCGGCTGGGTATAGAGATCCAGCAGATGTGTGCCTACGCGCAAATGGGCCACACCGCCAGGTTGTGTTTCGACCAAGGGCACCCCTACGGATAGCGGTGTGCCAGTAAAGAGAGCGGCGACGTCGCCTTCCAACTTAAAACGCTGCGCAGCATCAGCTGGTGGATCGATCAACAACAATTGATCACTGACCAACAGCCCTGGTGAACGCCCCAAGACAAAGAGCGTATGCTGCGCGGGCTCCCCCGCACTATACAACTCCAAATGTTCGTAGAGTTGTATAATTTGGACAGGCTGCTGATCATTCACATCTTGCAGCAGAATTTCGCTAGTCGCCATCAGTACTGGTCATTTCATCTGTGCTCGTGGGCTGGGTCAGATCCAATAACCCGGCCAATGCTGCGGGCAAATCGGCCACGATGATGCGGCCATCGGGCAGAATGTAGATTTCGGTCTCGGTGGGGAAAGCCGGCCAGAGCGCTGGGTCGGGCTCAGCCGAGGCCAAGGGCGAGGTGGGTATCGTCTGCTTGGTCATAATATTCACCTGTGCGGCGCTCCTGCTCGATCTGCCCCAATTGCTCCAACAAGGCGCTGATACTCTCGCATGCACTGCCCTTTACGCCTTTGATGGTATATTCCACCCGGCCATCGGGCAGGATTTTGATCTCGATCTCTTGATTTTGCATGGTCTATTCCTGCAATGCACAAAGCTTATTGCCAGCGCCGCACCGTCAGGCGGATTACCTTGTCGCGGCCAGTCGTCTCTTCCACCAGCGTGAACCCGGCCTTCTCGGTCTCGGCCAACACCTTGTGATAGGCATACCTCTGCAGGACAGGGGCCATCACCGCGCGAATCTGGGCTAGCTGCATATCATCCCCAACGATCTCATAGCGTTCATCGGCCGTGAGGCGCAAGCCAAATTGCAAGCCAGATTGCTTGATCACAATTGGCAATTCCCCCCGAAAACCACCGAAGGGATGCACATATTGCGCATTTTCTTGATAGGCAATGTTCTGATCCGTCAACGCCTGTTTAATGAGCGCTAGCTCACGCAGTTCGGTTTTGAGCTGGACAAATTTAGACATGAGATGACCTCCCCTGAATTCCCACGAGCTCAATGCAGCCGAGCTCAGCAAGTGCTACCATGCAGCAAAACGAACCGCACGCGATGTCGTGCTCATCATACCACAAACTCACTACCCGGGAGAAGCTGTTTGATAGGCCCGATCCAGCACCTCCATGGTATGCCAAACCGGCAGAGGCGCCCCCAGCCGTTGCAAATGGTTTTGGATTTGCGTCATGCAGCCAATGTTGCCGGTGGCGAGGGCTGCGGCGCCAGTAGCGATGATATTACGCGCCTTGCGTTCGCCGATCTGATGGGCCAACTCGGGTTGTTCCAGGTTGTAAGTGCCAGCAGAGCCGCAACAGAGTTCACTTTCATTGATCTCCACCAGCTGCAAATTCGGGATCGAGCGCAATAACGTACGCGGCTGTGCCGTGATGCGCTGGGCATGGCCAAGATGGCAGGCATCATGATAGGCCAGCGTGAGTGGTTCGGACAGCGCGGGCGGCGGGATCAAGCCGAGCTCGGCCAAAAAGAGGCTCACATCTTTCACTCGGCTGGCAAACTGTTTCGCCGCTTCCTCTTCGGGCTGACCAGCAAACAACAATCCATACTCATGCATGCCGGAGCCGCACCCGGCGGCATTGGTCACAATGGCATCCACATCATCGGGAAAGGCGGTCAGATTGTGGCGGGCCAACGAACGCGCCTGCGCAGCCTCACCAGTATGCATGGCGAGCGATCCACAACAACCTTGACCGGCGGGAATGACTGTCTCGACGCCATTTTGGGCCAGCACACGCAAGGTAGCCCAACCAATTTGCGGTGCCAACACTTGTTGAACACAACCAGCCAAAAGCGCCACCCGCGCTCGGCGCGGCCCAATCGCTGGGTAAATGGCAGGTAATGGCTGCGCAGCTGGCAACTGTTCCGGCAACAGATCGAGCATCGCGCTCATCGGCGAGGGCAACAAACTTTTCACCGGCTTGGCCAGTTTCCCCAACATTGCGGCCAGCCGAAAACGGCCCGGATAAGGCAGCGTTTCGCGTACCAACAAGCGCGTGCTGCGTTCCAGCGGCGTGCGTTTGCGCTGCTGCTCGGCTCGCGCCCGAAATGGGGCTAATAAGTCACCATATTCTACGCCAGATGGACAGGTCGTGACACAAGCCATGCATCCCAAGCAGCGGTCAACAAAGGGCAATGTCTCCTCCAAGGGAAGAGCGCCTTCCAAATTTTCCTTCATCAGGAAAATGCGCCCACGCGGGGAGTCCATCTCTTCACCCATCACCTTGTAGGTGGGGCAAGCCGAGAGGCAAAAGCCACAATGCACGCAACTTTCAACAGCGCTGGCCATGGCTGGTGCTTGTGGACCAAGAGTTTCAACAGGAATGGAATGTTGCATAAAGAGTTGCTCAATCTTCAATTGCCAACGGGTCATGGGACAAAAGCACCATGTTCATTGACAATTTATGGAGTTATAGTGCCCCAAATCGCCCGTCTGGATCGAGCGACTGCTTAATGCGCTGCATAAAGACATTGTTCAGCGGGCGGCCGATCCAAGGGTGCTCAGTTTCGCCGCGCAATACCAACCCAGAGAGCTGCAAATCGCGCAAATGTTGGTCCAAAAGCGTCAATGCACCGGGCCAGGCAATCCAAGCCAGATTGCCACCAACCGCATAATGGCGTTGAGCCCCGGCCTGATGCAAGATCTCATCCAACTTGGGTAGGAGCGCCGCAGTCGTGGCCGCCTTGACCAACGCTTCGGTCGCGGGTGCCCAAGTAAATTCCTGCCAGACGTGCCACGCCGCTTGCTCTGCTTGGCCACTCACCTCATCACCGGCGCCAAGCAGAGAGCGCACCTGAGCGAGGCGCTGCGGCAAGATCGTCTCCCAGCCGCCCAGCCGCACCCAGAGCTGATAGTGGCTCGGCGTCACGGCAATGTCAAGCGCGTCAATATCCATCCGTGCATTGGCCACTTGGTGCATGGCCGCCAGCGCGTCGGTCAGCGTCGGATAGTTGATGCGCACGCTGGCGTACGTTTGAGGACGGGGAAAGACTTTGAAGGTCACTTCCGCCAACACCCCAAAACGGCCCAAACTGCCGACCATCAACTTGGGCAGATCAAAGCCAGCGGCATTTTTGACAACCTTACCACCGCCGCGCACGACCCGCCCTTGCCCGTCAACAAAGCGGATGCCGATCAGAAAGTCGCGCACGCCGCCGTAACGGTACCGGCCCGAGCCACTCAAGCCAGCGGCGATCGTGCCGCCGAGCGTGGCCCCGGCCCCCACCAAAGGCGGATCAAAGGGCAGATATTGGCCATTTTCAGCCAGCGCGGCCTGCACTTCCGCCAGCGCGGTGCCTGCCTGGGCGGTGATCGTATATTCCCCTGGCTCGTATTCGAGGATGCCCGAGAGGACGCGCAGATCCAGCAGGGTTGCGCCCTCCCCATTGGCGCTCAGAGCCGATTTACTACGGCCACCGTGGGGCAGTACGCGGTCGGCGCTACACACAATCTGTTGTAATTGTTCAATCGAGTGAGCTGATATGTCGGCCATATACAGCTATTGTAACACATCTTGCGCTACGCCAAGACACTTCGCTCAGCTTGGCAGCATCTTTGGCGGGGAGAGGTGAGGAGCGCGTGGCAGTAAATTGCCGCGCAGCACACGCCAAGCAAGCTGTGGCTGCAGGATACTGTGCGGCGGTGCCAGCAGGTTGATCACTTTTAAGAAGGCCACGGAGAGCGTGGCATCCTGGCTGGCGGCGTGGTGCAACTTGCTCACATACCAGTTGATGAACTTGGTCATGGCCGTGCGGGGGCCCTGCACACCAGGGAAGCGGAGATCATTGCCGACGGCCACCACGTGCACCCCGCCGCCATCGACGTCCTCTTTCGCTGCAAGGGGCCGGGCGAAGTCTGCTTAATTACAGATCACACGCAGTGGACGGGAGTGCCGGACGGCG
>CAZMRA010000090.1:0-10048 GCA_964568485.1 uncultured Caldilineaceae bacterium | reverse complement strand
ATCGATGATCTGGCTGGCCTGTCTGAAGAAACGTTGCGCCAGTTGCCGCTCCCCCTGCGCCAGACATGCGCTGAGGATCACCGACTGCTGGGCCGCGACCGACATCCCTTGCGCATAGAGCGGGTTGAAGCTACACATCGCATCGCCCATCACCAAATACCCGGCCGGGAAGCACTTCAGCCGTTCGTAATGACGGCGCAGGTTCGACGGAACTTTGAAAGCAACTGGCTCGCTTAAGGGTTCAGCATTCGCCACCACTTGATAGAGTAGCGGATTGCCCATCGCCCGCACATAGGCTAATAGCCCGTCGTGCGTTTGCGGAATCTCTTCACCCAAATAGGCAGCTACGGTCAAGATCCAGCGGTTGCCCTCCTGACTCAACAAGACGCCTGCGCGTGGTTGTTTGGGGGAAGCGGTGACGATCAGCGCATTGATGCCGGGGATGTGCTCGGGCCGGCGCCGGTATAGGCACGATGTGTAGGTGATGCCGACTTTGATCGTCTCTTCGGCAGGGCGTTCGTAACCGAGATCGGCCAGCCAAGCCGGGGTACGCGAGCCACGACCGGTGGTATCAACCACCAGATCGGCGTGCTGATGTTCTTCGGCGCTGTCTGCTCGGCGGCGGATCATGCGCACGCCCGTCACGCGCGTGCACTCGGCATTGGTTAACAGCCCCAGCACATCACAGCCCTCGATCGCTTGCACATTGGGCAAAGCGAGGACACGCGCCCGGATCGCCGCTTCCAAACAGGGGCGACTCACATTGATCGCATGAATCCCGCTTTGGGTGGGCCGATGATGTTGACCATCGTAGAACCAGCGGGCCTTGCCGCTCACATCGCCGTAATCTGCGCCGCGGCTGATCAAGTCGGCGGTCAAACCGGGGAAATAGCCTTCCATGATCTCCAACCCCCGCGCCAGCACCGCGTGCGCATGGCGGCCTTGCGGCACTCCTTTGCGCTGTTCCCCGGGTGGCGGGAATTGATCACGTTCCAGCAGCGTGACTTGCTCGAAATGATCGGCCAAGGCGCGTGCGGCCAACAAGCCGCCCATGCTGGCTCCGATCACGATTGCGTGTTGGTTGGCAAAAAGTTTGTGCTGTGTCATTGGGCTCCTCCTCTGTGTTTTAGCGCTACACACTACACAGGAGAGGATAGGCCGGGGCGTTGCCAACTTTCCAGCCAAATTGCTGCTAAGTTTTTATCAAAAAATGGGTGAATGGGGTTGATGGGCGCACGATTACGGATCCACGCCGTAGAGTTCCTGCTGCCAGAGCCACTGGGTGATCTGTTCCACCGCCTTGCCCAGTTGATAGCGATAGGTGCTGAAGGGCAAATCCAACAATTCGGCGGCCATTTCTTGCGTGGGGGCTGGCTCAAAGTAGGTATGCCAGAGGACGCGATGCAGTTTCTGCAGTTTGGGGTTGGTGGTCAACAACTGCGCACCAGACCGCAATGTCGTTTGCAGCAGCTCGGGAGTTGGCGGCTGCTCGCTGCGCTCCCGCAGACAGCGCGAGCGTAACAGCGGATTGTAGGCCAGCAAATCGGGCCGGTGCAGATCTCGGAGGGCCTGGCGGACCGCTTCGGCAAATTCAGGCTCCGACAGCACGACTGTTTGCGACGTGTGGGGCAGATTCTCCAAGGCGGTGAGCTCATCCAGTAGCTCGCGCTCGCCCATGATCTCCAGCCACGTTAATGGTGGTTCAGCCCGCCAGTTGTGCCCAAATAGGCCAAATACTTGCCCATCCAGGGTAAACGAGAGGTCTGGGATCAAGGGCATGCGGAGATATTCAAACATGGTCGCATAGTAGTGGCTATCAGCTTGGGCGATCAAGCTGTAGGCCAGATGGGGCGAATTGAAGAAGAGCCGCATACTGAGCATCGCTGCCATGTTGAAGATGGTCGGTGAACGCTGGTAGGCTTCCGCATCCATCCAATTACGGAAGAAGAGCACCTGATCACCCTGGCGTGGCGGGACAACGCGGGCCAGATAAGCTGTGATCGCCGACAGAGCAGGATCAACCGCCAACTGTGCCGCGCTGCATTGGTTGATCTCCACCACTTGCACAAAGCCAGCAATCGCCGCGCCAGCGCCCCGGAAGACTACTAGGCCCTGTGGCTGGCGTTTGTACCAATCATGCGTTACGGCCAGCGACGCTTCGCCTTGATGGCGGCGGATCATCTGTGCGATCACGGGCCAATCGGCTGGTTGCGCCTCATCGATATAGAGCTGCCCCAGGGATTGCCATTCATAAAAGGGCCGCATAAATGGGTTGTTGCGGTGCAAAAAGAGCAGCGCAAAGATGGCTGCTTGCTGTGCCAAGCCCGTGGTCGCCAGGATCTGCTGGATGATATAGGTACGAACTTGTCGATGGAGCGTGCGAAAACGGTTTTGGTTGCGCCAACGTAAATCAGCTTCTAAGACCTCGCGGGCAAGGTCATGCGGAAAGAGCCCAGCCGGTCCCTGCTCAATAAACGAAAGATCCCGCAGCCATTGGAAAGCCAAATGGCCCGGCTCCTCGCCCAGACAATAGGCGAGCAGGCTTTCATCCGTGGTGAGCGTGTGGGCACAAATCTCCAACGCCTGGCGAAAGAGCGGATCCGGCACTTCGGCCACGAAACGTTCCAGCAACGTGCGCACGATATCGGGATCGCGTTGTAGCGCATCGGCGCGCAAACCACGGTTCTGTTTCACCAGATCGGCGACGAGGGAGAGCGCAAGCGGGTGACCGTACGTCACGTCCAGAATGGGGCGGATCTGGTCGATGGGTACACCTTGGCTGGCCAGGTAGGCTGCGCTTTCGTTCGAGTTGAAATTGCGCAGCGAAATAATCCGAGTCAGCGCGCCCCAGCCATCATCGGCTCGCCAGGCCACAGGCGGTGCTTGTCGACCCGCCAACACAACGAGAGCATCTTCGGGTAATTGGGGCAAAAAGGTGTCACGCAGCCAAGCATCAAGGGGGGTCAACAACTCGTAGGTGTCAATCAGGAGGACCAGATTGGGGAGCTTTGCGATAACTTCGAGCGGCGGGTCAGTGGCCGAGAGCTTCAAGGCACTTTGCATCGCCACCAAGAAGCCCGGGGGCGATGCATCAATCTGCCGCCCGTCCAGCAAGAGGAGCGAACACTCCTCCTGTGCAGCCACGTGAGCAAATTCGCGCAGCAACGTGGTCTTACCAACCCCACCGGGGCCATGAATAAACAACAGGGCAAAATCAACCTCGCTTCGCTTCAGCGCCCGGCGAAAGAGTTCAAGCTCCGCACTGCGCCCCACAAAGCGTTGACGGCGAGCCTGATTCAAGCGATCTGCCAAACGTGTAGCCATCATGGCCTTCCAGTGGATCAGATTGACTCACACGCGCGAAATCACTCCTGCCTTCTCGAGAGGATGGGGTCCGTGATGATGCAGGGCGGGCGCTTCACCATTCGGCAATTTCTTGCCCCGATTGGCCAGTGCCTGCGGATCGATGGCCGCCCGCAGATCATTCATCACCTCGAGGTCCGTGGGACTGAACATGACCGGCATATAATCCCGTTTCTCCATGCCCACCCCATGCTCGCCGGTGATCGAACCGCCCAGCTCGATGCAGAGGCGTAGGATCTCCCCGGCCAATTCTTCGGCCCGCTCGAGGGCGCCCGGCTCACGGCCATTATAGAGGATCAACGGGTGCAGATTGCCATCCCCGGCGTGAAAGACATTGGCGACGCGAATCCCATATTGCGCACTCAACTGGTCAATGGCGGCCAAGGCTTGGCCCAGTTTGCTGCGCGGCACCACCCCATCTTGCACAATGTAGTCGGGGCTGAGCCGGCCCACGGCCGAGAAGGCCCCCTTGCGTCCCTTCCAGATGCGCGCTCGATCCGCCTCATCTTGGGCGATGCGCACTTCTTGCGCGCCGGAGGCTTCGATCACTTGCAGCAAGTGGGCAAATTCGGCTTCGACTTGACTGGCCTCGCCTTCCAACTCGACGATCAGCAAGCCGGCGCAATCGGGATAACCGGCATGCACTGCGGCCTCAGCCGCTTGGATGGCCAAGTTGTCCATGATCTCCATGGCGCCGGGCAAAAGCCCCGAAGCCACCACTTGCGACACGGCATCCCCGGCCGCGGCCAAACTATTATAGGAGGCCAACACCGTGCGATAGCGGGCAGGTTTGGGCATCAAACGGACAGTAATTTCCAGGGCGATGCCAAAGAGCCCTTCCGAACCGACAAAGAAGCCACTTAGGTCGGGGCCGACTTGCTCCATGCTCTCCCCGCCTAGTTCGACCACCTCGCCATCGGGCAAGACCACCTTCAAGCCCAACACATGATTGGCGGTCATGCCATATTTCAAACAGTGAGCGCCACCTGAATTAAAGGCAACATTTCCACCGATGGTACAAATTAACTGACTTGAAGGATCTGGGGCATAATAAAGATCGTAAGGTGCGGCCGCTTTGGAAACATCCAGATTGACAACACCGGGTTCAACGACGGCGATCCGCTGTTCTGGGTCGAGTCGCAAAATACGATTCAGGCGGTTGAGCGCGATCACAATGCCGTCAGTCAGGGGCAAAGAGCCACCAGAGAGACTGGTCCCACTGCCACGAGCGACAAAGGGCACACCAAAACGGTGACAGAGCCGCACCGTTTCAATGACCTCATCTGCACTTTCCGCTAAAACAACAGCTTGCGGACGGGCACGAAAGGCCGTTAAGGCATCTGATTCATAAGGTGCCAATTGGCCGGGTTGCTGCAGCAGGCGGTTGGATGGCAATCGTTGGGATAATGCTGGGAGCAATTGTTCAATGGGCATGATATAAGTAAGGCAGTTGAAACGGCTTGGTGCTTAACGCCAGCCTAAACGCTGCTGATTCCTGGCACTGCTTCATATAAGCATAAGCAGCGTGCTTGATTTCGGAAAAGACTCTTTACGCACGAGCATGGCCACTCGATTGTAGCCGATGGGCTGGCGAGCGTCAACTCGTGCGCTAAGATAGGGAAAGTCATGACTGGTTTGTCGCGTAGTATACCCCTCGCTTTGGTTGTCGTACTCCTGCAATGTACGTTCTTCTTTACGCTCCGCTCCACCTTCGCACCTGTGGGGGCGACTGCACAAACGCATCAGCAAGCAAAAATCCATTCGCTCGCGCACGAAGCCAACTTGATCGTACGCGGTCGGGTTGCCAGCCAAAAAAGCCACTGGAACGCACAAGGGCGCATCGAAAGTACCACGGTGATCTCGGTTCACTATGCCGTTGCCGGACAAGCACCGCTGAGCTTGACGGTGCGTAGCGAGGGAGGGTATCTACCTGACATCGGGTTGGGATTACGCGCCTCCCATGCCCCCGTTTTTTGGCTTGGGGAAGAGGTTTTGCTCTTTCTCCAGCAAACTGGACAAGATTTTAGGGTAGTTCAAGAGGAGCTGGGCAAGTTCAGCGTTCAGCAGCAAATTGCTGCCAGTGGCCCGCTCTACTGGCAAACACCATTGAACGAACTGTACCAGCAGATCAACCAAGTGCAGGCGGAAAAGACGCTGCCCAGCGATTGGCAGAACATCGAAGCAGCGACTGCCCAATTTCAGGCCGCTGGGGCTGAGGCACTGAGCTTAAACACGCTGCACTGGCCCGGCGAAAATCCGGTCATTCATCTCCGGATCAATCCCAAGACCGAGGACAGTGATGTGGGCAATGGCAATGGTGCCGATTTTCTGAATGCGCTGCTCAATCCCATTGTCACGTGGAGCGTGGTGCCCGGCGGGGCCTTTAGCTTTGTCTATGATGGGCCCACCAACGCGACGGAGTTAACGCTCAACGACGTGAACGAGGTCATCTTTTTAGGCGAAGGCCCAACTTCGGTAGCTGGACGCAGCTATCTCTGGTATAACCAGGACTCTGTGATCGTCGAGGCGGACTTTTTCCTGAACAGTGATTTGGTCTGGGATACCACCGGGGCCCCTAACTTGCACGAACTTGACGTGGAGAGTGCAGCCTTGCACGAATTTGGCCACCTCGCCGGATTAATCCATCTCGACAATCCCAATGCAGTGATGTACCCATCCTTGCAATCGGGCTCAACACGGCGAGAGCTCCACGACAGCGATATTGCCAGTTTCGAGCAGCTCTATCCCTGTACCAATCCTCCCTGCGTCCCCGAGATCTACCAAACACCGGTGCCGCCGACTGCCACACCCACGGCTACGGCGACCGCCACCAAGTCACCAACGCCCACCGCCACCTTTACCAGACTCGCGACGCCTACACTCGTACCAAACTACCCTCCGACGCCGGTCTTATTACCGGTGGAAGACAAGATCTTTCTGCCCATGGTGCGGAAGTAACCGCACTGAGCGTCGCTCAATTCGGAAGTGGTTTGGTACAGAAGAAGATATCATCTTTGCGCTTGAGTGAATAACGCTGCGTGGCCGCTGGCCCCAATATTTTGGCATAACGATAGGGCGTGACAGTGAAGCCAGCCACTTCCAAACGCGCTTGCACATCTTGACCGTAGATGCGCACATGGTCGCGCTGATTGAAGAGCTGCTCCCGGATAGTAGGGTCCGTCACCGTGGGATCTTCAAAGGTCGTCTCGCGATCCGGATCGATCGGCACCATGATCAAGGCCCAGCCACCGGGGCGCAAAACTCGGTAAAGTTCCCGCATGGCCTGATGATCATCGGGGACATGCTCCAAAACATGGCTGCATAAGATAACATCAAAGGTGCCGATTTCATCTGGAATGGCCGTCATATCAAAGGTCAGCATCGCGCGCCCTGGTTCAATATCAGCGGAGCAATAATCCAAATTGGGCAAGGCCGCAAAGGCTTTGCTGAAAAAGGACTCAGGCGCAAAGTGCAATACCCTCAGCGGTGCGGTAAAAAAGTTGGTCTGCTGCTTGAGAAATAACCACTGCAAGCGATGCCGTTTTTTAGACCCACATTGCGGACACTTCGAATTCGGATGCTGTTGCCGGCCAGCAGGCCGAAATTCGGGGAATTGGCCCCCGCAAATCGGACATTCGACAACTTCGCTGATGATGGTGCTCCCCACTTCTTGCATGGCAATCTCCTTCAGTTGCACGAGTGACAATTGATTGGGCAACACTAGCGATGAAATGCGTCGATGTCTAGCGTACGCGGTCTAGATTTTAGATATATTTTATTGGGCAAGTGCGCCGTTCCCGACGCCATCCGCTTCGGCCAAAATATCGCTGACGCCACGCACACTCAGGAACGATTGGGTCATGCCGTTGTTCACGACCCGAAAGAGCGCAGCAAAGCGAGTACCAAAAAGCCAAGGTCGGGCGTAGGCCATGCCATCTAAAAAGGGAGTAAACTCAGGGTTGCGCTGGCGCCATTCGCTGGCCAAGCTTAAGCGCGGGGGGAGCGATCCGCTGATGGCAAGCTCCGCATTGATTACGGCAGCGCTGGTCAGATGGTCGAGCAGCCGCCGTGCTGCCGCCGGTCGTGGACTATTAACAGCAATGGCATAACAGGTGGCAAAGGCCACGGTCGCTCGGCCTTGTGGCCCAGCCGGTAACTCAGCCACCCCCCAATCGAGATCAGGATAATTTTGCTGCAGATAAGGGATCATCCAATTGCCTTCAATGGCCATAGCCGCGCGTCCACGGGCCAACGCTTCCCCCGCCCAACTACTCTCCAACCGTGAGGGTGGCGCAGCAATTTCATCGATCACCAGCCACACATAATATTCCAATGCGCTGGCCGCTTCGGGGCTGTTGATGGTCATCACACTCATGGTGGGGTCGGTGACACTGCCCCCGGCTTGATACAAGAAAGGCAGCCAGCGGGTAAAATCGGGGCTCAGGGCGAGTCCGACCATCTGGGGATCGGCAGCAGTAAGCGCTTCAGCCGCGGCGCGCAATTCGCTCCACGTCCAGGCAGCGGTGGGATAGGCGACGCCTGCCGCATCAAATGCAGCACGGTTGTAGATCAACGCCAACGTCCGCACCTCGCGTGGCGCGCAGACCAACTGCTCATCGGCTACGAGTGCGGGCAGCAACGCGGGAAAATAATCATCCCCCAGCGTCTCCGCTGCGGCCAAGGGCGCTAAATGACCGGCGCTGGCCAACTCACCAACACGGGGCAGATCCAGCACAAAGAGATCCGGCGGGGTATTGCTCAACAATGCAGCCGACAGACTGGCGTCGTAATTCTCCATCATGCTGACCTCAACTTGCAGATCAGGATTGGCCTCCTGAAACTCCGCAATCGTGGTCAGCAAAAGCTGATCAGCTAACTCACCTGACGACCAGCTCCAAAGCTGTAAGGGGATATCGGGGGTTGACGGGGTAGGGGTTATGGTTGGCAGGAGTGCAGCCGGGCGTTCTTGCCAGGGTAGCGACCAGTCAGGCAGCGGATTCTGACAAGCGGCCAATAGCAACAAGCAGAGAATCGCCCCCAGCCAGTGCGCGCTGCGCCCCCGCCAACCGTAGCGGTGGCAAAGGGTAACCAAACGGACGAAAGATCTAGTGGCCACCTTGTTCCACAAATTGTTGATAGTCGGCCGGTGAGAACAGGGCTGATACTTCTTCACTTAACGCCTCTGTTGGCTGGATCTTGACAAACCAAGAGCCATATGGATCCTGGTTCACCAGCTCAGGTTGGTCAACAAGCGGATCGTTGACCTCCGTTACAGTGCCACTCACCGGGGCGATCACCTCTTCGGCAGCTTTCACCGATTCGACCACGGCAAGAGAGTCACCCACCTGCACCGTGCGGCCCACTTCGGGCAGTTCCACATAAACAACATCGCTTAACATATCCTGAGCAGCATCCGAAATACCCACCACGGCCAAGTCCCCTTCCAAGCGGACCCATTCGTGCGTTCTAGCATAGCGTGCAGCATCATCGAGCTTGTAGGTAGCCATTGGCCTCTCCTTCCAATTGCGGTGTCACCCGCTCTAAAGTGACACCGAGCAAGATTTTAGAATATTCATCACCAGATTGCTGCGTTTCGCTGTGGAAATCTGCGCAATCTAACTCAGCAGTGGCGCTGAGGTTGTAAGCTTTTTGACGTGCTCTAGGTCCGAGATCCCGCTTGGTAAAATGGTCGTTTCACAATTTTTGCTGCTTTAGGCTGCCCCCGGACCAAAATATCAATTGTTGCCCCAACTTTGCTATGCGAAGCAGACACATACCCTAAGCCCAAAAACTTATCCAGGGTGGGGCTCTTCATGCCCGTAGTCACGTGCCCGATGACTTCGCCCTGGTGTGCAATGGCATAGCCTTCGCGTGGGACCGCTTTGTCGATCATCTCGAAGCCGACGAGCAACTGGTCGGGCTTTTCGAGCTTCACTTTGAGCAGCGCATTCCGCCCGATAAACGGTTTGTGCCAACTGATCACCCAACCAAGCCGCGCCGATAAAGGATTGATCTGCGCGCTGATCTCATGGCCATATAGTGGCATGCACGCTTCAAAGCGCAAGCTATCACGTGCCGCGAGCCCGCAGGGCAACAAGCCATCTTCTGCCCCGGCGGCAAGCAGTGCATCCCAAAGCTGGCTAGCAGCCGTGGCTGGAAAATAGAGCTCAAAGCCATCTTCACCGGTGTAACCAGTGCGGCCAGCCCAAACGGAAACGCCCTCAATCTGCAATTCCCCGATCTTACGTGGGGCGATCGCATCGACTGAATCAGTCGTCAGCCGTTGCAAAATTGCAGCAGCCTGGGGACCTTGCAGCGCTAACATATAGAGCTCATCGGAGCGATCAGTCAAGGTAATTGTATAACCGTGCGCTTGGGCTTGCAACCAGACCAAATCTTTCAACCGATTGGCCGCATTCACCACGATCAGCCAGCGATCAGACAGGCGATAGAGAAAGATATCATCAACAATCGTGCCATCTTCATAGAGCAAGAGGCTATAGTGGGACTCATACGGCTGCATGATGGAGATATCCCACACCTGAACGTGTTGTAAAAATTGTTCGGCATCGGGTCCACTCAGCTCAAATTGGCCCATGTGGTCAATGTCGAAGAGCCCAGCGGCCGTACGCACCGCGTGGTGCTCAGCGAGGTCGGTCTCCTGAGCGTTCCGGCGCTCTACGGG
>CAZMRA010000089.1:0-16275 GCA_964568485.1 uncultured Caldilineaceae bacterium | reverse complement strand
GTCGATTCCGATGGCACAGGATGTTTACACACTGAGGATCGCATGTCTACAAACGAACTAGAAATGAATTTGGCGACCGTTGAAGAATCTCTCCTCGGTGGCACGACAGCCCGGCGGGGCGAGGTGGTCATCAGCCGCGGCGAGGGGTGCTGGTTGTGGGACACCGAGGGCAAACGCTATCTTGATCTGGGGTCGGCTCAGGGTGTGGCCATGTTGGGGCACTGTCACCCCAAATTGAGCGCGGCCTTGGCGGCGCAGGCCCAGCAGTTGATCTCCTGCCCCAATTTCTTGTACAACGATACGCGTGCCCAATATGCTGCTCGCTTGGCCGAGGTGTTGCCCGCTCATTTGCAGCACATTTTTCTGGCCAATAGCGGTGCCGAGGCGATCGATGGTGCGCTCAAGTTTGCCCGTTTAGCCACCGGACGCACCAAGTTTGTGGCCTTTATGCGCGGCTTTCACGGCCGCACCGTGGGCGCGCTCTCGGTAACCCATGATCCGAAATATCGGGAGCCGTTTAATCCGCTGCTCGAAGCCACCCATGTGCCATACAACAATCTCGCCCGCCTGGAAGCCGCAGTTGATGACCAGACGGCCGCGGTGGTGCTCGAGACGGTCCAAGGCGAGGGCGGGGTCAATATTGGCAAAACCGAGTTTTTGCAAGGCGTCGAGCGGATCTGTCGCGAGCGCGGGGTGCTACTGATCGTTGACGAGATCCAGACCGGCTTTGGGCGGACCGGCAAGTGGTTTGGCTTCCACCATGCCGAGTTGCAGCCCGACATCGTCTGTATGGCCAAGGGATTGGGCGCCGGTTTCCCAATGGGCGCCGTTGCTTATACCGATCAAGTGCAGGCTGCGCTTTACCCAGGGGCACACGGCAGTACCTTTGGCGGCAACCCTCTAGCTTGTGCGGCTGGTTTGGCCGCACTCGAAGCCTATCATGAAGACAAGCTGATCGATCACAGCGCCCGTATGGGAGAATATTTCCGCCAGCAGCTCGGCGAGGCCCTGCAAGATTGCGCCATGGTTCGCGAGATCCGCGGCCAGGGTTTGATGATTGCCATTGAACTGCGCGAGAAGGTCGGGCCCCATCTCAAAACGTTGATGGAAACACATCAGGTGATCGCGCTGCCCGCAGGGGCGAATGTCTTGCGCCTGTTGCCGCCGTTAATCATCAACGAGGAAGAAGTGGCGCACGGGGTTCGGGCCATTGCGGATACGTTGTTGGCGTAACGTAGAACTATCCAATGTGATGCTCGCTGCATCACGTATTCGGTTTGAAACTCGATGACGCAATCTCTCAATCTTTCTATCGCTTCATCTCCGGCTGTTGAACTCTTGCGCGGCCTGGTCTCGATCCAATCTCTTTCCACCCAAGAATTCGCGGCAAGCAGTTGGTTGGTCGAGCAAATGCAGGCATTGGGCTACGAGCGTTCCTTTGTGGATGGGGCTGGCAATGCGGTGGGCGAAATGGGACCGCCGGATGCCACACACACCATCGTGCTACTCGGCCATATCGACACGGTGCCGGGCAATATCCCTGTGCGCATCGAAGAGACGCCCGCGGGACCGTTGCTCTATGGCCGTGGCAGTGTCGATGCCAAGGGGCCATTGGCTACCTTTGTGAATGCCGTGGCGCAAGCGGGCGCGGCCTGGGCGCACGAACACCAGGTGCGCTTGGTGGTAGTCGGGGCTGTGGAAGAAGAAGCAGCGACCAGCAAGGGCGCCCGCTTCATTGCCGCGCGCTTTGATGGCAAAAACGAGCCAATCCCCTCAGCCTGCATCATCGGCGAGCCGAGCAGTTGGCAGCGGGTAACGTTGGGCTACAAAGGGCGCTTGTTGGTGGAATTGGCCGCCAGCCAGCCGATGGCCCACACTGCCGGACCAGATGCCAGCGTCGCCATGACCGCGGTGGAGGTGTGGAACTGGATCAATGCCTATGCGGCCCGCTGGAACGAAGGGCGTGAAAAGGCCTTTGACCAGCTCTCGCCTAGCCTGCGGGCGATCAACACTAGCACCGACGAGCAGATGCACGATCATGTGGCGGCCACGGTGGGCATTCGCTTGCCGCTGGAGTTCGACGCCGAGCAATTTGTCCAAGAGTTGATTGGCTGGGCCGCCGCGCACATCGACGCCACCGCTCCAGCAGCCATTCCCGCAGACTTGAACGGCACCGTCACGCTCACGGGGCCGCTGACGACGCTGGAGATCACGTTGCGCGGTTACGAGCACCCCTGGCGTGGGGATCGCAACAACGCATTGGTGCGGAGCTTCCTGGCCGCTATCCGCTCGGTGGATGCCTCCATTCGCCCGGGCTTTGTACTCAAGACCGGAACCAGCGACATGAATGTGGTGGGGCCGGTTTGGCAATGTCCTATCCTCGCCTATGGCCCGGGTGACAGCGCGCTCGATCACACGCCGCATGAGCATGTGAATTTGGCCGAGTATGAGCGGGCGATTGCTGTGCTCGCCCAGGCTTTGCGTAATCTACCAGCCCTCTTGTAACCACTGGTAGAGAATTCCACAGCATAAAATGAGCCAGAGCGCGCACAGATAATCTATGCGTCCTCTGGCTCATTTTGATTGGCAGCTACCTGCTAACCCCTACTACCTTAAGCAAGCATGCCGGCGGGTTGGGCGGTCCCATATTGGGGTGTGTTGCGCCCAACTGCGCCGAGGATCAGCTCGGGATGGCTGTAAGATTCCGTGAGCAAGTGATGGTAATAGGCCTCTTCGGCAGAGCGTAGCGGTTCGGCCACGCCCGCTTGATAGCTGGCGAAATCAAACTCGGCGAGGACTGGCTTCAAGGCCGCTTGCAGAAGATCGATGGTGCCGCTGCCTTCTCCAAATTTCGCCTTATCGCGCCAAATAATCTCCGGCGGCAGCAGATCTTCAAAGGCTTTGCGTAACACCCACTTCTCCACCAATTGCCCATCGCGCGTCGGCTTCAGCTTTAACTCAGTGGGAATGTCCAGACCCAAATGGATGAACTTGGTGTCTAAGAAGGGGACACGGCCTTCTAAACCGTGGCACATGGTCAAGCGGTCTACCCGCTGCAAGTTGAGATTGTGCAGGGTGGCCACAGATCGCCGCAGCTCCTGGTGCAGGGCCGTTTGATCATCATAGCTCTTGTAATAGTCATACCCGGCAAACAACTCGTCTGCTCCCTCACCTGTGAGGATTACTTTGACATGTTTGGCGGCCAAGCGCGAGCAGAAATAACAAGGAATGGCACTGCGCACCAGATCTTGATCAAACGATTCTAAATAGTAGAGAATCTCCGGCAGCGCGGCCAATGCCTCTTCGGCCGTGAAGACATATTCGTGATGAATCGAGCCGATGTGCTCGGCTACATGCCGCGCTGCTGTTAGATCGCTTGAGCCTGCCACGCCGACCGCAAAGGTATGCAGCTTGCGTACGTGACGGCGGGCAATCGCGGCGATCAGGCTGCTGTCTAGCCCGCCAGAGAGAAAGGCGCCTACAGGCACATCGCTCATCAAATGCGTGGCTACCGCTTCCTCCAACCCCTGGCGCACCTGCTGTAGTGCTGTCTCGACCGTACGCGGCGTGGGCTCGCGCATGGGCAACTGGTAATAACGAATGAAGCCAGTCTCTGAATCATAGACCATACCCGGCGGAAATTCGTGTAGCTCGTCGACTCGCCCAACCAATGCTTTCATCTCCGAGGCAAAATAGAGATTCTCGTGCCCATTGTTGGTATGTCGGTGACCATAATAAAGCGGCTTGATGCCAATGCGGTCGCGGGCTAGCCAGAGTCGTTGACCATTGCTGAGCGCGAAAGCAAACATGCCTTGAAGCTCATTGGCTGCCTTGCTCCCCTTCTCCTCAAAAAGATGGAGAATGGCTTCACTGTCGCTGGTTGTACAAAAATCATGTTGGCGTGCCAAAGTCTGCAACAATTGTGGGAAGTTATAGATCTCCCCATTGGCTACAATCGCGGCCGAACGATTCTCATTATAAATTGGCTGGGCGCCACCTGCTGGGTCCATAATCGCCAGACGACGGTGCCCCAACACGCCGGTTGGTGCCTCCACGTGCAGCCCGCTCCCATCCGGCCCGCGATGAGCCAGCGTGGTCATCATTGACTGCACTGTACTAGGATTGGCTTCTCCCCAAATACCGGCAATTCCACACATAAAACTTACTCCTTCAACTATCTTACTTATAAAGTTACAAAACAAGCTTTCGCGATTTCATCCCAGCTATCCAGACTTTTGATGCTCAGCAGGAAAGCTGAGGATTCCACTCACAGTTAGATTTGATTGACCTCGTATAGCGGGCATATAGCAAACTAGCAATGGAAGCATGCGCTGCCTATCACATGGCGACTTCGAAAGGCCCCTCACGTACATAACGAGTCAATTCGCTGACCCCCAACTCCACAATCCCCAACTTTTCGATCGTCCGGCCACTGCGCCAGTAATTGGTGCGATGCAGGATGGATCCCAAGCGGATGATGCTGTCGATCCCGGACATTGACACGCCGTAGCGTTGCCCGAGCGAGACCAGCGGTACTAGGCTCATCGGAACATCTTCGCTGATGTAGCGGTGATTGATCGTCGGCGGGGCCATGATGCCTTTGTAGCCTGGTTGGTTGTGAATCGCTTCATACAGATCGACGCCGTGGGCATCGTAGGCAAGTTGAAGCCACTCCAGGGCTGTGCGCGCCCGAATGCCCAAGGCCGCGGCTACGGTGACCCGTTCGCGATCTAGCACTTCGAGTACGCGGGCTACGCTGGGCGTCACCCCATCCATATAGAATTGGAATTCCCCATGCGTCGCTTCGATCCGCCCGGCATTCAGAATGGTAAGGGCCGGATGAAAGATCGCCCCCATATTGTTCAGCCCGGTGTGTAATACATCCACCCCATCGATAAATTGGGGATAAGCACTCGCCAGGGCATCCAAAACTTCGGCAGTTTCGGTGGCGGGCAAGGCAGCCAATGGCACCGTTTCTTTGATGCTAAAGATGCGCGCTTTGGCTGGCCCCTCCGAGCGGCTGGCATAGATCAAGGTTTCAGCTTCGGCGACGATCACCTTGGCCGTGCAGCCACTGCGTCGTAATAAGGTATCGAACTCCAGCGCACCTAGGGTCCGGCCTGGATGCAGCACCACGATCTGGCGGTCTTGCAAGTGCTGGGCCATTTGCCGGGCTAACTCAGCATGCGCTGTCGAAGGCACGACGATCATAACAAGATCGGCAAAGGCGAGTGCCTCAGCTAGATTCGACGTGACACAGGCCAAACGGGCAAAGCCCGAAGGCCCATGATTGTTGCTGCAAAGTTCGATCCCCCCGCGGGCGCGGATCGCCGCAATATGGTCTGGTGTTCGGTTATAGAGGGTCACAGCAAAGCCCATCAAGGCGAGATGCGCCGCCATGGCTTTGCCACCGTGCCCAGCACCAATCACTGTGTAACGCGGCTTGATCATGAAAGTGACTCCTTAAAGCGGGGATCAAGCACATCCCGTAGACCTTCGCCTAGTAGATTCACGGCCAAGACTAACACTAAGATCGCGATGCCGGGCAGGGTGGAGACCCACCACGCATTGAGCAAATAGTCGCGCCCGGTGGCGACCATTGAGCCCCAGGCTGGGGTTGGCGGTTGGATACCTAGCCCCAAGAAGCTCAGGCTGGCTTCCATCATGATCATGTGGCCCAGGCGCAACGTGCCCAGCACCACCACAGAATGCATCACATTCGGCAGCACCTCGCGCCGGATGATCCGTGCGTGCGGCTGGCCGACCACTCGTGCCGCCTCGACATATTCTTGCTGCTTTTCAGCCAAGACCTCACCGCGTACCAGCCGAAAAAATTCGACCCAACCCTTGAAGGTGAGGGCCAGAATGAGATTGCGGAAGCCTGGCCCCAAAAAAGCCATGACGCCAATCGCAAAGATCAGGTAAGGGAAAGCTAGTAATAATTCAGACAGGCGTGAAAGCCAAGCATCGACTTGCCCTTGATAATAGCCACTCAGCGCGCCGAGGATAGTGCCCACAGCCACTGAAATCAAGACAGCCAGAAAGCCAACCACCAAAGAAGCGCGCGAACCATAGACAATCCGCGCCCAAAGATCACGCCCTTGCGCATCGGTGCCGAGCGGATAATCCCAACTGCCTCCCTCCAACCAGACAGGCGGCAAAAAGCGCTGCCGCAGATTGCCCAGCGCGGGATCGTGCCAGGTGATGAGCGGCGCAGCAACGGTGGCGAATAGGTACCCCAATAGGATCACCGCACCGATGACGGCCAAGGGTTGACGTCCCAGTTTGCCAATTACGTCGCTCGTGCGTTCCCACCAACGGCTGAGGCTCAGTTGCCAGTCGGGAGGCAGATTTGCACTTGACGGTTCGATTTTTGATGTAATTGCCACAGGCCTCCTTCGCCACACCCATCGCAGATGTGGACTTCGTAACGTTTGAACAGCGTGTCCGAACTTGGTCACGCCTGAAAGCGATACAGAACATCAACGGTTGTGCCAGCGCTCGCTCCGGTCATAGGGTGACCCGCGGGTTGAGCCACGTGTAGAGCATGTCCACAAACAGATTGGCCAAGACAAAGACCAGCGCGTAGACCATCACTGACCCTTGGACCAAGGGAAAGTCGCGGTCGAAGATGGCGCTCACTACCATGCGGCCCAGGCCCGGCCAGCCAAAGACCGTCTCGACAATCATATTGCCGCCGAGCAAAACGCCGAGCTGCAACCCGACCACGGTCACGGTTGGGATCAAGGCATTGCGCAAGGCGTGGCGGATCAGGATCCACTTTTCGGACACGCCTTTGGCGCGGGCATAGAGCACATAATCAGCCCGCAGCGTTTCTACCATACTCGACCGTAAGACGCGCGCCACCACCGCTGCAATCGCCGCCCCTAGGGTAATCGACGGCAGTGCTAGGTGGCGCAGGGCGCTAAAAAAGGCCGGCCAGTTGCCGGTGAGCAGACTGTCGATCACATAAAAGCCGGTAACTTCGTATAGCCCAACCTGGGTGGCAATGCGTCCCTGCACCGGCAGCCAGCGTAGCTGCACCGAGAAGAGCAAAATCAGCACAATGCCCAGCCAGAAAGGAGGCATTGAGATGCCGATGAAGGAGCCGGCCATGCTTAAGCGGTCAACAAGTGAGTTACGCCGTACCGCCGAGAGAATCCCCGCAGGAATGGCGATCAACAGGGCAAAGATGAGTCCGCCCAAGGCCAGCTCGATGGTGGCAGGCAAACGCTCGCCGATCAATTGGGACACTGGGCGCTTTTGCGTGTAGGAATAACCAAGATCCCCACGCGCCAGATCTTGTAAGAACAACCATAACTGCACGGGCAGGGGCTGATCCAAGTTGAATTCTTGGCGCAGCTGCTCCATCTCCCCGGCTGAGACGCCACCTCCTTGCCCCATGATAATGTCCACCGGGTCGCCGGGGGTCAGTCGCATAAAGAAAAAGACCACAATCGCGACGCCGAGGATCAAGGGAATGGCGGTAAGTAGGCGTTGAACAATTTTGAGTGTACGCATCTAGCTTGCGAACTCCCTAAACCTATGCGCGACCAACAATGCGGGCCAGACGCCATGGCCGTTCGACACGCCGCAGCCATGACGTTTGACCCGTTGTCGCTTACTCTAAACAGACATCATGCAGGTTGACGCGGCTGTCGGATGCTGGCTGCCAGTTGGTGACGGCCACCGAAGCTGCTTCTACCTCCTCCGGCAAGATCAAAAAGATCGCCGGGGCTTCGTCATAGACTAGTTGCTGGGCCTCGTCGTAGATCGCTTGGCGTTCTACGGGGTCGGCAATGGTCTCGCCGAGCTGGATCAACTCATTGACGCGTTCGTTGTTGTAGCCCGAGAAGTTGCCGCGACCATAGGGCGAACCTTCTACCAAGCCATGCCATTTGGCTTCAAAATGACCAACTGGGTCGAAGGCTGAATCACCCCAATCGTCCAGATAGGCTTGGCGCTCGCCAGCTAACAATTGAGGTTGCACCACGCTGTATTCCCAGAAACGTACCGTTGCATTGATGCCTAATCCCTGCAATTGTGTGGCAACCGCTTCGGCGAGATTACGCCATTCTTCGAGCGTATCGAGGGTGAAGGCCAGCGGCTGACCATCGCGATCCAACATCCCGTCTCCATCCGAATCACTCCAACCAGCTTCTTCCAATAGGGCCAGGGCCTGGTCGGGATCATACGGATAGGGTGCGAGGTTCTGGTTGACAAAGTTGTTGTAAGGCGAAAGTGCCCCTGGTAAAGCCACGGCGCGACCACCATAGATCGTCTCGATCAAGAGGTCTTTATCGATCGCATAATTCAAGGCTTGGCGTACTTGCACATCATCAAAGGGAGGCTGATTGACATTCAGCTCGACCCATTTGGGTTGCGTTCCCGGTGCCGTCAACACTTGCACATTCGGATCAGCTTCCAAGGTTGCGATCAGATCGGGCGGTACGGCCTGGATGATGTCCACTTCACCTGCCAACAAAGCGGCAATGCGAGTCGACGCCTCGGGGATGACACGGAAGATGACACCCGCCGCACACGCCGGCCCAACCGGGGCCAGATCGGGAGAGCCTCCGTAATAGTCATCAAACCGTTCTAAGACAACTTCTTCAAGCCCAGCACTCGCCGAGACAAAGCGGAAAGGACCAGTGCCGATCGGTGCGTTGATGTAGCCTTCGGTCCCCACCTCTTCTAAATAATGGCGTGGAATGATCTGTTGATGAACCAGTAGCTGCATCGCAGGCGGCCACGGGCCACTAAAGTGCATATGCACGGTGTAGTCGTCGATCTGTTCGACCGAGACCAACGGCGCAATCAACCCTTTGCGGGGTGATGTGTGTGGCTCGGGATATTCGATGGCATTTTCTTCAATGAGGCGGTTAAAGGTATAGACAACATCGGCCGCGGTCATCGGGGTGCCATCGTGAAAGAGCACATCCTCACGCAAGACAACTTCAAGGGTCACATCGTCCAGCCAGTTCATCGATTCGGCCAGTTCCAAATGGGTCCCACTCTTGGTATCGCGTGTAATCAAGCCATCGGCAAAGTTGCGAATCACCGTTTCCGACTCGCGCGAACGATGATCACCCGGATCCAGCGAAGTTGGGGCAGCAGGGATGCCAACCACGATAAAGCGATCTGCGTTGCTTGTGCTGCTGGCAGTCTCGCCGCTGTCGCTGCCGCTGACTGGTGTGGCCCCAGGTGGCGGGCTGACACAAGCAGCAAGGCTGCTCAGCACCAGTAGCCAGGCAATCAACAAAGCTAGGGGACGGTTCAGCATGGGGAACTTCCTCCTTTCAACATGGGCCACAAGGGCCAGTGAAGATGGATTTGCGCACGCAATAGGGGGCTACAGGCAATAGCAAACTAACCGGTGGCCTCTAAGGCATCGGCTAGGGTGTGCCGCATCAATGCAGTCACCATCGTCTGTTCCTAGGAACAAACGAGTGAGCGAATCTAGGCCCCAAGTTGCGACTCTGCACAACCGGGAATCATCAACAAACTAGGCGGAAATAAAGAGTGAACTTCTGCGCGATTGCTGTGATGCAGTCTACTGCGATTGAATTTCGACAGGCGAGCACATGTCTAATGGAATCTCTGCCGTAGGCAGCGTGCTTCACTTGACCAACAGGATCTGGACTGCCTTGTTGGGTCGGCCTGCATTATATTGGCTGCGTGCTAACGATAAACAACCTTGTAAAGTATACTGTAGAAGCCCCCCTCGTTTGGTAAGACAGGTTCCGATTATTGGGTGAGGCACTGCGCCAAGCGCTCTGCCTCCCGCAGTGGGCGCCCACTGGCCGGATCGACCGCAACACAGGCCCCACGTTCATCGATCTGCGTAACAACATGACCGCGCGCAAAACGATTGTTGCGCAGGTGAGGGGCATCTAAGATGCCAATAGCCACCGCCTGAGCCAAGATTTCCGGATCCACTAACGGATCAGTGGTGGCATCGCCCAGCGCTTGAATCGCTGCAACCGTTTGTTGGGCCTCCTCGATCAATTCCTTTTTGCGTGCTTGCACGGCAACGGCTTGACGCATATCCGGCGCACCTCGCAGTGCATTCTCAATGCTGCGGCGAGCCATGCGCACCGCAGCGATCACATCCTCGGCTGTGGCTGCATGATCCGCCTCGGTGTGCCCTACAATGTGCACAATATCTGGTTGCAATGCCATTTGCAAGTAGATGCTGGCCGACAAATGGGCGCGTGCTTCATCCAGATCGAGCGGATAGCTGAGGAGCCCAGTACGGGTTTGCTTCCAGATGCGGAAAGGACGCACTTGATCGTCGCTGTGCAGCGGCTCGATCAGCTCCAAAATCGCTAGCATCTTGGCCAAGTCCATTGCATCGCTAAGGCCCGATGGGCTGTTAAACATCAACTGTGCAATGTAGTCGCGCACGCCAAAGTGTTTGGCATTATAAGCCGAGAGATAAGCCGCCACGACTGACACCACATCTGGCGCATCGCGCATCCCCCAGTGATGGGGCTCATTGAGCTCCACCGGAATATTGCGCTCGCCATACCACTGCATCACCTTTTGGTGCTCGCGGATGGAGCCAGCGAGATCCCACGGTCCGCGGCCATCCATGGCATTGAACCAGAAGAGCGGGATCGCGCACCAGGCGATGTTGATCGTCTCGACAAAGACTTCGGCCTGGGCAATAAAATCATCCGTGCCGGAATAAGTGCGCAATAAAGGGAAATTGCCGCGGCGGCTGGCCGCATACAACTGCCGATAATCGTCCGGCGTGCGCACGGGAACCCCACCCGCGCCGGTACGTCGGGGATCTTGGCGCTCCGGATGGAAGAAATTCTCCTGCGCATCTTGATCAACACCGAGCGAGATCACATCGAGCACGCGTGCTTCAGCAATGCGCTCAATGCCGTCGATGGTGGCCTGCATCGTGGGCAGTCCAAAATGATGGCGCAGCAATGGGTAGGGGGCTTTCCAGGCGATGCGCTCCACGGTGGTCTGCGGATAAGCGTCTTCTGTGCTGGCGGCTGTGGATTGCCCGCGCAGGTAGGCTAGCAATTCCTCGGCGGGTTCGCTGCCATCAAAACTACGCTCGAAAAAGCCAATGTTTTTCGCCTCTTCGACCACGGGCGGGGTACCGCCGAAAATAAAGCGCGTGCCCGCGTTGTGTAATTCATCGGCGGCTTCAGCAAATTCACCCAGCAAGCGCGCCCCCGTCTCCGGTGTCAGCCGGTAGGAGACCGCAGCGAGATCAGCCGATTCTCGGCGGACCACATTTAGAAATTCTTCCACCGATACGGCTGGCCCCAGAAAGATCGTCCGCCAACCAGCCTGTTCAGCCAGGCGCAGAAAATTCATCACGCCGGCCACATGTACACATTCGCCCAAAGCACCAGCGACGACCGTTTTGGCGCTCGCCGTTTGCCGGGTGATTGAGGGCGTGCCATTGGTGTTTGCATCCATCAAAAGCTCCTTTCAATAGTCGGCCACTGCATTAGTGAGATAGGGAAAATCACAGTGCTGGTTTCTCGTTAAATTTAGAAACTCAGGCGCTAGAGGTATGCCCTAATGCTGGCAATGACCACGCTGGGCGGCGATGCCCTTGCCACTTCAGCCCTGGTTATACGAATTGATGGGTTGGGTAAGAATTTTCGCAGTCAAAGGCAAAAAAGTTCCGGTTCCACATTGAACCGAAAATATGGGGGTGAAAATTCGTATAGCAAATTCGTGAAAAAAAGCAATGATTGTGTCTAGCCCGCTAGGCCATCAATCGGCTCTGCACGCTAATAATCATCCGAACAGCTTTGTTCGAGGGCTGGCACCTTCTTATTATCCATTTTCTCGTCTGATAAGCAGTGAGACCGCTTCCATTAGGCGAATTTTGGGGTCAAAATTTCGTATAGATGAAGTTTTTGGGTAATTAATTTCGGATAGCAAGCGATAGTAAACTATTATTGAAAAAAATCCCTATTGCGCATCACAAATTGTTCTGCTATGCTCGCCCTCATGATCAGACGCCTGACCTGGCGGCAGGCGCATTGTTTCCCAGTTCGTGTCCGTTGCAGCAAGGAGGCTAGACCGATGCGTATTCGTATGCACAATTGGGTGCGGGCTTTTTCGCCTCGCCCCTGGTATGAACGGTTGGCGCGTGGCCGACCCCGTCTACGACAATGTTTAACACTCGTTTGCGCGCTTTTGATCGTCACTAGTTCGTTTTTGATGGCGAGTACGACGCAAGCGTCTTATACCAATGTGCTCGTCAATGGCAATTTTGAGCAAGGTTTTTATCACCAACCCGAATGCGGTATGGTCGGTTATAGCTGGGGCTGCTTCACCAATGGTGGCGCGGCCAATTATGGTTTCTACGACGATCAGTGGGATCCGGTCGTGGCCGATGGCGAGCACAGCCAGCTGATCGAAGTCAATACCAAAGGCATCATCGAAGGGGATGCCGACCGCTATGCCGGGATCTATCAGACGGTGAAGGTAAAGAATTGGGCGCACTACACGCTCAACCTGCGCGGCATGATCCGCACCACCGTGCTGGATGGCGATCCATGGCGCTATCGTGTGGAGGTTGGCTGGTCACACGGTCCTCATGCTAGTTGGGGCGCAGTGACCAATTGGGTGGATGTTGGCTGGAATACCTACTATGAGCGAACATCGCCCGGGGCTATGCAAGAGTTCTCGACCAATCTGACCGCCGAAGCTGATCAGCTCACGGTGTACGTGCGGGTTTGGAAAAAGTGGGGCGTTTCTGGTGAAGAGATCGATATCAACTTGGATGCCATCTCGTTGACCGGGCCTGCCCATCAGGGTGACGGTTACTGGCACAAAGGCCCAGGTAAGGGCGAACCGGAGGCCGAGCATCCGAAGTATGATCATGAGAAGCACAAGCCCGAACCAACGTACGAACACAAACCCCATCCTGAACCGCTTCCCGCGGTACCGCCGTCCGCCCCGATTTATGGTGGCGCTTGCACGGGCCAAGAGCATCTCTACAATGGCGGTTTTGAACAGGGCTTCAATCCAGTCGCCGTCGGCCACGTTGGTCGCAGTTGGGGCTACTTTACCAACGGTGGCGCAGCCAACTATGGCTTCTACGACGAACAGTGGCAGCCAGTGATCGCCGAAGGGGGCCACGGTCAGTTGATTGAGATCAACTCGAAGGGTGTCTATCCCGCGGATGCGGATCGCTATGCCGGCATCTACCAGCGGATTGGTTATCTGCAACCAGGGGCAACCTACGAATTGACTGTGCGCGGCATGTTGCGCGGCGCAGGCAATGAAGAGGACCCGCACCGCTTTGAAGCGCAGTGGGGCTATACGATCAGTAAGGGCGGTTATCCCGACACCGATTGGAGCAACGTGGATAACTGGCAAGGCATGGATCTTGGCCCAATCTATCCACGCACCGAGCCGGGGGCCATGGGCACTTATACCGTGCGCTTTACCGCTCCGGCCAGTGACATTGTGCTCTTTATCCGTGGCTGGAAGAAGTGGGCCATCTCGGAAGTGGAAATGGACTTGAATCTGGATGCAATCAGCTTGCGAGGGTGCGGTGGCGTCGGCGGACCTGTCCACCCCGAGAAGCCGCACTATCCAGACAAACCGCACTATCCGGACCATCCATACCCCGGTAAGCCAAGCTACCCCGAGAAGCCCTATCCTGGCAAGCCGGATTATGGCAAGTGTGAATACGTGGTTCAACCGGGCGATGCGCTCAGTTGGATCGCCGAGGACTATGGTGTTTCGACCAAAGCCTTGATGAAGCTGAATGGCATCGACAACCCGAACTTCATCTTCGTGGGCCAGGTCTTGACCATCCCCGGCTGTGACAAGCCGGACTACTCCGGTGGCTGGGAAAAACCTCACCACCCGGATTATGGTGGCGTGCAAACGCACAAGGTCAAACCTGGGGAGACCTTCAGCTACATCTGCCAACTCTATGGCACCGACCCCTACGCCCTGGCCGAGATCAACGGCATTACGAACTGGGATCTGATCTATGTCGGGCAGGTGCTGACGATTCCATAATGGTGTGGACGGTGGTGCGGCCCTTCGCCAGGAAGCACGCCACCGTTCACCTTGGCCTGCTGTAAAGTAGACCAGCTATTGCGGATCGCCCAGCGCCACTGGGTGCAGATACGAGACGGGGCATTGCTCCGTCTCGTAATCATTGGGGGGAATGTCTAACTTATTTCAGACGTACTGGAATCCAGAGCTCGGTGACGTAATCATCGCTTTGGGTGTTGCCCGGCCCATAAATTTGAATTTCATAGCTCATCGACTTTTCGTAGATACTGGATGGCAACCACTCGGTAAATATTTTCGCCGTTAATGCTTCAAGTGGATGATGCTTACCACTCAAGGTCCCTTTGATGCGAAAGGCTGCCCAAGTACTGGCTGGCACCTCAAAATGAGTCAACCCGGGATATTGCCCGCCGCCATCCTCTGCCCCAATCGCTTCGATGAGATCGCCATTCTCCTGCGTGTGAATAACCCCCATCTGGTAGAATGGTGCTCGATATAGGCCATAAGTAGCGACTTTTTGATCCATTCCACCGTTATTCAAGTATTCATCCCAAAAGCGCCACCGTGCTCCCATCTTCGCAGTCCAATGTTCGGCTTCTTGATCGATCGTCCATTTGCCAAAGTTTTTGACAATGCCTACCCCCTTGATCACCCCTTTTTCTTCAATCCGATAGTCCATCTTTGCCTCTCCTTGAATTGAAATATGGAAGGTGATACGTGGGTACATTCTGAGCGTGACGCCAGCCGCCCGTGCTTCTCGCGGTGCGATGCCATGCATCTCGCGAAAGGCGCGAGCAAAAGACTCTGGTGAATGATAGCCATAGCGCAACGCTGTGTCGATGACCTTTACGTTACTACTCTGTAATTCCTGAGCTGCCAGTGATAGTCGCCGGTTGCGGATATACTCGGTCAGTGAGATCCCAACCACATACGAGAAGATTCTGCCGAACTGATAGACATCGCAACAGACAAGTTGTGCAACTTCATTCAGATCAAAGTCTTCGGCAATATGTGCTTCAATATAATCGATCACAGCGGTCATGCGCATTAGAAAATCCATCGCATCCTCTTCCTATGAGTTAGATAAATATCGGTTTGAGCATAGCAGAGGTGCAGCCTGGGTACCTTGCATGGCTAAGACAAAGTGGCTAGCATCATGCGAGTGCAAACGGAGGGTGTGGAATTTCAGTACAAAATAAGGCGAGCGATTAGCCTACACCCTCCTGCACTTTGCTCAGCGTGTACCCAACGCGGGCAAGAATGCGGGGGATGCCGTCGATGCGCTCGCGGCCTTTTTCTTTCTCGGTAGCAGGAAGCTGATCCAGCTCGCTGGCTTGTCGATTGCTTTCACCGGCGTGCTGCCCGGATGCACCCTCGCTGAGTGGCTGCCAGGGCAATAGATGGGGATGGAGCCGTTCGTGGCTGTCAAATGTGTGCCCATAGCGCCAGCCACTGGCGAGCATGGTTTGCAGCCAGCGTTCATGCTCCAATTGGGCCAGTTGTTCGCGATCCGCAGCGGGAAAGTGAAAGGGGAGATCATCGCTGCGGGCCGGGCGCATCACATAGCCCACCGCGGCCAGGCGGCTGGGCATGGTGCGCACGAGCTGCCGATACTGTTCTTTATGTTCGTTGCTCAACGCGGTGTAGCTAACGAGACCATTGTTGGCTACACCGTTAGTTTGCTCAAGTTCGTAAGCGGCTTCGGCCAATTTTTCCAATACTTCGCCGATCAACTCCACACGCTGGACCAAGCTCAAAAACTGCCGACCATCCACATGCAAATTCAGCTGCTGCTCACTGGGCAAGGCTGACCGCTCAAAATGGCGCTTGCCCGCTAGCGTACTCATCGTGATGATGGATTCGAGCGAGCGCGCCCCATGTTTGTAGCGGCCAATCTCCAAAAACGCTCGCAACACCCCAGAGTCGATCTGCGGCACCTGCACGCCGTCGTGTTGTTGAAAGATTTGCGGTGTGTGGCGCAGCAACGAGGTACGCAACAAAATCGCCCGGCGGATGATCGAATGGCGGTCGGTGCTATCCCCACTCGTACGCGGATTGGGGCCGGCGATATCGATAAAGCCTTTGAGCCGGCTGACAAAATCGGGCCCCTTGGCCGCCCGAAAGCTCGGATCATCCGAGCCGCGATCAAATGTGGCCATTTGTTCGCAGGTGCCCCCAGCAAAGACAAAGATCGCTCGCCCGAGTGGATGCGTGATCTGCCCTTCTTGGAACATACCATCTTGCATAGGGGCTAGAAAA
>CAZMRA010000088.1:0-16413 GCA_964568485.1 uncultured Caldilineaceae bacterium | reverse complement strand
CGGCACCGCCAAAGGGTAACAAGGTAAATTGGCGTGGATCGTAGCCGCGCTCCACCGAAACCCGCCGCAACGCCCGCTCCATGGTGGCGTTGACGACGCGGATGATCCCCAAGGCCCCGGCTTCCGCACTCAGCCCCAAACGAGCGGCGAAGTCAGCCATCACCTGGCGAGCGCGCGCCAAATCCAGGGCGATGTCACCACGGCCACCCAGGAAACCGCTGGGATCCAAGCGCCCCAAAACAAAATTAGCATCGGTAACGGTTGGTTCGTTGCCACCCCGGCCATAGGCAACTGGCCCCGGTTGCGCGCCCGCACTACGCGGGCCAACGCGCAAACCGCCACCCGCATCCACCTCGGCGATGCTACCGCCGCCAGCCCCGACTGTGTGGATATCGATCACCGGCAGGCGCAGGGGCAAGCCATCGATCAAACTTTCGGCGGTGGTGGGAATCTCGCCCGGGCAAAGTGCCACATCGGTACTCGTGCCGCCCATGTCCAACGTGATCAGCTTGACCGTTTCGTGGGCCGGCAGGGCTTGTTTGGCCAAGGCAAAGGCCCCGACGACGCCCCCCGCCGGTCCACTCAAGACCAAGCGGGCCGGCTGCTCTGCAGCTTGATGCAGGCTGATCACCCCACCATTCGACTGCATGATCCGCAGTGAAGTGGGTGCCTCCCCTTTATTGGTGAGCCGCTGCTCCAAGCGTTGCAAGTAACGCGCAACCAATGGCTGCACATAGGCATTGATCACAGTCGTCGTCGTGCGTTCGTATTCGCGATACTCGGGCAGAATTTCGCTGCTGAGCGAAAGCGGTAGATCGGGCAAGTGCTGGCGGATCAACTCGGCCAGTTGTTGTTCGTGCGCGGGGTTGCGAAACGAAAAGAGCAACACAATGGCTAGGCTTTCGACCCCTTCAGCTTGGAGATGCGCCACCAGATTCGGTACGTTGCTAGTGTCGAGCGGCTCAAGCAGGGCGCCGGTATGATCCAAGCGCTCGGCGATCTCCAGGCGGAGATGATCGGCTACCAGTGAGGGCGAGCGTCGCTGGCTCAGCGCATAGAGCTGCGGGCGGTTCTGCCGACCGATCACCAGCACATCGGCAAACCCTTTGGTGGTCAACAGGGCGGTCTTGGCCCCGCGGCGCTCCAGCAGGGCGTTGGTCGCCACTGTCATCCCGTGTACGATCTCGGCTTGAGTGATGCCCAATTCTGCCAAACCCCGGCGAATGGCTTCGCTCTGGTCTGCTGGGGAGGTCGACGTCTTATGCACGCGCAATTGGCCATCGATTAGCGCCACAAAATCGGTAAAGGTTCCGCCAACATCGATGCCGACGAGTGTTCTCTCCATAACTGTGATGCTCATTTGGTTTGCTAGGCTCAAGGCAAGGGCTGCAACAGTGATTGCGACAATGGCTGGGCCAGGAGCCGCATTGTCTACGCCAGTCTAAATGACGCTTTGCCTCTAGCTAGGGGGTTGAGTATAATGCAATCAGTTCACTGCTATCGCTAATCCGCAGGTTACGTTCTGTGCTTCTAGGCTGTTCTAACTTTGGTCAGCAAGGACTCACCGAAGTTAGAAACCGCAATCAATCATCGTTTTGCCTCGGTTACGACTGAACCGTTCCACATTACACCACTGTTACTTCGGTTACGTCAACAAAGTGCAGTTATTTTACAGCAACCCACTATTCTGAAGGAGACTCAACTCTTATGCGAAAACATTTGTTGAGCATACTTGCCGCATTACTCACCCTAGTCTTGCTCGCGGCGTGTGCGGTTCCAGCTGCTGCCCCCAGTGGTAGCGCACCGGCTGCAGAACCGGCCACCAGCGAAGCTACCGAAAGCGAAGAACCCTCAGCAGAAACAGAAGAGACAGAAGCGGAAGCCGAAGCCCCGGCCGCGGCAACCGACATCAAGATTGGCCTTGTTACCGATGTCGGCCGCGTCAATGACAGCAGCTTCAACCAATCCGCCTGGGAAGGTGTGGTACAAGCTGGTACTGCGCTCGGCTTGACCGAAGGCGAGGACTTCCGCTACATCGAGACGCAAGACCCTGCCGATTATGCCGATAACATCGACCAGTTCATTGAAGGTGGCTTCAATGTGATCGTCAGCGTGGGCTTTGCCTTGGGTGAAGCCACTGCCACTGCCGCTCAAGAAAATCCTGACATCCTCTTTATTGGGGTGGATCAATTCCAGGGCGAGGCAATCCCCAATTTGGCGGGCTTGGTCTTTAACGAAGACCAATCGGGCTTCTTGGCTGGTGCGTTGGCTGCCCAACTGAGCGAAACCGGCACCATCGCCGCAGTGCTGGGTACCGACTTGGTGCCGCCAGTCGTGGCCTTTAAGGAAGGGTTTGAGTTGGGTGCCAAGTACATCAACCCCGACATTCAGATCATCTCGACCTATCACCCCGGTGGCTTGGATCGCGCCTTTCTTGATCCGGAATGGGGTGCTAGCACGGCCCGCCAAGCGTTGGATCAAGGGGCGGATGTGATCTTCGGTGCTGGTGGTCTCACCGGTAACGGCGCGCTGCAAGAGGTGGCCACCGCGGTGGAAGCTGGGACTCGGGCCTACTGCATCGGCGTGGACACCGATCAGTGGGAGACGTTGCCTGCCGCGCATAGCTGCTTGGTTTCAAGCGCCATGAAGTTGATCACCCCCGGCGTGGTCGAATTGATTACACTGGCGAGTGAGGGCAACTTCCCCAGTGGAAACTATTTCGGTGGTGCCGGGCTTGCACCATTCCACGACTTTGAGGATGAAATCCCTCAAGAAGTGAAGGATTCCCTGGCCGAGATCGACGCAGCTTTGCGCGATGGCAGCATGGAGACTGGCTATAGCCCCCAGTAAATAACAGACTGGCAATACTGGTCGCATAACACAGCTCAAAACGGGAGGCGCATCTGCCTCCCGTTTTCCACACCGATACGTATCGATAGGATCTTAACTAGCTTAAGGGCAGGAATAAGCTTATGAACCTTAGGGGGCTCCGATTGCTGGGCCGGGCCTTGCTCATCCCGGTCTTAGCCTTAGTCACCGCACTGTTACTCGGCGCACTCATTATGTTTTTATTTGGTGACAATCCTTGGCAAGCCTACCAGGGTCTGTTTAATGGAGCCTTTGGCAGCGCCCGTGGTTGGGCTGCAACCCTTCGCAAGCTCTCACCACTGCTACTCACTGGTCTTTCAGTTGCTGTGGCCTTCAAAGCTGGCCTCTTTAACATCGGGGCTTCTGGCCAGTTTTTGATGGGCACAGTCGCCTCCGTGGCCGTTGGTATCAACTTTGAGGGGCTCCCCATATACATTCATCTTCCGCTCGCCATCTTGGCCGGGATCCTAGGCGGGATGCTTTGGGGCGCAATTCCGGGCATACTTAAGGTGTACACCGGGGCCCACGAGGTGATCGTCACGATCATGCTCAATTATGTGGCGAGCAATTTTGCTGGTTGGCTCGTCTACGCCGGCGGCACCCAAGGTCAAACGCCGGGCCCCTTATGGGACCCAACTGCTCGTGCCGTTCCAGAAACGCCGGATGTGCTGGCCAGCGCCCAGATTCCCTATATTTTTGGTCCACCCTATCGGGTACACTGGGGAATTGTGTTGGCCGTACTGGTGGCTTTTTTGATGTGGTGGCTACTCAGCAAAACGATCATCGGCTTCGAGATCCGGACGATGGGTCAAAATCCTAAGGCTGCCAAATATGCGGGAATGAACGTCAATTGGACGGTGATCTTCACCATGTTGCTTGCTGGTGGCTTGGCTGGGTTAGCCGGGACCATCGAAACTTTAGGGATAAACCACAAATTTGCACCCGAATTTACTGGTGCAGTCGGATTTGATGGTATCACGGTGGCCTTGTTGGGTCAAACCCATCCGCTTGGTGTAATTTTGGCTGCTTTCCTTTTTGGCGCACTTGACGCCGGTGGCAGCCGTATGCAATTTGAATCGGGCGTTTCTGCCGACATTATCCAGGTGATCCAAGCACTTGTCCTGGCGTTCGTCGCAGCTCCGCTGTTGATTCGCGCCATTTTCCGCTTGCGTCGTTCGCCCAATACCATCGAAAGTGCACCAACCGTCTCCTGGGGTAAGAGTGTATGAGTCAAAATCGCTTTGGTAAGTTCTCCTGGTGGATTGGCAGCGGGATCACGTTGGTGATCATCATATTGGCGATTGTGGTTAATACGGGCGAATTGCCCGAAGGTTGGCGATGGCTGCGCCTCTTTTTTGGGATCAGTGCACTTAACTTCATGGTGCGCGCCAGTGTGCCGCTGATCTTAGGTGCGTTGAGTGGCATTTTGTGCGAACGGTCGGGGATCATCAATATCGGCATCGAAGGCATGATGTTAACTGGCGCATTTGCCGCATTTGTTGCCAAAGTTGCCACCAACGATTGGCCTCTGTACGCGAGTTTGGGCATGGGTGTGTTGGCGACCTTGTTCGCGGGTGGATTGCTCGGCCTGCTTCATGCAACGCTGTCGATCCGCTTCCGCATGGACCAGATTATCTCTGGCACGGTATTGATCATCCTGGCCACAGGCTTCTCTTCTTATTTATTTGACCCCTCCGCCGTAGCTGAAGGCAAATTTTTAGCTCTCTCCATCCCCTTCCTGGTAGACATTCCTGTTCTGGGGCGCGTGCTGTTTAACAATCCACCACTAACCTATTTAACTTTTCTGTTGGTAATTGTGGTGCACGTGGCACTCTTTTACACCCGCTGGGGATTGCGTACACGGGCTGTGGGCGAACATCCCCGGGCAGCAGACACGGTGGGGATCCCGGTCAACCGCTACCGCTATGTCAATACAGTACTCGGTGGCATGCTGGCTGGTCTGGCCGGTGGCTTTTTGGTACTGGAAGCAGTAGGGCAATTTCAAGAAGGCATGACCGCTGGCCGGGGATTTATTGCGCTGGCCGCGATGATCTTTGGTAACTGGAATCCATTTGGGGCCATGTTTGCATCATTACTCTTTGGCTACACGCAAGCGCTACAAAATGAACTCCTATTGGCCGGTGTCACCACGGTGCCCCGCCAATTTGTCAGCATGTTACCTTATATCGTCACGATTGTCGCTGTCTCAGGCTTTGTGGGGCGTGTCCGCCCGCCAGCAGCAGAGGGTCAAGTCTACGAAACAGAAGGTCACTGAGCGAATTCGCGGAGATAGATCAGGAGACGCCACTTGTCACAAGAGCAGCCACCAATTTTAGAGGTACGACAGATCACCAAACGCTTTCCAGGCGTGGTGGCCAACGAGAACATCAGCTTCTCGCTGAAGCGCGGGGAAATTCTGGCCCTGCTTGGCGAGAATGGCGCGGGCAAATCCACGTTGATGAATATCATCTATGGCCTCTATCAGCCCACATCTGGCGAAATTTTGGTAAACGGGCAGCCTGTAACCATGCACTCACCGAATGATGCCATTGCGCTCGGCATCGGTATGGTGCACCAACACTTTCAACTCGTCCCGCCGATGACCGTGGCCGAAAACATTATGTTGGGCAGCGAGACGGTCAAAGGTGGATTCTTGGATATAAAAACGGTCTCCGCCCGCATTCGGGAGTTGTCCCAGCGCTATAATTTAAATGTCGACCCCGACGCGGTGATCGAAGATTTGCCCGTAGGCGTACGCCAGCGAGTAGAAATTGTCAAGACGCTCTACCGCAATGCCGATCTGCTCATCCTTGATGAGCCAACGGCAGTACTCACACCGCAAGAGATCGAGGGCCTATTCGAAGTTATGACATTGTTGCGTCAACAAGGCAAGTCGATTATCTTTATCACACACAAGCTGAAGGAAGTGTTGCAGGTTGCCGACCGGATCCTTGTGTTGCGTCAAGGGCGGGTTGCCGGCGAAGTCGATCCCGCAAGTGCAACGCAAGCCAGCTTGGCCTCGCTGATGGTCGGCCGTGAGGTAATCCTTACGGTGGATAAGCGCCCGGCCACACCGGGTGAGGTTGTGTTGGATGTGCAACAGCTCGTGGCCAAAGATGAACTAGGCCATCCAGCTTTGCGGGGCGTCTCGTTTGATGTACGCGCCGGCGAGATTGTCGGGGTGGCCGGTGTCCAGGGCAACGGGCAAACGGAATTAGTCGAAGTGATCACTGGATTGCGGCGGGCCGAAAGCGGCGTTGTTCGCATCAATGGCATCGACTTGACCAATGCCTCCCCCCGCCAGATCAGCGAACTGGGTCAGAGTTCGCATGTACCCGAAGACCGTCATGCGTATGGCATGGTGGATAGTTACAGCGTGGCCGAAAATCTGGTGCTCAATCGCTATGCTCACGCACCTTTTGCTCGCGGCATCACCATCAACCAAGCGGCGATTCGCCAATATGCCAGCCAGTTGGTGGAAGCGTTCGATGTACGTACGCCGAGCATTGACACGGCAGGGGGCAGTCTCTCCGGCGGCAACCAACAAAAGATCGTTGTGGCCCGTGAGTTCAGCCGCCCACTTAAGCTGTTGATCGCCGCACAGCCCACGCGGGGCATTGATGTGGGTTCGATCGAGTTTATCCACAATCAACTTGTGGCTAAACGAGACGCGGGCGTGGCGGTCCTGGTGGTCAGCTCCGAATTGGATGAGATCATGGCCCTGGCCGACCGCATCGTTGTCCTCTATAAGGGTGAAGTGATTAGCATTGTTGATCGCCAAGTAGCGACGCGCGAGGAGCTGGGCCTGCTAATGGCAGGTGTGCAGCCTTAGTGATTTATAGACGAGGGATTGGATGAAGGCACTGTGTAGCCTCATCCAATCCCCTAGCTGTAAATCGGCAAAGAGCTTCTGGTTATGAACCCAATTCTTGATCAACCCCAAACTATCGAACACGAACAATTAACGGCCACGTTGCGCAACCGGCTGGCCAACCAAGAGTTGGTTTTCACGGCGGATGCGTCAACGGATCTGGTCGATCTCTTTTGGCCCTGGGCGAATGAATATTACGCTCGCCACATTCGCTTGCGCATCCTTTCGCTGCGCGACGAAGAGCTGCAGGCAATGGTGACCCGCTTTTACCCGGGCTACCAAGAAGTCATCCTCGGCAACGAAGGCATGATCGTCAGCAAACGCCTTTGTCCCCTGGTCAACAGCAGCTACGACCGCAGTGTGTTGTGGACCTTGGAATGCCAGGCAGAGGGTGATCATCTCTTGCGTTTGGAAATCGAGATCGATTGGGGGCAACCGCTGAGCCAGCGCATGGTCGACGGGTTATTGGTCGCCCAACAAAATCCGCAACCTGGCCGCGGCATCTATGACCAGAGCAATGCAGATAGCACCCGCGTCTTTGGCAACCCCTTTGGTCGACCCGATCTGATCGAAATTGAGGACCCACAGCGGGCGCGCCTGGTCTATCACGTTTTGGTGAATGGGTCGGTCGAGGTGCCGCTGTTACTTACCCTCAGTGATGTGGGCGAGCAGATGGCTTGGAATGGCTTTTTGGCCCAACGTGACGCCGACCGCGCCTTCGAATTGAGCATTCGTGCTTGGGATAACTGGCTCAAAACTGGCCGGTTATGGACACCGGATGTGGATTTGAATCAGGCTGTGCAAGCGGGCAAGGTGGAGACATTGCGTCGCGTCCAGCGGTTGCGGACCGGTTTTGCGGCCAGCGATCGCGATATACGACACCTGCCAGCCCTGGTAGAAAGTTTGGATGTGCTCGACCCAACCCAGAGTCGCAATCTATTAGCCCATGTCCGGCGTGTCGCCGAACGGACGCAAGGGCGCTTGCCGATTCTCTTGCCAGTCCGCCCCCAAGATCCAGCAGATGATCCCGGTGATGCAGTCACAGCCACCACTGATGCTTATTTGACAGCTATCTACGAACACCTCAAACGGCGGCCAGATAACGAATTGCTAAACGAACATTATCCTACGATCAAACTCTGCGCCGATACCTTGATCCAGCATCGCTGGCAAGTCGTGTCCGAGGAAGATGGGCCAGCGCTGGCTGCGATCAGTGTAACCTTACGTCGAGCATTGGGCTTGGCCATGCAACATTTTGACAGCATCAACATGGTCCGCTGGGAAAGCGAAGCCTGCGAACTAGAGCGCAAAGCCACGGCCATGCAAGTGCCGATCACCCCTCCGGCCTTCGATGGCCTTGCCCTATTGGCCGCTAGTGGTTGGCAAACGCCGGACGATCAACCGTGGCATTTTAGCGACGCGTGGGCAGGTGTGACCCTGGCTGGTCAGGCGGTCTGGCGGGGGTGCGGCATCAGCCAAGAGCGCAAACGGGTGGTTGTGCGCCCAAGCTGGCCGCATGAATGGCCGTGGTGGGCGTTGCTTGATCTGCCGCTAGCAGAGGGGAACCTCAGCTTATTGTGGGATGGCACCACCCTCTATGCCACCAAACCCGTGTACACCGGCCTACCCGTGACCGTTGTCAAGCAAATCCGCGCGCTCAAGACCGATGAACACGAGTTCGATCTCGAATTTGAGATACAGCAAGTGATTGAAGAGCAGTCTCACGTTCACCGTTTTAAACCTAGCTTTCATGAGCGTTCTGCTTCTCTGGCTCAGGAATCAGAATAATGCGCCGCACAGCTTTAATTTATGAGCCCTTTAATCTACGTCACACCCAGGAAGGTCACCCCGAAAATCGCCGCAGACTGGATGAAAGTTGGCAATTGCTCGAATTCGCAGGCATTCTGCCCAGCCTGATTCGCTTACCCAGCAGCCCGGCTCCGCTTGATGCAATTCTCCGGGTGCACACCCCGTACTATATCGGTGGCGGGCAAATCGACAGTGATACCTACATCAACCCAGATAGCTTTCAAGCTGCCCGGTTCGCTGCAGGTGGCGTGCTCAACCTGACCGATGCGGTTATCAATGGCTCCGCGGACAACGGCTTTGCGCTGATCCGGCCCCCCGGCCATCATGCGGTTGTGCGCCGCGGCATGGGCTTTTGTCTGCTGTCGAATGTGGCGATTGCCGCCCGCTGGGCCCAAGATCGACATGGCGTTGAGCGCATTCTGATCGTCGATTTTGACGTGCACCATGGGAATGGCACACAAGATGTTTTCTACGATGACCCGACTGTGCTCTTTTTCAGTACCCACCAATACCCGCACTATCCCGGCACCGGTGCCGCCGACGAAGTGGGGGTTGAACTGGGCCATGGCAGCACAATCAATGTCCCGTTGCCTGCCTACGTGGGTGACGAAGGCTACCTCCACGCGTTCCGGCAAGTGCTGGTCCCCGCCGCGCGTGAATTTCGCCCCGATATCATCTTCCTTTCCGCTGGCTATGATGGGCATTGGCTCGACCCCCTCGCCAATATGCAATTGAGCATCACTGGGTACGCTGCGCTGGTGACTGAGGTCCTCGCGCTGGCAGATGAACTCTGCCACGGCAAACTCATCTGCGTATTGGAGGGTGGCTACAATCTGGAAGTGCTGGCCCACAGTGTGTTGAGCACCCTGCATACTCTGCAAGACAATCCAGCCGGGGTGAGCGACCCATTTGGCCCCTCACCGAACCCAGAACGCGATATCCAGCTCCTGCTCGAGCGCCTACGCCGGTTACACCATCTGCCCTGAATAGCAAATTTTTTTGACAATTTGTTGATCATTTTGGATACTTCACGTTCGTGGATAAACATGCGAGTGCAGCGGAGACGCAATCAACACCAGCCTTGATCAGCACAACCCTGACCGAATGGAGCAGGCAGATTGCGGCGCGGTTGCAAGCTGACGATCCACTGGGCGCGGTGAAACTCGCCCAAGTCATCTTAAAAAGCTTGCCACGCCATCTGTTAACCTATGAGCAGCTGTTGCAGGTTGCTTGGCGGTTAAAGCGCTGGGAAGAGGGTGAAGATTGGGGTCGCCGGCTCTTGCGGGCCGACCCGGGGAATGCATTGGCTTGGCGAGCATTAGCCCAAGCCGCCGAACACCGGGGACAACGGGCGCAAGCCCACGCAACCTGGCAACGCGCCTTTGAAGCAGCGCCATATTCACCGGAGATCCGGTCTGGCCTTAGCCGTACAGCGTTGCGCACTGGCAGAAAGCACAACCTGGTTGAGGATGACCCCAACGCTCTGGGGCTTAACCTGGCCTGTCTAGCGCAACTCTACTTGCGAGGCTATCGGTGGGAGCGAGCCGCGGCAGTTTATCGTCAGCTAATTCAGGCAGATCCACGGCGGATCGACTTTCTGCAGGGGCTGTTGGTGGCACTTTGGCAGCAACGCGCCCGGCAAGAAGCGTATGATCTCGCTCGTCATCTGACCAAGCAACATCCGCATCTCTTGCTGGCTTGGAGCGTATTAGATGATCTGGGGGATGCCGATGATCGGGCGTTGGCTCGGAATCCGATCACAACCATGGATCCAGATGGGTCTTTTGTGCGTTCGTGGCTAAGCCTGCCCTACGAACGGGGCCGGGTTGAACTTGTGGTCAGTCCGGAAGATGCAGAATTATTAACCTCTGAGCTCTCAAAACAAACAAATGATTAAGGAGTAAATCGTGGAACGCACTTTTATTATTCTGAAACCGGATGCTGTACAACGAGGCCTGGTCGGCGAGATCATCAGCCGCTTTGAGCGACGTGGCCTCAAGATTGTGGCGCTCAAATTCATGCAAGTCAGCGAGGAATTGGCCCGCAAACATTATGCCGTTCACGCCGAGCGCCCCTTCTTTGCCAGCTTGATCCAATACATTACCAGCGCGCCGGTGGTGGCGATGGTCGTTGAAGGCACCAACGCGATTACGGCTGTGCGCAACACGGTGGGGGCCACCAAACCCGCCGAAGCAGCCCCGGGCACCATCCGCGCCGATTTCGGCCTGGAGATTGGCCGCAACTTGGTGCATGCCAGTGACGGTCCCGACACAGCGGTCAGCGAGATCGCACTCTGGTTTGGCGAGGATCTGGTGAATTGGGCACGCGCAAACGATCCGTGGATCTTTGAATAGCTATCATGAGTTGCCTGTGCTGGATGAGCAACGGTTCATGCAGCACAGGTGATTCTCAAAGACTCATATTCTCGTCTGAAACACCATGTCAGATCCTGCCTTCTTAGCTCAGATCGATGAGTTGCTCGCGCAAACGCCTAGCCCGCCAAGTGGACGGGCTGCTTTGCGCGTTCAAACATTGGGGGGCTTTCGGGTCTGGTGTGATGGTGAAGAGTTGCCAAGTACCGTCTGGGGACGGGAAAAAGCCGTCCACCTCTTCCAATTTTTTATTACGATGCGCCGCCAATTTGTTCATAAAGAGCAGATTATCGACCGGCTCTGGCCCGACATCGATCTCGATCGAGGGGACCGGGATTTTAAGGTGGCGCTCAATGCGCTCAACAAAGCATTGGAGCCAGACCGCAATCCACGCCAAGAGGCTCGCTTCAGTCAGCGGTATGGATTGGCCTATGGTTTGGATTTCGAACAGGTTTGGCTGGATGCCGAAGCCTTCGAGCAGCTGATCGCCACGGGCAACCATTCGCTCGTTCAGTCACAACCACAGGTTGAACACGCGATCCAATGTTATGCCACCGCGATCGCGCTCTACAATGGCGATTATTTGCCCGAACGTCGCTATGAAGATTGGACCAGTGCTGAACGCGAGCGACTGCAATTACTCGCGCTGAATACCATGGTCACGCTGGGGGACTTGTTGCTAGACCGCACTCCCCTCGAAAGTTTGCGCTTGGCACAGCGGGTATTGGCGGTTGATCCAGTCTGGGAAGACGCTTACCGCTTGCAAATGCGAGCCTTTGCCATTCAGCGCAACCGGCCTATGGCCTTCAAAACTTACCAGACTTGTATGCGCATTTTGGATGAAGAGTTTGGCGTCGAACCACTGCCCGAAACGACCGAACTCTATGAAAAAATTTTGCGGGATGAACTCTAAAGAGGCGAGCGGTAGAATTTCGAGTGCTCTCTAGCCTTATTTTAGCGGAGCTGACCAACAAAGTCTATAGCAGAATTCTTACAAAAACATTTCATTTTCTACTCCTTTTTTACTCCTCTTTGGGGATTGCCCTCTCGATCAACCGCCCCTATAATGCTTCTCCGATGCGTTCGACCGGGATTTGCGCGCTTAGCAAACGTGAGGAGGTATGCGTGCCCGAGCTTGTAATCGATGAGGCGCGGCGCTCCGTCTTTCGAGATGGGCAAGAAGTTCAACTCTCGCCGCAAGAATATCGCGTTCTCCACTATTTGGGTCAGCACGCGGGCCAAGTTGTCCCCAAGTCCCAATTAGCCGCTGTCCTCTGGGGAGAAATGGCGCACAACCCAGCAATTGAGGATGCACTCGCCCCCACCGCGCTCGATCTGGTCATCTTCCGGCTCCGCCAAAAATTGCTTGATCGCGCCCAGCAACCAACGTTTGTGGAGACGCGGCGTGGCTTTGGCTATTTGCTACACCGGACGCGGCTTGTAGGGCGACACAGATGCTCCTCGGATGCCACCAATGCCAAGGAGCACAGAGAAGCAAACCTGCGCAATCAGACGGAAACACCGGCGCTTGAAGAGACGTTTAAACCGTGGGCAAAGCTCACTCGTCGTGAATGGGAACTCTTTTTGCTCTTGGGGGACGAACAGACCATCGGCTTGACCAATCGAGGCTTGGCCGCTCACTTGCAGATTGCAGAAAGCACCTTGAAGAAACATCTGCAGCAACTTTATCGTAAATTAGGAGTCACCAATCGCGCCGGGGCAGTGCTATTAGCCCTGCAAGCCAAACAAGGCAGCTAGTTTTGTCCTAAATTGCGCAAATCAAGCCCACCAAATGATGCGGCTGCTCATGACTGAGTCCCCAGCAGCCCTAGATTGCTGATGCTCGTTGGAGCATTTGCTCAATTTGAAGATAGGTTTTCTACAAATTGGGAGGAACTATACTACCGATGAAGATCGGGATCGATTTTGGCACCACCCATACCGCGGCGGCCTATTACGACGGGCAAACGTTGCACTTTGTCCCATTAGATCCGCTGAATACCAACCCGGCCCTGCTGCGTTCGATGATTTATATCCGCCGTGACCAGACCTTTTTTCTCGGCCAGGCGGCTGTCCAGCAATTTTTGAGCGAAGATACCGGGCGCGAAGTGATCTACCAAGACAAAATGGTCGGCACCATCGAAAACACGGTCGCGGACCAAGAAGGCGATGCACCGATCACCATCATCTACGATGTTACAGTGGCCGAAGATGTCGGGATGAATGGCCGTTTGCTGCAATCGATCAAGACGGGTTTGCGTTCGGCCGCCTTTGCCGGGACCAATGTTTTCGGTCGCTATTATACCTTGGCCGAATTAATTGCCCTGATCCTGCGGCATGTGCGCGAACAAGCCGAAGCCTACTTCCAACAACCTATTCACGAGGCAGTCATTGGGCGACCTGTTCATTTTGACGAAGACCCGGAGATCGATCAACAGGCCGAGCAACAACTGTTGGCAGCAGCCCGGTTGGCTGGCTTTCAAGAGGTGCAGTTTCTGCCTGAACCCGTCGCCGCGGCCCATGCAGATCTGAATGAGTATCGTGGCGCGGCCACCACGCTCGTTTTCGACTTTGGTGGTGGTACTTTAGATCTTACGGTGATGCGGGTGAATGAGCAGGGCGAACCAACTTTATTGGCCTCGCACGGCGTTGGGGTGGGTGGCGACGATCTCGACAGCGCCATCATGCATCACCTTGTCGCGCCGCACTTTGGTAGCGAAGCGATGATTGACCGCAATTATGATGGGCGTCCCATGCCTTTTCCCGAAGATTTGCGTCTTTTGCTCGATCATTGGCAGACAATCCCCCAACTTTCGCGCCTAAACGCACTGACAACGATCCAACGGGCCAAACAATATGGCTCAGCGCCCAAACAATTCGCCGCGCTGGAGGCCCTTGTTACTCATAATCACGGTTTCGATCTCTTCGAGCGGATCGAACAAGCCAAGCGTCGCCTTTCGGCTAGCGAGACCACTCAGCTGACCATGCAGGCTGATGAGATTGATCTAGATGTTGAATTAGCCCGAGCAGAATTCCATCTAGCTGCGGGAGAGGCTTTAGGGCTGGCGCGCCAGGCCACTCGCACGGTACTTACCCTAGCGGGCGTCTCCGCTAATGATATAGAACGGGTGGTGACCACAGGTGGCTCGTCGGCGATCCCCCTCTTTCAGCGCATGTTGGCACGTGAGTTTCCGCACGCCCAAATCCGTCAGGCCGATGCCTTTAGCAGCGTAGTCAGCGGGTTGGCCATTGCCGCGGCAGGGCAACGTCTCTCACGTTAAGGTAAATTACTACCAAGCTGCCGGATACGATTGCTATCCGGCAACTTGATTCAATTTATACGCTTCTTCTCTACATTTTCGACAACATCCTGACAATTCGACAATAACTGCCCAAAGTTGCTGCAAATTTGTTGTAAATTGCAACTCGTCTGTAACCAACAATCGCTACAGTATTTTCAGTAACCCTACGAGTAAGCATCCATCCGTAAATTCTGCGCCGCAATTGCCTGGTAAATTAAGCTAGAGAAGCCTTGATCACTGTACGGATGGCGCTTAGGCAATCGAGATCTTGACGATTTGCACAAAAGTTCTGTTCAGGTTATAAAACAGACCAAGTTGCCACTGTCCACGGTATTCAACGTACCAAATTGTTTCGCCCAGTCATTCGCGATCTGACGCTGTTTGTGTTTTTTCGGCCTATCAACGCGTCTGCTGTGCGGATTGTGTCCCGTTTCCCAAGGTTCGCCTATGAAAGCTCAGCGTGAAATCGCTTCGTTCGTGGTGCGGTTCACTCACGACCTCTGGCAAGATCAGCAGGGTGAGCCGCGTGTCGCTTGGCGCGGTCAAGTTCGCCGCGTGCAAGATGGCGAAGAATTACGCTTTACCGACTTGGCCGAAGCCATGTCCTTTATTAAGGCTTCCCTGCTCAAGGTAACGATGGACTGTATCCCAAAGGAGGACAAGGTGTATCAAGAAAAGGCAATGCAGGAGAGTTTCAAGCTGTGGGAAAAGTTTGCGCAAAACTATACCAGCATGATCGTAGAAGCCATGCAGCAAACAGCCAAACAGTCCGAAGCCCTGCAAAAACAAATGGGTGAAGCAATGGAACAGGCCTGGAGGCCGTGGTGGCTACCCACCCCACCCCCAGCAGAGACAAGCTCCGCAACTTCCGCCATTGAACAAGCAGAATTGCTGCAGACATTGAGTGCCCTGCAAAGCCAACTAGCTACCTTGAATGATAAAGTTGCCCAATTAGAAGCCCAACTCCAAAACAGTCGTAAAGCCTAGTTACCATTCAGCCTCGCATACCATCCATATCGTTCCACGCCTAGTGAGAGCGTCTATTTGTTTTGACCTCCTTTGCGGAAGGCAGTAAACTTTAGGTATTCAACTGTCCCTTCTTATTGTGAATCAAGCAAAGGAGCTTTCCTTATGACTGAGGGCATCGACGTAGCTGCGGCGAAAAGTGAACTCTATTCGCCTGATCCAGCTATTATTGAGCAAGCCAATGTCCCTGATTATCTGAATCTACGGAGCCAAGCCGCGGCCGATCCAGTATCCTTCTGGGATGCGCGTGCCAAAGAATTGCTTGATTGGTACACCCCCTACACCCAGGTACTAGATAGCAGTGGCGCCCCCTTCTATAAGTGGTTTGTGGGTGGTAAAACCAATGTCGTGCATAACGCACTAGACCGGCACGTGCAAAGCTGGCGCAAGAATAAGGTCGCGTTCATTTGGGAAGCCGAAGATGGCGAGGTGCGCCAATATACCTACCATGATCTCTGGCGCGAAGTCAATCGGTTTGCCAATGTGCTCAAAGGGCAAGGCATTCGCAAAGGTGACACCGTCACGATCTACATGGGCCGGGTGCCAGAATTGCCCATTGCCATGCTCGCCACCGCCAAGATCGGTGCCATCCACAGTGTGGTGTATGGCGGTTTTAGCGAACAGGCCCTCGCCGACCGCATCAACGACGCCCAAAGCCGAGTAGTTGTCACCTGCGATGGCGCTTGGCTGCGCGGCAAGACCGTCAACCTGAAGGATATTACCGACGAAGCAGTCGCACGTACGCCGATCGTCGAGAGTGTGATCGTGCTCAAGCGCACCGGCCAAGAGGTTAACTGGGTCGAGGGTCGCGATCGCTGGTGGCACGAACTGGCTGCCGAGGCCTCGACCGAATGCGCCACCGAACAGATGGATGCCGAAGATCCCTTCTTTATTCTGTACACGAGCGGCAGCACCGGTAAACCCAAGGGACAATTGCACACCTGCGGCGGGTATCAAGTTCATATCGCCACCACACTCAAGTATGTCTTTGACCTCAAGGAAGATGATCGCTATTGGTGCGCCGCGGATCCAGGTTGGATCACCGGCCACAGCTACATTGTCTATGCCCCATTGATCCTGGGCGCCACCAGTATCATCTACGAAGGAGCGCCCGGCTATCCCAACCCTGACCGCTGGTGGGAATTGATCGAACGATTCGGGGTCA
>CAZMRA010000087.1:0-16665 GCA_964568485.1 uncultured Caldilineaceae bacterium | reverse complement strand
GATGCATGACCAATCGGCTGTGGATCTGGTCATAATCGAGTAAGCCCCGTTCGACGAGCGCCTGAATACTCTCGTCCAGTTCGTTGACACTGCCCAAATCGCCCCAAAAGAGCTCGCGCAACGCCCTTTGAGATGCCCCGCCACTAGCACTGACCAGACGGTTGAGCAGCGGCCCAACTTGGGGATTGAAGATGGCGAATTGTTCGACGGCAAAAGCGACCAGGGCTGAGGTATGAACAAAGCCATATTCGTTGCGGTGTTCAGCCAATAAGGTAGCCAAATCGGGCCAACCAAAATCGAGCAAAAGCCCCAAAATCAGCCGGACATTGAGTGGTCGGCCGCCAGTCGCTTCGTAGATGGCCTCTGTATGCGCGGCAGCCACCTCTCGCACCGCCGCGGGTGCCCGCCGTTCGATCAACCCGGGGAGCTCAGCGAGCGAAAGGCCCTCCAAATGAAGATGCTGATGCCGCACAAGCTCGTCTAAACCACTACTAAAGTTGCGATCGATGAGAACAATGCGTGAATGGCCGTTGGCCTCATGCAGGTGACTGACAATGTCTACCAGTGTTTGCAGCTCATCACTGGTTGCGCCGGCCAACTTATCGATGATGAGCAAGCGGCGGCGACGATAAAGCAGCTCAAGAATGCTGATGCCCCAGCGCTCGGGCGCGGTCCGCGTCAACTCGGTGCCCAAGGTGCTATCCAACGTGCGGACAACATCATACAGGCGAAAACGCTGGGTGCCGGCCGCGCTTACCCGGATCACACCATCTTCAAAGTAGCGTAGATGATTCCAGCCAGCCGCTGTCACCAAGCTGGTTTTGCCCACACCCTGCTCCCCGCTCACGGCAATCGCGGGCAGCTCGTCGTTGCTCGTCAACCATTCGTGTAATTGCAACAATTCCTGACGGTACCCGCTGAAACCCTCCAGCCGGTATAGGCCCAGATTGTGCAAAGGTATAGGAGAAGTAGTGGGCTGATTTGCCATAAGTGAAAGAAGTGCTAATCCAAGATTAAGCAAGGATAATCACTACTTGCCGCGATCTCATCATTCAACGCAGTGGCAAAAGCCCCACCACCTGCAAACCGGCCCAAATTGTGCTGCTTCACCGTGGCATCGATCAAAATTAGATCGGGACGGATCCGCCGCGCCAAGGCATTGATATTTGCTGGCGTGACGACCTCCACCTGATCCACTTGGTCGATCAGCTTTTGGACGACGGCTAATGGTCGGTCGGTCGGATGAGTCACATAGATCTCGATATTTGGATTTTTTTGGAGTTGGCCCAGGACTTCTGTCCCGCGCTCGTCGGCCCCGATCAACCAGATTCGCATGGATGGCTCCTTCGCTATTACCTAACGATGCAATGCGCCAGGCACAAGGACTGTTGAACCCTCTCGGATATTCCAAACACCATATTCACAACGCTCACGGAGGAACCTCTGAAGTATGTTGCTATCACTCTTTTGGGCGCAGGCCAGTTAAATCCAACCCAATAAACTGATGCCATAAAAGAAAACGAATAGCAATGCCGCCGCAGGGATACCCACCACAAGCCCAACTCGAATCATCTCTTGACGTGAAACCACACCGGTGACCGCTACCAGCGTCATCCGCGACGATGCCACCGGGAACACAAAGGAGAGCGCCACGGCGAAGATCGTTGGGATCACCAGCCGGGCCGGATCGATGCCACTAGCCTCACCCAAGTTGATCAAAATCGGCGCGAGGATAGCCCCCAAGGTCACATTATTCATCAATTGTGTCAAGCCGAAGCCCACCGCGATCAAACAGGCCAAAATTGCCCAATAAGGCAGACCGCTTAAGGTAGGGGCCAACTGCTGGGCAAACCAGGCGCCCGCCCCAGTGATCTCAAGGGCATGACCCAGCGCCAACCCAGCGCCAATCACAAAGAAGACACCCCAGTTGACACCTTTGAGGTCATTCCAATCGATCAACTCTTCGATCGACAACAACGCAACTGCGGCCAACGCGATCACGGCATGGTTCATCAAGCTTGTGGGGAGGCCCAGCCACTCCTCGATACTTTCGCCACTCACCCAGAGTGCGACGGAGATCAACAAGACGATCAACACCTCGCGCTCTTTATCACCCAAGCCCCCAACCCGCTGCAATTCCCGCTTCACCGGTTCCAGGTCGATGATCGCATTGCGGATAGGCATCGCTTTTAGCAATAAAAACCAAGTGACGAGTAATAATAAGATGCTGACTGGTAGACCATATTTCATCCAATCCAGAAAGCCAAAATCGCTATGAGTCCCCAACAAACCAGTGGCAATGGCGTTTTCATTACTACCCATGATCGTCGCAATACCACCGACGCTGGACGCATAGGCGATGCTCAACACCAACAGAGAAAGGGCACGTTGTGCGGTCTCCGCAGGCTGAATTCGCTGCGCAATGGTGATGGCGACGGGAATCAAGACAGCGGCGATGGCTGTATTGAGCACCCACATGCTCAAGGCACCCGCGATGGTAATCAAACCGAGCAAGAGTAATGGGAAATGACCACCACTATTGACAATAGCATACAGCGCCAACCGCCTTGTTAACCCATGTTTGCGTAGAGCTTCCGCTAAAAAGAGGCTCCCCAAAACCATAAAGAGCGTAGGTTCACCAAAAGAGGAGAACGCACCATTCACATCGCTGATCCCCAGGGCGATCTGGCCGATGGGCACCAAGAGCGCAGCAATGGGCAGGGGAGCCGGTTCCAATGCCAGAATGGCCCCAGTAAAGACAAAGAGCGCCAAGGCGCGGTGTCCAGCTGTAGTAAGATCGGGCGGAGCAGGCAAGGCTAATACAGCGATGGTCAGACCTAATACCAGGAGAAAACGACGCAGGTCGAACACTTTGCGGACACCGGCCTGCAAAGGCTGCGTCAGAATTTCCAACGGTGTTGCCGTACGATGAATACGACGCTTGCTCGTTGTCAGCGCAGGGGTGATCGACCGTCGTTCCTCAGCTGCTCCACCACTAGCGGTACTCTCAACACCAGTCCCGCGGAAAACACGTCTACCGGCAGACCAAGTGGCAGCTTTGGGTAGATTCGATTTGAGCCGAGCTCGTCTTATTGTCATGCTATTGGTCTGTTCAACCGTTTACTGGAGGCGGTGTAGGTGTTTGTGGAGCACCGACCCCACAAGTATTCAATCCCTGCAAAGCGGGTACGGCTCCACTGTGAATTTCCAGCGCTTTAAGCAACCAGGGGATGGCAGATTCACAATCACGTGGCTCTTTATTCACATAAGCCAGACCTGCTGTATAAAAGTGTTCGATGCGAGCCTGATCACCCATCAGCGGGATACCTTTTTCGAAGCTGGGGGCGGCATCCTCATAATTGCGCCGGGCGTAGAGCGCCATCCCCAGATTGACCAGGGCTGGCCCGTAATCAGGATCCATTTCCAGCGCCTTACGAAATACACGCACAGCTTGCAGATAGTCGCCCGTATTATAGAGCCCCTCCCCTTGAGCCACGAGGGTCATGGGCGATTCATAAGCCTGAACCGCTGCTGCGTACGCCTCAGTCGCCTTCTCATAATCCGCCAACCCTACATGATACTGGCGACCAAGTTGAATGTAGAGCTCGAAGCGCTTCGGCGCAACTGCAATGGCCTGGAGCAATGCAGGAATCGCCTGGTCATAATCTCTGAGTAGTTCAAAGTAATAAGAGCGATTCCGCAACGCCAGCACATTATTGGGGTCTTTGTTCAGAGCCTGGGTTAGATAATATTCAGCCTGGCTCCAATTGCCTTCATCCGTGTAAATTTCGCCTACCACGGCCAGGGCGGTCGCATCATCCGGGACGATCTCCAACGCATCCAGAGCGGCATTGATCGCCGACTCGTTGTCACCGGTCCAGTTGAACGCCCGCGCCAAGATGGTCAATGCTTGTACATTCTGTGGGGCAACATCAACCGCTCGCTGAGCATATTCGAGCGATAACGCTGCATTATTAAACATCAATTCAATTTCAGCGAGAGCAATTAGTGCTTCGGTATTGTTTGGTTCGAGGTTGACGGCTTGTCGATAAGCGGCCAGCGCAACCCCATAGTCACCAGCGGCGCGTGCAATATTGGCATCCGCAATAAACGCAATCGCCGGACGCGTCGGGATGGGGGTTGGTGTTGGGTTGCGAGGAGCCAGCCAACTCGGCTGTTGTTCATACAGAATAATGGCCAAGGCGACCAGCAGATAGATCGGCCAGTAATCCAGCCATATCCGCCGCCGTCGCCGGGGTCGGTAAGTACGATCTAAATACATAACAAGATTATAGCACCGCTGTAAGGTGCCTCCAACTCAATTTGCAAAGCAGCCATGCTTGTAGTATACTTAGCTTTCGAATTAACAACCAATCTGCAGTTCTCGTGCCCTCGTAGCTCAGTTGGATAGAGCACTGGCCTCCGGAGCCAGGTGCACAGGTTCAAGTCCTGTCGAGGGTACTTTTCTTTTCCGGAACATCCCCGCTTTTTGATTACCCATGATGCGTTCAATTGATTCTGTTGTGAAACGTGCTCACTGGCGGCAGGCACTGGTCGAGGCGCTGTGGATCACGTTGTTACTCCTAGGGATTCTTTACTATTGGTTCGGCATCGCTGACCGTTATGCGATCTTCTTGTACGAGCACCAAGTAGAAGGTCTGGACTCGGGGCAACCCTTTGCTCCCATTACGATCAGCCGGTATTGGATGACCGGATTTGTTGCCGGCGGGTTCGTGATGGTCCTATACATCGCGTGGCAGTGGATTCGCGGGCGGCTGGCGCACTGGCGCAAGCAACCCTTGGCGGTACCCGACTGGTGGCAGGTCTGGTTGTTGAGTTCTTTGCCGATTGGTGTGGGGGTTGTGCTGATCACCATGACGGTCAATTCACCGACCTTACCCCTACCCTTAGCGCTGACCTGCGTGATGACCACTTGGCTGGGCTTGGCAGGGGCACTCTTGCCAGGACGCTGGGCAGCAACCAAACCACGTGAATTACTTTGGCTGGCAGTCGATAGCTGTGGGCTATTTCCCCCGCTGCTCTTGCTGCATGTGATCGAGCTTCCGGGACAAGGGGCTTCGTTCAGCAGTGCAACAGCCTGGCGCATCATCGCGATCACTACGGTACTCGGCCTGCTTTGGCTGTTGGGTATTAGCCTTCTCCGCCGCTGGCGACGTATTGTGATTCCGTCAATGTGGGCTTTGCTCGCAGCAGGTTGCGTGTTAAGCTATCTTGGAATACCACTGCTGCATCACTTACTCTTGACGCCACCAGAGTATCGCTATATTAGCAATGGCTCAAACTTCTTTGCCGACAATCCCCTTGTGCAAAGCGCAGCAGTTAGTGTGGCCGCCCTCATCGCACTTGGCGTCACTAAGTTTCGCTACTGGCTTCAACGGCGGCGAAAGAGTAACGCTTGAGCATGGTCTGGTAAGATAGTAGCGGGTTGATCTGGTTAGTGCCGCGAGTGACTCACCCTATACCCGAAGAGAAAAAACACCAATGACCCTGATCGACATCGCCCTGCTCTACGAGTACAACTACTGGGCAAACCAGCGCATCTTGGCAGCCAGTCGTCAGGTGAGTACGGCCCAATTCCTGGCTGCTTCCAATCACTATTTTGGCAGCTTGCGCCAGCTCCTGGTCCATACATTAGGTGGGGAATACGCCTGGCGCATGTTGTATCAACACCAGACGACTGATTATTTTGACAAGTTACAGGTGGAAGAGTTTCCTACGCTCGACAGCCTTGTACAAGCTTGGCAAGCGGAAGAAGTAGCAATGCGTGATTATCTGGCGCAATTGAACGATGAGGAGCTAACAAGTGTGGTGCGCTACACGACCTCAGAGGGAGAGCGTCGCGAGCGTGTGTTGTGGCACTGTTTGCTGCATGTGGCCAACCATGGAACCCAACATCGCAGTGAGGCCGCGATGCTCCTAACTGATTATGGTGCCTCGCCGGGTGAGCTAGATTTTACCGTATTCTTAAACGAGCGGACTAGCTAGCCCGCCACCGTTCTGTGCGGTTACTGCCTACGCTTATTGCTGCTGCTCGGTCCGCAATTGCAGCCACAAAAGCGGCAATAACATAGCAATGAAGACCACCACGGCCGGGCCTAGCACATCTAAGCGCCGCTGCAACAAACTAACCCCAGGCAAGAGCCCCAATCCGTACAGAATATAAGCCAGCAGCCCAAAGATAATGGCCCACAGCATGTTATGGACCAGCACTTGGCGGGGCAAAATCTGCACTTGCGCAATCAACAACAAACTGAGCGTGATCACAATCGTCACGAGCGCGATCAGGAGCGTCACCCCGTTGATGCGCCGTCCAGTGGCTGCCAACGAATCCGGATCAACCGCCGGGGGACTTTGGCTATCGGCAGCACCTGTGGTGGATGTGGTGGCGGTAGCAGTGATGAGATCGAGCGTCGGTGTGAGCGGCGGCGAAGCGAGTGGGGTTCTCGCCAAGGCCGGATTTTGCACATCCAGAGCGATGGATTCACCGCTAGTTGCGGAACCTGCCATTGCCCTAACCCGCAGGGTGCCAGCTCGCTCAATCGGCACATCGCGGACAGCAAACCCATTCCGTGTATTGGCAGACTCAATGCTCAAGGCCACAGCTTCCCCTTCATAGTGAAGATCAAAGCTGACCGTTGTCCCATCCGGCACAGAGCGGCCATTGCGATCCAACACTGGCCCCACGCGAATACGAAGCACATCCCCCACATTGAGCACGGGCGGCGTTTCGGCTTCAGGCAAGATCACTAATTCGCTCTCGCCGACTGATAAACGGATTGGCACAGGGCGCTGGGCATCGGGCTGAAGGCGCTCGCTAAGGCTGCCATACGGGGTACCAGGCACGCTCACAGGTGGCGCCCCGGTTGGGGTATAGCTGCGGAAGAGGGCGCGCACAGTGCTCTCCAGGAAAGGGCGAGTTTTGCCATAGATGCCAAAATAAGCCGACAATTTGCTGATCTCAGTGGCATCCAAAAAATAGGGCGCATTCAAAGAAAAGACAATGACATTTTTGCCGCGCAGTTCTTCGCTGCGCGTGCTCAAAAATCGCTTGAGCACATCGCTGGTTGGCGCGATCGCTGGATCCACATCCAACATCACAAAGATAATCCACGTCGAATCATCGATCAACTGCTCCAAGCGGGCGATCTTATTGCGTGTCTCAACGGTTGCGGAGATCACCTCGCCCACCTCCACATCGGCGGCATCACTCGGGCCAGTGGTTGTGGTGGTCAACGGGGCCACGCCATTTACCCCAGCCACCGGTGTAACTGCTGGCGCTGACGCAGAGGACTGCAACAATTGATCCAGATCCGCAAAGGTCTGGCTTTCGATATTCTCCACCAGTACCTGATTGGTTGCCTCTGCTCCATAGAGCCGATTGATGATTGTGGCAATTTCATCGGGAGGCAGCATGGTTTCTGCGGTACACTGGGCACACTCTAAGAAGAGGCGGCTATCGCTAAAAATCAACAGCCGATCTTCCGACTGCGGGGCATTGGGCAGAGCCGTGGCTAGATCCTGCACATCTGGGTAGAGCAAGGTAAGGGATTCCCGAGCCACCTGACCAATCACGGATACAGCATCAGCTCGTAATGTGCCGGTAAAAACCTCAAAGTTGCTTTCGGGCACCAACACTTGCGACGCAGTTACAACCGGTAAGGTTAGGTTTGATGTCACGGTGATAGGTGTATTTGCTGTAATGGGCAGGGTCGCCGTGACCTCTTGATTCTGATTGGCCCCAGTCGGCAAGAAATAGGAAGAGCCATAAAGGCGCAACTTCAAACGCAAAATCCGCCGTACGGACGTATCAACCTGCGCAGCGAAATCGGCATCGTTCTGATAGCGATCTTGAAAGAAGCTGATGATCGCCTGAATTGCGGCATATTCGGCGGCCCAATCCCCATCCAAGCTGAGATTATCCAAGTAGATGAGGTCATGGCCGGCGGAGAAGACATCGAGAGCCACGCGCCGCGGCGTAAATTCGCTCAGGGTTGGATCGTAATACCGCTGAATCGCAGGAACCCCAATCGCATTGCTCATCAGAATGCCGCCATTGGCATGCCATTCGGCAAAACCTTCCTGATCGAGCGTCATGCTCAGTTCTGGCCCTAAGCTGATCGGGGTTGCGCGCCCCGGCAGGGCGCTATAGCGCATGTGGCTGGTCAGCAAACCATCAGTGATTACGAGATCGCCGATGCGACTGGGCACAACCGAGCTACCACGTGTCACACTGCGAAACGGGGCAAGAGCTGTTGAACGCATCTCTTCCAGGCTCAACTGAACCGTGGCGATCTCTTGTTCAGGCAAGCGGTCGATATTACCCTGGCCAGGAAAATGGCGGGCCATGGTCGCAATCCGACCGTTGGAGCCCTCATGGACGCCCGCAATATATGCACGGCCCATCTGCCCAACCCAATAGGGGCTCCCCCCAAAGGAATGCAAACTCAACGCCCCGACTCGATCCGCCCGTGGCTGATCGAAGACATCCAAATTGGGCCCTAACAACATATTGACCCCAACGGCCTGTAATTCCCGCCCAACAATTTGGCCAACGCGGCGTGCAAGCTCAAGGTTCCAAGTGGCGCCAATAGCCATCTGCGAGGGCAACGGCGTAAACCCTCGGCGCAACGAAGTGTAAGGGGTGCCATCACCCCATTGTTCTACGGCAATCAACAAGGGTAAGTTGGGCGGAGGGCTACCACTTTGGCTGGTCAGCAAGACTAACCCTGGTGGGGGCCAAGGATCATTCAGGCTGTGCTGCAAGGCCTGGTCGCTTGGCAATAAGACACCGTAAGCTAACGCCTGCAACTGGTTGACTAAGGTGGCCACTTGGCGCGGAGTATCCACGCCCAATGCATTGCTAAAATTGCGATTCTGCGGGCTTAAAACCACCCCACCAATGCGGTAATCATAGATCAACCGGCTGATCTCGCTATTGAATGAGGGATTGCTGCCCATAAAGGTGACCATAAAGAGTTGGCCAACCCGATCGGCAGGAGACATTTGGGCCAAGATGGCCTCCACCTGGGCGCTGAGGGCAGCATCTTCAGCCGCGGCCAGTTGGGCTAGTTGTTCGGCAGTTAAGGTTGCAGTGGGGGATACAACAGTCGGCGTGGTTACTTGTGCCTGAACGGCATCTGCGCAAACATATAGTAATAACAAGAAGCTACTCAATATCGCTAAATGCGACCACAGTCGGTAGCTCGCTTGTTTCCATAAGCAGAACAACTTTACACCCATTCGCGCATCTCTATCTGGGACAAACGCCCGGCTAGACCATTGGCAAGCCATTTGCTGTTGCCCCTAGTATGCCAGTCGTGCATCTTACTTAGGCCAGTGACGGTCAGAGCCGTCATCGCGATTTCGTGGCTTTACCAGCGTGGAAACGCATACCAACAGTATAGTCCTCGTCAGATAATTGCGTCAAACTAGGGGTATACCTTAAGAAGTCATTTCTCTCTTAATATACATGAATCTCTCTCAACTTTGCTTACAGTTTGCTGAGAATTTTGTTGTGCTGCCCTCAAGGCAAGTAGCGCAGCGCATTATAACCTTTCTTAGAAAGAAGTCACAGAAATCTTTGGGGACACCCAATCACCTCGCGAACATGGGTATGACGCTTGCCACTTCAGTGGTATAGCCGCGGGCTGGACAGCAAAGTGGGAAAATCTATCCCCCTGAAAGCCAGCATAACGCTGGCTAGCTGTGTGGTTTGGAAAAAATCTACTCTCTCACTATACTGTGAGCATCTGCAATGAGGCTCAGTTAAGACCTATCCTAAACAGGGTTGCGGTGCTCGCAGTGAGCCCGACACTCAGTTGAGCCAGATTTTAGGATCGAGACTAAGCGACGCAGAAACAAGGGTTGTTTTATGTATCAAGAACCAAACCGTTTCCCTTCAACTGAACAAACAACTGAGGATCCTTGGTGGCTTTGGCTGCGAGAATTACTCCAAGTCGTTGCCCCCGCGCTGATTTTGGCCTTCGTAGTGCATCTGTTTCTCGCCCAGGCAACGGTGGTTTATGGGCAAAGCATGGAGCCCAACCTGACTCAGTTCCAGAGGCTGATCATCGACAAAATCAGCTATCGCTTTCAAGCCCCCCAGCGCAACGACATTGTTGTGCTAGACTTACCGGGCATGGAAGAGATGCTGGTAAAACGGATTGTCGGTCTGCCGGGGGAGCTAGTAGCCCTGAAAGATGGGCAAGTTTGGATCGATGGGCAACCGCTGGCCGAGCCCTTTCCGCACGATTTAACGTTTCAAGAGATGCCTCCCATTCGGTTAGGGGCAATGGAATATTTTGTCTTGGGTGACAATCGCAGCAACAGCAACGATAGCCGATCATTTGGCCCGGTCGAGCGGAAGCTGATTGTCGGCCGGGTTTGGCTCCGGTATTGGCCCCTCGACCAATTTGCGTATTTCTGATCATGAATTCACGTTCGCTGTCCCACACATCCTCGCTTCACAACGCCCACGCTAAGCGATTTGGGTCGGCTTTGTTTTGTTTCTCCAACTTGTCTGCTCCCGTCTGTGCCACGCACAAGGCTTACGACAAGCCCATCATCCGTACGCTAGGCCGACTATGAGTTCGCGCCGCTGGAACAATACAACCAAAGTCATTGTGATCGTCGTATTGGCGATCCTGGCGTTGATTTTAGTCGCCACATTTCGGGCGCTGATTCCAGCCACCATCGTGGCACTGCTCTTGGCGTTTGTGCTTAGTTACCCGGTCAACTGGCTGCAGCGCCAGACCGGCTGGGCGCGCAGTACTGCGGTTGCCGTCCTCTACACCGTAATCCTTGCCCTCTTATTGCTGGCACCAACCTTGATCATTCCGCGGGCGATCAGCCTTTCGTTAGCCCTGCGCGATACACTCGAGAGTTTGGTGGAAAGCCTCCAAAGCGCCAGCACAGGCTTTTTGCTCACGCTGGGGGATCTGCATCTCTCGCCCGATACCCTACTGCAACAGGTAGGCGATGGGTTGCAAAATGTGCTGCTAGCAACAGCCAATCCACTTTCGATCTTCCGTGGGGTCAGCAGCGGTGTGCTGCAGACGGTCTATGTCTTGGTGCTCAATTTTTGGATCTTGGTCGATCTGCAAAAGTTGCGTCGCACCATTTTTGAACAAATCCCTCTTGATTATCAAGAGGATGCCCGCCAACTTGCCGAAGAATTGGGCGAAACCTGGCAAGCCTTTTTGCGCGGACAAACCGTCTTAGCGCTGGTCTTTGGCTTTATCACCTGGATCCCACTGGTGATCGTAGGGATGCCCAACGCTGGGGGTCTCGCCCTGCTTGCCGGTGTCATGGAGTTTTTGCCCAATATCGGGCAAGGCATCAGCGGCACCATCGCGGTGTTGATGGCGCTCTTCCAAGGCTCCACCTGGCTACCGGTCAACAATCTCGCATTCGCTGTGATCGTCTTGGTGATCTATTCGATCATCGCTCAGATTGAAAATGTTTATCTGGTACCGCGACTGGTTGGGGGACGGGTCAAACTGCATCCAGCCGTTGCCTTCATCGGTACGGTGGCAGGTGCACTGGTCTTTGGCGTCTTGGGTGTTCTCCTGGCAACCCCAGTGATTGCCAGCTGTCGCATCATCCTCACCTATATCTATCGCAAGCTGCTCGACCAAGAGCCATTCCACTCGCCGCATCTGGCCCAAGCGGCGATGCGCATTCCCGGATTGGTGGCTGGGCGCAAGATCGAAGCCGTAATCTTTGATCTCGATGGCACGCTCGCCGAGCCCAATTGGGAAGCCACCGGTTGGGCAGTGAGTTACTTCTATTGGCTAGAACGATTGGCGCCTGCCGATCGCCGGCGAGAGGTGGCGCGCCGGCTGTTAGTGATGTCTGAAGGAGCAGTCAACTTCCTGCTTAGCCAGATCCATCGCTTCCACCTAGACAAACATCCCCGCGTCCAGCGGATGTTACCCCTGCTGGACAGTCTACGGGGATATCCCCCCCTGCAGGACTTGCGGCCACTGCCTGTTGCTGCTACCCTGCAACAATTAACCAACTTCTATCGCTGTGCGTTGATCTCCATGCGCGAGCCAGAGGAAGTGGCACAATTCTTGCGTCGGGCAGAGTTAGATCAAGGAATCTTTGAAGTGGTGCTTACCCGGGCCGAGGTGCGCAATCTATTGCCGCGCAGTGAAGGACTGGGGGTGATTGCAGAACGGTTGGGCTTGCAACCCAACCAGCTCTTGATGGTCAGCGATACGGATGTCAATTTACGGGCAGCCCGAGCCATGGAGATGGCAACGGCAGGGGTGCTGACCGGACTTGGTGTGGCTGAAGAGATGCGCGAGGCTGATTTGGTCCTGACTTCCGTCACCGAATTGACGGACTGGCTGTAAGTGCCAACCTAGACCAGATCACTTACCAGAAAGTAGCATCACCATGGATTGGTCAGTCATTGCGATTATTCTGCAACTGATCTTCTTAGAGGGCATCTTATCGATCGACAATGCCGCCATTTTAGGGGCGATGGCTGCCCCGCTCCCCAACGACAAACCCGTACCTTGGCCGGCTCCCTTGGCCTGGCTGGCCGACACAACCACCCCATTGCTAGGGATGCAACGTGAAGCCGCGCTCAAAGTCGGTTTGATTGGTGCCTACGCCGGGCGCTTTGTGATGCTCCTGATCGCCTCGGTGATAATCCAGTCGAGTTGGCTACGGATGTTGGGGGCGCTCTATCTGATCTACCTCGCGGTCAACCACATTACTCAAATGGATCACGATCATACCGCGGAGGAGCACCATCCATCAGCAACCCCTGTGCGAGCAGGACGCGGCTTCTGGTCAACGGTCGCGACTATCGAACTGGCCGATCTCGCTTTTAGCTTGGACAACGTTGTGGCGGCGATTACCTTGTCGGATCAACTTTGGGTGATCATGGTCGGCGTGGGGATTGGCATTTTGATGATGCGCTTTGCGGCCACGATCTTCACCAGGCTGATTGGTTGGGAACCAGCGCTGCAGACTGGTGCATTCTTGTTGGTATTTTCGCTGGGTGTTATCTTACTGCTCAAGGAGATATTTCACATTCACCTGAGCGAGGCGACGCAGTTTTTGATCTCTGTGTCGATTTTAGGAGCAACTGTGCTGGTGGCGCGCTCCAGCTTGGCCCATGTGCGACCACTCTGGCAGGGAGCGATCGCACTCTTCAAAGTCCTCTATTTGCCCTTTGGCGCGGTCATTTGGCTCTTGCAAGCGTTGATCCGCCCATTGCGGCGCTCGACCAATCGCGCTGGAAGCGGCGATTAATCCAACTTACAATTCTTACATAACCCATAAAATTCGAGCAGATGGCTCTCGATGGCAAAGCCAAAGCGGTCGGTCAATTCTTGGACCATTTGATCGGCAATACATTGCTGAAAATCGACCACTTTGCCACAAGCTGAGCAGACCAAATGGTGATGGCCGCCTTCGGCCCAAATATAAGTTGGGCCATTCTCTCCCAAGTAGATCGGGCGGACGATGCCGAGTTGGGTCAACAGCTCCAATGTGCGATAGACCGTGGCGCGCCCAACCGCCGGGTAAATGGCCTGAGCGCGCTGCAGAATCTCGCTCGTGTTTAGGTGCTCGCCATTTTGCTCGATCACTTGTAGCACTGCCAAGCGCGGCGGGGTAATTTTATAGCCCGCCGCCCGCAATCGGTCGATATAGGCTTGTTCCATGCGCTATCCTTGTTGCTACTACCTCACATACTCGCCAATGCTTACTGAGTATGTGACGTTGACCGCTCTGGTGCGAGGTAGATCAACGGCAAACTGATCACTGTTACGCCATATTTTACCAGCAAATTCACCACAAAAATCTGCCAGACAACCCCCCAGGGCAGCGCCCAGCCAAAAGCCCCAACCGCAAAGATCAGATTGTCCACCGGCACGCTAACGCTGTTGCTGATTAACACGCGCAGCCATTGAAAACGGCGGGTGATGCGCGTCACAAACCAGTGATAGACTTCGGTATCAAGCAACTCGCTGACGACCTCGGCCACAATGGAGGCGATCACAATGCGCCAAACCGGGGCCAGAATCGCACTGAATTGCTCGCCCAAGCCCCATTCGGGATCGCTCGGTACACTGGCGACCCAGCGCAAATACAGGGCCATCGCCAAATTCACCACTGCGGCGAGGATGATCAACCAGCGGGTATTTTCACGCCCCAATACCTTATGCACAACATCACGCAAAGTGAAGGTGATGGGGTAAATGAAAGTGCCCATATCAACAGCGAGACCAGCGACAAGGCCGATCTTCAAACTGGCAATATCGGCCAACATTTGCGCCGCAATATAACCGGCGACCACCGCAATGGCGACACGACTGATACCGTCAGTGGACAGCGCACGCGGCGTGCCTGCTGCCCCGGGCAGGTTTGCTGGGTTGGTAAGGTTCACGATACAATTGCTCCTATGTTTTGGTAAGGCGGGAACTCCGACCGCCATTCAAAAAACGCTCCCTCATTGTACTAGGAACCCAGTTTTTGTCCATATCTCGATCCAGCGTGCTCAGTCGAGGTTGCGGATTTTGGGGTCTATCATCAGCTGTGGGAGGCAAGGGAGAAGAGGAATTCGTCATTGATGAAGGGTTCTGACTACGGACAACCGGCATTGGATCAGGCTGAGGCAGTGCGCCAGGGCGAACAATTGGATGTTGCTCGGCTTGAGGCCTATCTATTAGATCATTTGAGTGCGGCCCGCAGGCCATTGCAAGTCGATCAATTCCCGAGCGGTTATTCGAATCTCACCTATTTGCTGCGGCTGGGTGAGCAAGAGTTAGTCTTGCGTCGCCCCCCATTTGGGGCCAATATCCATTCTGCGCACGACATGGGGCGTGAATATAAAGTGCTCTCTGGGCTCTGGTCGGTCTACCCGCGTGTGCCCCGCCCCCTGCTCTATTGCACCGATGAAAGTGTGATCGGCGCCCCGTTCTATGTGATGCAGCGCGTCTCCGGCGTGATCTTGCGAGCTGGGAAACAGCGTGAGCAGCGCTTTCCGCCCGAGATTTTCCGGCGCTTGTCGATCAACTTTATCCACAATCTGGCCGAAATTCACGCCCTCGACATCCACGCAGCGGGCCTGGCCGACCTCGGTCGCCCGGCCGGGTATGGCGCCCGCCAGATCAGTGGCTGGAGCAAACGCTATCGCGCCGCGCAGACCAACGAGATCCCCGGCGTGGAGGCGGCCATCGACTGGTTGCCTAATCACCTACCGCCCGAGCCGGCGCCGGCACTGATCCACAACGATTACAAATACGACAATGTGATTTTGTCGGCTGAGGAGCCCACCGTGATCCGCGCGGTGTTGGATTGGGAGATGTGCACGGTGGGCGATCCGCTAATGGATTTGGGTACGACCCTCGGCTATTGGATCGAACCCGAGGATCCGCCAGCCCTGCAAGCCATGTTTGGCATCACCACCGCACCGGGCAATCTGAACCGGCGCCAATTGGTCGAAGAATATGGCGTGGCCAGTGGGCGCCCGGTGGATCATCTGCTCTTTTATTACGTCTATGGGCTCTTCAAGATCGCGGGGATCATCCAGCAGATCTATCATCGTTACCGCCAGGGCCACACCCAGGACGAACGCTTTGCCCGGTTGTTGCCCGTGGTGCAAGCGTACGGCACGATGATCACCGAGGCACTCGAGCGCGGCCATCTATAGCCCGCATTCGTTTCAATCACCGCGACTGACGCCACGGTTCAATCAGGCGGATGCTTCACCCAACTTGCGCTTATGGCACGGATTCTCTATTTTTGTCCCGATTTCCCTCAACCTTCGGGCGGCACCAAAACACTGTATCGCCATGTACATCGGCTGCGAGAGCTCGGGTTTGATGCGGCCATTGTGCACGGGCAGCGCCCCTTCCAATTGACATGGCACGATTGGCAAGTGCCAATCATCTGGCTGGCGGATCGGCCCCAATTCCATGTGGATGATACGCTGGTTTTCCCCGAGACCATGCTCGATTACATCCGCCAGACCCAAGGCTTTGAAGGGCGGCGGATTGTCTTTGCCCTGAGTTGGTTGCCGAACTATCATCGCTTGCGCCCCGGCGAACGCTGGCAAGATTATGGCATCGACGCCGTGATCACCAAGTCGCCGACGATTCAACACTTTTTGGCTTGGAGCATGGGCATCGAGGCAACCTTGATCCGCGAGGTGATCGATCCACGGCTCTATTTTGTGCCAGAGGAACCCAAACAGGCACAGATCGTCTATCTGACCCGCAAAGAAAAGAGCGCAACGTGGCTGGAAGGGGTCTTTGCGCAGAAAGCGTTGCCGGGGCCAGCCTATAACTGGGTGGCGCTGCGGGAACTGGCCGAAGCGGGGTATGCCGCCCACTTGCGCGCCAGCCGCATCTTCTTGACGACGACGCTACAAGAGGGCATGCACGTTTCCATTTTGGAAGCTATGGCGTGCGGCTGCTTGGTGATTGGCTATCACGGGATTGGCGGGGCCGATTTTATGGTCGGCGACGGGCCTCAGCAGAATTGCCTGCTGGTGGAAAACGGTGACTTGCACGCGCTGGGCTTGGCCATCGAGCAAGCCCTGATCAACCTCGCTGCGGATCCAGCATATTACCAGCCGATCATCGAGCAAGGGATCGCCACCGCACAGCGCTATCAAGATCC
>CAZMRA010000086.1:0-16681 GCA_964568485.1 uncultured Caldilineaceae bacterium | reverse complement strand
GAATTGCCAATGCCATCGTCCATCGCATCACACGAGGTCTGTTATGTTTAAGCGATTCAGCACGAACTATATGGCAGCGCTTTTCTTGCTGGATGGCGCGCTGATTCAGTTTGCCCTTTGGTTGAGTATTCAAGCTAGGTTTATCTTACCCTTTGGCCAGGAACTGGATCCGCAATATATCAACCGTTGGATTTATGTGCCTTCTTGGCGCATGCATATGGCGATTGGCGTATTGTGGATTGTCAGCTTTTTGGTGTTGTCTGTCTACACCCCAAGGGTGGTAATCCGTTGGGCCGACGAGTTTCAACGCATTTTTGTCGCCCATACCCTGGCCGCGCTTTCGCTCGCTGGTTTGCTCTACCTGGCCAAAATTGAGTTGGCTCGGCTCACCTATGGTTATTTCTTTGTTAGCGCCCTCCTTTTATTATGGGGCTATCGAGTAGCGTTGCGCTTGTGGCACCGCTCGCGTCCGACACGCTCGAGCAGCGTGGCGAGGATCCTGGTGGTTGGGGCTGGCAAAGTTGGTCAAGACCTGGTGGCTGAGTTTCGACGGTTGGATTGGCCCGGGATTGAAGTAGTCGGCTATTTGGATGACGATGTCGAGAAGCAGGGACAGCGTTTGCACGGTCTACCTGTGCTAGGACCAATTGATACCATTACTGATCTCGTCCGCCGTGAGCGGATCGATGAGGTGTTGGTGGCGTTGCCTCCGCATGCCCACACGCGCTTAGCTAATTTGGTAACGATGTTGCACACGCTGCCAGTCTTTGTGCGCGTCGTTCCCGACTATTTTGGGCTTGCTTACTTTGGGGCCACGGTCGAAAGTCTGGGCGGCATCCCCTTGATCGGGCTGCGAGACCCGGCCATCCACGAGTTTCAGCGGCTTGTCAAACGGCTGTTGGATATTTTCATCTCCGCGCTCGGGCTGCTGGTTGCTGCACCCATTATGGCCGCAGTAGCGATTGCGATTAAACTGGAAGATGGTGGTCCGATCTTCTATGGGGCGCAACGGGTAGGCGAGAATGGTCGACCTTTCCGGATGTGGAAATTTCGCTCGATGATCGTCAATGCTGATAAGGTGTTCCCCAACATTGGGCAGGCTGACGCTCAGGGGAAGATCATGCACAAGCAGGCGAATGATCCTCGCATTACTCGAGTTGGGCGTTGGATCCGGCGCACGAGTGTTGATGAATTGCCCCAATTGTTTAATGTCCTCATGGGCGAGATGAGCGTGGTGGGCCCGCGCCCCGAATTGCCCTGGCTGGTCGAAAAATATGAGCCCTGGCAACGGAAGCGCCTTGCTGTTCCCCAAGGGATGACTGGCTGGTGGCAAGTCAATGGCCGCAGCGACAACCCGATGCACCTCCACACCGAGCAGGATCTCTACTATATTCAGAACTATTCGCTCTGGTTGGATCTGCAAATTTTGTGGCGGACCATCAGTGTGGTGATGCGCGGCCGCGGGGCCTATTAGCCGCTGCTATCCCACAAGCGAGCTCGTTTGCCTCTCTTCGTGTAGTTGCCGCACTCAGGATTACAACCTAGCTCCAGTTTCTTGCTAAAACAAATACCAGTCAGGAAGCTCCTGACTGGTATTGAACTTTCTATTCGCAGTGGGCGTGCTTTAGTCGCCAGCCTCTGATTGGCCCAGTGCGGCCAATAGCTGCTCCGCTTGTTCGACTGAGATCTTGCCCTCGCTTACCATGCGCAAGATCATCAAGCGTTCTTCTTCGCTCACTAGGGACGTCTTAGCGCGTGGGGCGCGTGCCGGGGGAACTGGGGGTGGAACAACGTCCCAACGGCCTGGCCGTTTTGGTCGCCGAGCCTCATATTCGGCAGCACGGCGTTCTGCTTCACGGGCTCGCTGTTCCGCTGTGCGCATTGCCTCGCTGATCGCCTCTTCGGCACGGCGCATGGCTCCTTGCACTTTTTCTTGAATCCGCTGAGCAAGTTCCTCGTTACCTCCCCATTGGGCCAACCGCTCATCGATCTGGCGAGAAAGATTGATCACCTGATGCTCGACTTGGCTGGCAATCTGCTGCGCAAATTCAGCTGCACGTTCGCCAAACTCTTCACTAAATTCGGCGCCAAATTCACTCCCGGCCCAACCGCTCCACTCGGCCTCACCACCCCATTGGCCAGACAGGAGTAGATTGCCACCAGCGTGCAGCGCCAAATATGCCGAACCATTGCCCAGGGTCAATTCTACCGGCCCTTCATGGTCTTGCGGAATGGGCTGTGCTTGCTCCAGCTTGCGGATCGCCAACTGGCCTTCGCTGCTCAACTCGAGCCGCACATCAGCGTCTGCTGGAATCCGGCAGTGGATATTGCCATCCGCTCGCACTTGGCAGCGCTGCCCTTTATGCAGTGGCAGGGTCAAGGAGACGTTGCCACCGCTCGTTGCATTCAAGTTCCCCGCAAGGTGGTGGACACTTAGGTCGCCTTCGACTCGACCAATGGTCAACTCGCCGCGACCATGCTCAAACTGGGCGCGCTCCATAATCTGTTCAATGGTGGTGCCGCCGAGGAGGTGGCGTGCACTTACTGCGCCGCCGATGCTATTGGCCGTGGTTGGACCAAAGATATGTTCCAGCGCGACATCCCCATTCACAGCCTGCATAGAGCAGGGGCCATGCACACGTACCGCATTCAGATCGCCGGAGACGGTGGTCAGCGTGAGCGGCCCCATGATCTCGGTGCAATTGCCATCCCCAGTAACTTCGCCCACGCGCGACTCGCCATGGATGCGCTCAAGGTTGAGATCGCCCGTTACTGTTTCGATCTGCAACGAGCCCATCACATCTTCTAACTTAACATCGCTCCCAACCGTTTGGAGCCGGCAGCTACCATGAATCCGCACGCCATTTACATCTCCCTCGATGCTACTGGCCGAAAAGCTGCTCATGATCTCTTTGATCTCCAGATCACCGGTTACTACTTCCACACGACAACTGCCGTGGATACGCCGCAGCGCGAGGTCGCCCTCCACCTGACCAACTTGCACCTTGCCTTGGATCTGGTCGAGTTCGGCATCACCGGTCACTTGGGCCACTGTACAGTCGCCCTGGCTATTCTTGATCTCCAAATCTCCCTCAACAAGCGCAAGCTGAAGTGAGCCACAATTCCGGATTTCGACATCCCCGCTCATGCGATTACTGCTCAACAGACCGCGCAATCCGGTGATGCTGGAGTCGCCATCCACACCTTCGATTTGGAGTGACGCACGTACGGGGATCTGCAATGCACAATCATCGTCGCTGCGAATCAGGATCGTTTCCCCTTCTTGCTGAATCTGCAGGGTCTCGCTTGCTTCGCGAGCCGATAATTCATTACGTTCCCAAGTGCGGATGATTAGATCCCCTGCAACGTGCTGGAGGATAATTTTGGGCGTTGCACCCACTTCGATTACGGTTGGGCGTCCCATTTGCCCTCTCCTTTCAACAATTGCATCGCTTCCTCAAAACTTACATCGCCATTGTTTAATGCATTGAGCACCGCTCGTCGGTCGGCTTCGGGGAGCGGTTGGCTTTCCTCTTTGCCCGGTTCGTAGCCCAACGCTCGGATAACTTCGTGTAGGCGTGTGCGCAGCGTGGGGTAAGAAAGCCCTAATTCGTTTTCCATTCGATTCAACTTGCCCTCGCAGCGCACAAAGGTGATGACGAATTGCAGCTGCTCGGGGGTTAATTGGGCAAATGGCTGATCAAGGCTAAATTCTCCTTCAACCTTGACTCCACTCTCCGGACAATAAAACTGGGTAATGATGATTTCTCCGCCGGTGAATGGAGAACGGGTGGGTAGCGGTAACATAGGTGAATTCCTCCTGGAACAAAAAGGTAACTGGCAAAAGGTGGGCAGCCTGGTTTCTGCCAGTGATGCTCAGCGCACCATCGCCGAGGGATGAGAGGTGGTCGGGCAGTGATGCTGAGCTTTAAGCCACTCACCAAGTCGCACGAGCCATTCACCAAGCCGATAGCCAAACTTGGGCCGATTAGACGACGGAGCCAATGAAGCAACTAGTTGTGCACGCTGGGCAGCTTCCAAAAGGGCTTGGTGCTGCGCTCGACTTTGTTCAACAAGCTGAGGGCTAATGGTAAACATACCAGTTCCTTTCTGCGCGCTCGGGGTGACGAAACGATTTAAAGGTACTATAGCAGAAAAATTGAGATTGTCAATACTTTATTTTGATATTTTTAATATTTTTATTAATTTTATTGATCTTTCTGAAAGGATTGGTTGCGAATTTTTAGATATCAGCTTGCTTTTCTTGAATCTAACGATTAGTTGCCAACCCATAAAAAAAAGACGCTGGTACACTGCACCAGCGTCTTTCAGATATGAGGGCCAAGTCATGCGCCCAGCGTGTTAGATCCAGCCTTGGTCACGCAGAAAGTTGGTTAACCCAGGGATTGCAAATCGCTTGCCGCGGTAAGCCTCGTAGCCATAATAGAACATGGCAATGACGCCCATTAGCCAGGCGATTGGACTCAGGCAGGCCAGCATGATGCCAACCAGCCAGCCGATGATCGGCACAATCATGAGGACCATCGAGCCAACCCCGAAGACCAACATCCCCAGACCAAACAGAATAGCCAATGCTAAACTCTGCACAGCGTGATAACGCTGAAACGGTCGCTGCTTGCTGCTCTCGCTGATCAAGACGATGATCGGCAGCAAGAGCGGGATCACTACCTGACTGGCATAGCTTAATAATGCTATCAGCCGATCGTCAGGGGTAGCTGTCGCGTCGATGGCTGCTTCATGTAAAAATTCACCCTTCCGGAAGGCATCGGCAGCTTGGGCTGCGCCTTCTCGGGCTGTATCGGCTATCCGTTCAACCGGCGTTCGGCTCTGTTCGTCCTGATATTCCGGTGTGGGGGCTTCTTCTGCCGACTCGAAATTGCTTTTGGTTTCTTCCATCCTGCTCACTTCTTTCTGCCTTCAGCATAAAATAACTGAGGATACATGCACGATTTGTCTAAACGAACTGACAAGACGTGGTTAAACTCTTGACTCTTGTAGAGAGCAATACGTAACCTATCTATAAAAGTTGCAGGTTTGCCAACGTTTTTCGCCAGCGTTGAGTATAGGTATAATCAACCTATGAGCCAAACACCATTGCGTCTGATCTTTATGGGGACGCCAGCCTTTGCGGTGCCGACCTTACGCACTTTGCACGAACAGGCAGCTGCGCAAGGCTGGCAGATTGTTCAAGTGTTGACCCAGCCCGACCGGCCCGCCGGGCGCGGCAAACGTCTGGTCGCCTCACCGGTGAAAGAGTATGCTGTCCAGCAGGGGTTGCCGGTCTTTCAACCCAAAACGCTGCGCAAAGACCCCACGGCCATTGCAGCGATTGAGGCCCTTGCGCCCGATCTGCTGATTGTGGCAGCCTATGGCTTGATTTTGCCGCCCGCGCTGTTGGCGGTTCCTCGTTTGGGGGCTGTCAACGTCCACGCCAGTCTATTACCCGCTTACCGTGGGGCCTCGCCAATCACGGCAGCATTATTGGACGGGCAGGTGACCACCGGTGTATCCATTATGCTGATGGATGAGGGCGTGGATACGGGGCCCGTGTTAGCCCAGGAGACTCAGCCTATCTCGTCAGAAGATACCACGGCCAGCCTGAGCGAGCGTTTGGCCGAGCAAGGGGCAGCGCTCTTGGCTGCGACGCTTCCTGCCTGGGCCGCCGATAAGATTACACCCGTAGCGCAGAGCGAATTGCCGGGGGAAGTCTCCACCTGTGGGTTGATCCGCAAGGAAGATGGGCGGATTGACTGGCAACTCCCTGCAGCTGCGATCGAACGGGCTACGCGAGCCTATACACCTTGGCCGTCGGCCTATACTGAATGGCGCGGCGCGAATTTTAAGATCTGGCGGGCGCGAGTTTTACCCGGTGAGGCGGAACCTGGCTTGGTGGTTGCCACCGAGCAGGGCGCGGCGATTGGGACTGGCTCGGGTTTGTTGCTGCCCGAATTGGTGCAGCCAGCAGGCAAGCGCGCGATGCCCATGGAGAGTTTTGTGCGCGGTGCCGCGGATTTCGTAGGTAGTCGATTGCCATCCGCATAAAGCCAACCGCTGCTTTATCCATAACAAGGCGCGGTTGTGATTGCTTATCCCAGGTTCGACAGTACCTGATTTTTCGAGCAGAGGCTCAGAGATGACTGACAAGAATCGCAAACTGGTTTACTCAACGGACCCTACAGCGTCCACCGAGGACGTTAATCCGCCGGCCCGGCGCGCGGCTGCCTTCGACAAAAAGCCGAAGCGCCCTACCAGCGGGGTGCGTGTTGCGTTGGAGCGAGCAGGCCGAGGTGGGAAAAGTGTTTCGGTGATCACTGGGATTGGTGGTTCTGAGGCGAGTCGAGCCGAGCTGCTCAAGCAATTGAAGAGCAAGTTGGGAACCGGTGGCGCACTCAAAGGTGATACGCTTGAGATTCAAGGGGATCAGCGCGATAAGCTGGTGATCCTGTTAAATGAACTGGGCTATGCTGCGAAGCGGGCTGGTGGATAAGCTGTGATCGATCAAGCTAGCCGGCCAACCAATCCGGCTAGGGTGTTTCTACGTTAATTGTTGTAGTGGATAGGGGTTCTGCTACGACAAAAAGTTGCGCTCCATGGTGTTCCTCTTGGAGCCTTAACCTGTATTGTAACTCCGCAATCTCCTCTAACAAGTTGTAGTCCCCTAAGTAGGTGTGTGGGCTGTGGCTGATCTGTTGGATCACCAATTGTCCTTTTGACTTATGTCTATAATCGATTGACCTATATCTATATCCAAGATGCTCTGTCTTGAAGTGGATAGAGGCTTGGCCCCTCCCTCGAGCACTTTCCAGTGCTGGCTAGCTGAAATATGAGCGATAAATTAGAGATCATTCAAACAAGTTATAACAATTATTCGAATGACGCGAAGGATTCTGCCAAAAACTACGATTATAGTATGTAGAAAGTCAGTAATTTGCCTTAGGGAAATACGTCATTCATCTTAATTAGATAACTTGATTGGCTGATTGCTCTATACGCTCTTGAAAATCCACCACGCTATTAGATAGACGCCACTTACTTGATAAAAAGCTAATTGGTTTGCGGAGCATTATCCGCTCCGGTGTGTGGCATGATCATCTGTCAGTAGAGCGCAATCAGCAATAACCTCAGCTCAGGGAGTAATTTTACCATGAACCACATCTTAGTTGTCGGATCAGGCGTAGTTGGTCAAGCGACGGGTAAAGGTCTTGCTAAGAAGGGGAATCTTGTCCATTTTGTAGACATTGATCCAGCCAAAATTGAGCTCCTAACGCAAGAAGGCTATGTTGCGATGCACGAAGATCAAGTGCAGTGGAGCAATTATGATATTATTATGTTAACTATTTCGACGCCAACCATCAACAATCGGGTGATGTTGGGTCATTTGGAAGCTGCGGCGAAGGTTGTCGCAAAGGGCATGGCGACGGTTCCGGCGGAGAAATTCCAGGTGGTGGTGGTGCGCAGCACTGTGCCGCCGACAACCACCGAAAAGCGCATCCTGCCGCTGTTGGAAGCGGGTTCGGGCAAGAAGGCTGCCGTCGATTTTGGCGTGGCGATGAATCCCGAGTTTTTGCGCCAACGGACCAATGTCCAAGATTTCGAGCGCCCCTGGATCACCGTGTTGGGCACGTCGGATCGGCGCACGGCCGACATCCTGCAAGCGTTGTATGCTCCCTTTGGCAGCTTGATCGCCAATTGCACGCCGACCGAGGCGGAGATGATCAAATATGTCAACAATATCTACAACGCGGTGAAGATCAGCTACTTCAACGAAGTGCACCAGATCTGCGAGAAGTTGGGTGTTGATAGCCGCCTCATTGGTGCCGTGGTGGCCCGCAGTGCTGAGAGCATGTGGAATCCCCTTTATGGGACGCGTGGTGGCGCTCCGTATGGTGGTACCTGCTTGCCCAAGGATACGGTCGGCTTTATGGCCTTCTGCGAGGATAATGGCTTCGAGCACTTGATGTTGGGCGCGACCATCGCGGTCAACCAGAAACTCGAAGCAGAGTTGCCCGCCGTGGCTTCACCGGATGAGATCGAAGACGCGATCAAGCAATACCTCAACACCAAGAACAACCACAGCAACAAAGCCAATGGCAATGGCTATCATGCCAATGGCAATGGGAATGGTGTTGTCGCAAATGGCAATGGTGCTGCTGTCAATGGTCATGTGGTTGCCAACGGCAATGGTGTGCATGCCGTCCACGCCTAAGGCAGAATTGTAAAAATTTGGTTCTGCTCCCTCCGTTTTCATAAGCGGTTTTTCCGGGTGCAGAGCCGTTATTATTTCTCCGTAGAGACGGTGCCGGCACCGTCTCTACGAGCTGGTTGTTCGGTTCGCGGCCCAGTGGCAAAGGGCGGGGACTGCGTGCGGGTGGGTTCTCATGGTACATTTCATGCTAAAATTTAAAGATTCTCGGGCGTTTCAATGGTCGGTGCGCATCGCGTTGTTGATGGTGGCGATTTGGCTTTTGCCCGCGCCCACTTGGCCATTGGCCCATGCCGAAGGACAGGCGCTTCCCAATGTCAGCTACCCCGTAGTGAATCCGCGTACGGGCTTGAATGAAATTGGGATCGGCGGCGTTTCAGTCGCGCCGGCGGTTGATGTCATCACCATTCCCGAATTGGCGACGGCGCTGGCTGCCATTGGCCATGGTGACAAATTGGTTGACCAAGGCGGCGGCAATTGGTTGCTGCGTGCCAGCGTGCTGGTCACAGGTACTGCCCGGCTAGAGATTAAAGCCCCTGAGGTGACCACCCTCCGCCTGTTGAGCACCGCTGGTCCTTTGAAGCAGATAGACGAAAAGCGCTCGCATCCAACCGCTGCCGTCGTGATGACCGCCTATCAATATGGCCATATTCTGTTTGATGGCGTGGCGGTCACCTCGTGGGACCCCACGGTGAATGGGCCCGATATGAACCTAGAGGATGGGCGCAGCTATTTGTTGGCTTGGAAAGCTGGCCGGCTTGATATCCTTAATAGCGATGTGAGCTACTTGGGCTGGACCGCTGGTGAGCAGAGCGGTCTCGCCTGGCGGCAATGGATCAATAAAGCCGATACCAATAGCTGGGCTACCGGCAATATTCTGGACAGCCGAGTCCATCACAATTATTTTGGCATGTACTCGTATGAAGCGTATGGTCTCAATATCCTGCGCAACGAGTTTGATAACAATATCTATTACGGGATCGACCCACACGATTTTTCGGAAAATTTTGAGGTTGCCTACAACATTGTTCATGACAATGGCAACCATGGGATCATTTTCTCGCGCGAATGTATTAACAATCGTATCCATCACAATACCGTCTACAACAATCTGCACGGGATTATGATGGATCGTGGGACTGACCATAACCACATCTACGAGAATATCGTCTACGGCAACTCCGACGGCGTTGCTATCTTCCAATCCTCCAACAACATTGTCGAAAACAACCATATCTACCAGAACCAGCGTGGTGTGCGTATCAACGCCAGCTTTATGCCTGGCGACCGCTATGATGGTATTTCGGCGGAAAACGTGATTCGCAACAACCTGATCGAAGATAACAGCGAGCACGGGATTTACCTTTACACCCGCGCTGATCGCAATATCATTACCGGGAACACCATCCTGCGCAGCGGTGTCAATGGGATTTATATGCGCACGGGTGGCAACACTATTAGCAACAACATCATCCGCGATGGCGGCAATGGCATCAACATTGTCGGCGGTGATGTGATGCCTACCTACGAACCGCAACCGGATTGGAAGTACAAGGAACCCTTACCTTCGCTTTACCCAATTACTAATGAGCCTGTACTCCCTGGCGATGATAACAAGATCTTCAGCAACACCATCTCGTCGAATGCGGATAGTGGTATTCGCTTGTTGGGTGGGCGCAGCAATCAGATTGGCCAGGTGGGTCAAGGCAATCGGATCGAACAAAATGGTCGCGATGGGATTGCGATTGGGGATGCTGCCACTGGTGGTGTCGCCACGGATAACAAGATCGAGGGTAATACCATTCGCCAAAATGTGCGCCATGGTATCACCATCAGCGATTTGACCAGCATGCGCAACACCATCAGCCGCAACAGCATCACCAAAAATGGGCAGCTGGGCATCAAGGTGGCAGCCGGCGCACAAGGTGGGATCTTGCCCCCCTCGTCCAGCATTCTCGGCCCCAATCTCATTGGGGGCATCAGTGTGCCAAACGCCACGATCGAGGTCTATAGCGATTCGGGGAACTCGACCCAGCTCGTCGTCGATACGGTGGTTTTTGCCTCTTCGGATGACCCCAACCTGGTGACCGCAGCCGGGATAAATGCGACGGAACAGATCACGGCGCTGAATGATCTCGAAGGCGAAATTTACGTGGGCACGGTGTCTGCCGATAACGCTGGTAACTGGACCTTCCAGGTGCCTGTGGGCTACGACTCCAAATTCATGACCTTGATCGCCACCGATTCGCAAGGCAACAGCACGGCCTTTGGCAGCGCCGAGGCAGGGACCAATCCGCTCGCCAACTATGAGATTGTGCCCGATCCGGATCGTGGCTTGCCGCGTATTCAAGTCACGGCACCGGGCTACGAAGTCGTGGTGACGATGAATGATATTCTGACCGGGTTGGGTAGCGAGAACAATGGCGCACTCGTCAAGGTGCCGGGGCAGGATGGCGTGTGGCAGCTCAATCTCAACCTCTTTATTGGGCCGAATGTCGTACTCAATCTCTCACCGAACGCGGGGGTGAAAGAGTTGCGCTTGCGCAGCAATCCGTCTGGCGCTCCCAACAATCCTACCGGAGTCGACATTTATAAAGAGGTTGACCTGGAGACTGGTGAGGAAAAGCCGTATGACTATGCCAGCTTTGTGTACATCCGCACCCACAACGGCAGCATCCTGATCGACGGGGTCAAAATTACCTCGTGGAATACGGTCAGTGGTGGCCCTGATACCGATTATAGCAATGGCCGGGCCTATCTGCTCGCCAAGTACGATGCGGAGATGAATATCCGCAATGCTGATATTGGGTTCTTGGGCTCGCCTGATGGTGAAAGTTATGGGTTGGCGTGGCGCGACAACAATGGCACCAACCCCGACGGCAGCGAGTCGACCATCTTGCGCACGCGCGTCTCTGGGGATGTCATTAACAGCAAAATTCACGACAACTACTTTGGCATCTATACCTACCAAGCTGGCAACATGGTCTTCCGCGGTAATGAGCTCTACAACAATGCCCGTTATGGCTTCGACCCGCATGACTTCACTCATACGGTCTTGGTCGAAGATAACATTTCCTACAACAACGGTTCGCATGGTTTTATCATCTCGCGCGGCTGCAATAACTTCATCATCCGCAACAATACCGCGTATGGCAATCGGAATAAGGATCCGGAATCCACTAGTCGGGCCCATGGGTTTATGCTCGACCCTGGTTCGCCCAACTCGCGTTATCCGCAGGCCCCTTCTTATGAGAACTTGCTCGAAAACAATATTGCCTACAACAACGAAGGTTATGGGTTGCGGGTGCTCGGCTCGGTTGACAATCAGATCCTACGTAACCGTTTCTACCAGAACACTTGGGGTATGAGCCTGGAGGGTGCGAATATCGGCGAAGGAGCTGTGTTGATGCCGCTCGCCACTACTGGCAACATGGTTTCCAACAACGAGTTCACCAACAACAGCGAATATGGGATCTACATTCGCGAATGGGCGGAAGAGAACACCATCGAGCACAATACGATCAGCGGGAATAAGTCCCACGGGATCTACCTGCGTGGCAACAACAACGTGATTTTGGGCAACACCGTGCGCCAGAATGGCGATGCTGGTCAAGGCCACGGGATTGCGGTCACGGCTGCCTCGGTTGCGGTCAGCACGATGGGCAATCAGTTGATCTCGAATACCATTGCGAGCAACGTGCGGCAGGGGATCGATATCCGACGCGCGCAGCAGACACTGGTGCAGGGCAATCTAGTCGAAAACCATCTCAGCCATGCGATCCAATTGAGCGACTTCGCGGTTCGCAATATGTTGGTGCAAAACACCATTCGCAACAATGAAGGGTTCGGTATCCGGGCCAGTGGTCCGCAGACCATCAACAACACGTGGTCGCAGAATATCATCTATAACAACCGCGATGGTGGCATTGCCCTGGTCGATAGCGCGAATTTTAATGTCGCTCCGCCGACCTTGCTGAGCGTGGTGGGCAAGACCGTTTCGGGGCAGGCCCAACCCGGCCAAACCATCGAGATCTTTGCCGATCTGGGCGCTCAGGGCCAACATTTTATCGGCCAAACGGTGGCCGAACTGGATGGCAGCTTTGGGCTGATCTTCAGCGGTAATTGGCCGGCGAGCAACCTGACCGCGATCGCCATTGATGGTGCTGGCAATGCGTCGGCTTTCGGCCCAAGCATACCTAGCACAGAGCCAACAACACCGACCCCAACCCCAACTGGAACGCCCGCGACCCCGACGCCAACCACGACCCCGGCAACGCCAACGCCGACCCCGACTCAGTTGCCGGGCGGCCAGACCGATACGCGCCTGTTCTTGCCTTTGATCCGTAACTAAGGGCATCCGGTCATGGCTTTAACATGGCCGACAACCCAATGACTCCACAATGAGGTGGGCTGTGGATTGTGTATATCGCAATCTACAGCCCGCTTTGTGGTCGAATCACCGCTGTCTTGCCAGATTGTCGGTGACTATCTACGTCAACTCTGAAAATTTATCGACAAATGTTGTAGATTTGGCGAAGGATTTGGCTTTATTTTCCGATTAATAACATAGAGCGCATAAATCGGGCGATTTTCATTCACCCGCAATCATCGATTCTAGTTCGTCTGCATATACGGGTAGTGCCTTAGTTGACCAGTTCGGACAAGCCTCATCTTCACTTTATGATTCGACCGGCGGTGACCTAAAATGGCAGAAATTCAACAGTTATTTCTCTTTGTTCAGCACTTATACAGTCTGTCTCTGGATAGTCTAGCCGCATTGCAGATTCCATTACCGGTCGGCCTGATCGGTCTATGGCGGTGGGGGGTTTGGTTACTTCGGCGTTATATCGGCCTCTTTTACCGCCCTGAGCAGCCTAATGGCTTCACCGCCACGACCAGCGTGATCACCCCGGTCTATAACGAAAACCCCGATGTCTTTGGGGCCGCGTTACGCTCTTGGACCTTCAACCAGCCGACTGAGATTGTCGCGGTGATCGACCAGAGTGATGAACGTTCGATTCAGATCTTCCGGGAGTTCATGAAGGTCTGCGAGACCATTGGCACGATTACGCCAAAGCTCATCATCACCGACAAGCCGGGCAAGCGCCCCGCTTTGGTCGATGGGATCTTGGCAGCCAGTGGCGATATTGTTTGCTTGGTCGATAGCGATACCATCTGGGACAAGCAGGTACTCGCCAATGTCGTCGCCCCCTTTGCTGATCCGCAAGTGGGTGGCGTGACTACACGGCAGAATGTCTTAGCGCCCAACTCGCTGGCGCAACGTCTGTTTGATTGCTATTTGGATATCCGCTACAAGGATGAGATTCGCTTCTTGACCGCCTTTGCTAACACGCCATTTGGCGATGCGGTGACTTGTCTGTCGGGGCGCACGGCTGTCTATCGCCGCTCTGCAGTGTTACCCGTGCTCGATGGCTTGATGAACGAGACCTTCTTGGGCAAGAAGGTGATCAGCGGTGACGACAAGGCGTTGACCCTGCTCGTCCAATCCCATGGTTGGAAAGTGCGCTACCAAGAAGAGGCTCGAGTCTATACGCCTGGCTCGACGGAGATGCGGACCTTCCTGAAGCAGCGCCTGCGCTGGGCGCGCAATAGCTGGCGGGCAGATCTGAAAGCATTGGCTTCGCGCTGGGTGTGGCGTCGACCGCTCTTGGCCGTGCATCTGATGGACCGCTTGCTGCAGCCGCTGACGTCATTGATCGCTCCGCTCTATCTCTGTTATGCGATCTGGCAGCAACAATGGGTATCCGTAGCCGTCGTGCTGACCTGGTGGTTGATCTCACGGGCGATCAAGTTGTGGCCGAACTTGAGCCGCGACATGTCTAACATCAAGATTCTGCCATGGTATTTACTCTTTAACTACTGGTCTGCTGTGGTGCGTATCTACGCCTTCTACACCATGAACCAGCAGGGATGGATCACCCGTTGGAATCAAAATCGCATGGCGCTCTTGGGGCCAATGCGTTTGGTCCCGGGGTATGCGGCAACCGCTATCACCGTGGCGGTGGTGGCCTTATGGCTCTACACGTAGTGAAGACGTGGTAGTGCCGTGCTTTGAACGGCCTCGTGTGCCATCAGTGAATCTGCGTAAAATAATGGAACGCCCTGTAAAGTAGCTTGTCGGTTGTTCAAGCTTACTTTCCGGGGCGTTGTCAACTTGGGGCGTAACCTTACACCTACTTGACTTTACCACTGAACCGACCGACTGGTTAGGCAGCGTACATGGTGGGTATCAAACATAACATAACATAACGTAATTATTCTAAGTAATGGTGTACGGTCTCAAGCGATTATTGGTGGATACCAAATTCGTTTGGTCGAGAGGACTTGGAAAGGATGGCTATGTTACATGTATCCCTTCGGAATGGGGTAGGCTGGGTATTACTCCTCATTTGTTCAGTTGGCGCGCTTAGTTTATGGCCGGCCAATTCCGCCCGGGCTCAAGGTGATCCCGTTGTTATTTATAGGTCTGACAATAAGACCATTGAGATTGGATCGACCGGCAATGATCCAGCCCCAGGTAGCCAAGTCATCACTCTGCCTGCCCTGGCCGCGGAAGTGACCGCCCAAGGGGGCGCTGGGGTCATTGTGGATCAAGGTAATGGCGTTTGGGTACTTAACGCGGTGGTGTGGGTCCGGCGAACGGCTCGTCTGGAAATCGCCAGCCCCGCGGTGAGCGAGTTGCGCATCCAAAGCAACCCGACACGCTTCTCCACGATCACTGCCGAACACGGTGGTGTCTTGGTATTTGATGGGGTTAAGGTCACCTCTTGGGACCAGAGCACCAACGCGGTTGACACCAACTTGGCAGATGGCCGCAGCTATATCCAGGTGCTGGACGGTGGGCATTTGGAGATCCTCAATAATAGCGAGATTGCCTATTTGGGCTATGGCTCTGGGATCACAGGCGGCGTGAGCATCCGTAAGTTAGGTGCAACAGGACGCATTGAGAATAGCCGAGTACACCATAATTTTATCGGTCTGTATGCTTCTGAGGCGCTGAGCGTTACCATTAGTAATAATGAGTTTTCGGCCAATAGTGGCTCCGGCATCTTGATTCAAGATTCGTCGCAAGGCTTCTTGATTGCTGGCAATACCGTGAAGCAGAACGGCGAACATGGGATTGTGTTGGCTCGTGGCGCCACCGGTAATGATGTGAACAGCAATACGGTGCATGACAATACCGTGCATGGCATCTTGCTGGACCGGACTGGGATCAATAATAGCCTGCACGACAACGAGATCTACAACAACCGGGATGGCATTGCCGTTTCCCAGTCGAGCAGCAACTTGATCGATGGCAACTTGGTTCGCAATAACAATCAGGGTATCCGGATCAGTGCTTCGCTGGGTACGCTTTCGACCAATAACCAGGTGATCAACAATACGGTCAATGCCAGCGGCGAGCATGGGATCTACCTCTACTCCAATGCCGACCGGAACATCCTGCGGGGTAACACGGTCGATGGCAGTGCAATCAATGGGATTTACATCAAATCCGGCGGCAACCGGATCGAAAACAATGTGATCCGCAATGGCGTAACTGGCCTGAATATTACGGGTGGCGAAGCTGCTTTGGTGGCCAGCAATGTGGATGCCGATTACGTCATGGAGTGGGTCGAACAACTTGAGACACCCGCCACCCAAAATGTCGTGATCAGCAACACGATCCGTGCGAATACCGGTGTGGGGTTGCGTATCTCCGGCGGTAGCAACAACTGGATTGGCTCCGACCCGGCGGCTCCTGAGCTGCCCGGCACCAACCTGATCGAAAGCAATGCCGGGGAGGGGATTTATATTACGCAAGCGACGGCGGGTGCCCCAGCTGCCAATAACCTCATCTTCGGCAATATCATCCGCGGGAATGGCAAGAGTGGGATTGCCCTGCGCGATGCCACCACAGTAGGAAATCGCATCAGCCAAAATTCGATCACAGACAACGCTGGCAACGCGATCAAGTTGGATGCCGATGCTCAGGCCAATCTGCCGGCACCGGTGATCACTCGCGTGTTGGCGGATGGTGATGCTGTCGGTACCGCGCCTGCAGGGGCCACGGTGGAGGTCTACACCGACCCCGGTGATGAAGCAGCGACTTTGCTAGGCACTACCACCGCTGATGCAAATGGCCGCTGGCAAATTGATACCACGGCGACCAATCCCAAACAGTTGACCGCCTTAGCCATCGATGATGCCGGCAATACGTCGCCTCTCAGCGCCCGTTCTGGAACTACTGCACGGCCATTCTTTGAAGTTGGTTTGGATGAAAATGGGCAGCGCCGGATCAGCGTTTCGACCGGTCCAGCATCAGTTTCGCTGAATCAAGTCCGAGCCGGGTTGGGTTCGTTGAACAGTGAGAATCTGCTCGTTGAGATGCCCAACGGAGTTTGGCGCCTCAATGCCAATTTGTTTGTGGGTAGTGGGGTCACCTTGACCCTTGCT
>CAZMRA010000085.1:0-16701 GCA_964568485.1 uncultured Caldilineaceae bacterium | reverse complement strand
GTGGGCAACAAGGGGTTAGTTGGTGGTACCAGTGGCCTAAGCGGTTACAATCTGATCACGCTGGCTAGTATTGTAGAACGCGAAGCCGTCCTCGCGGAGGAACGCCCCCTCATCAGCAGCGTCTATTTGAATCGCATCAACAATAGTTGCCCCGACGTTGGTGGGAACTATCTACAGGCCGACCCGACAGTGCAATACGCCCGTGGCACGGTGGGGAATTGGTGGTGGGAACCCCAAGATATTTCCGAATACCAAACCGTGATCAGCCCGTACAACACCTATTTGAATCCCGGGTTGCCGCCAGGACCGATTGCCAGCCCTGGGCTGAGCGCCATTGAGGCAACGCGTTACCCAGCAGCCACGAGCTATTGTTTCTTCTTGGCCACGGGCGATAACGGGGCCCACGTCTTTGCGGTTACCCTGGCCGAGCACGAGGCCAATATGCGAGCATATGGCTACCGCTAATCCAGGACAACCTCGCTGGTATCGTGGTTGGTTTGTACGTTGGTGCTGCTGGCTGCTGCTTGCATGCTGCTTGCTCTCATGTACGTCGGTCCGGCCAGTAGCCAAAGTAGGCTTACTGGCCCCTTTTGAGGGACTTGACCGCGAGACCGGGTATCTTGCCCTGGCGGCCATGCGCGCAGCCATTGCCGAGGCTCCACCAGGGCAGCGCGGGCTGTTCATACTGCCATCGGCGCTCGACACCTCGGCCGATCCCTTGCGTGCTGCACATAAGTTACTGGTCGATGAACAAGTTCAGGCGGTGATTGGCCCCCTCTCTGTGCCAGCGATCGCCGAGGTACAAGGGCTAGAATCTCGTCCGCTGCAGGGATCATGGTTGGTACCGCTCACAATCAGCAACCAGACCGCCATGACCAGCTTGCCGCAAGCCACATGGGATCTGCTCCTGGCCACGGTTGCGGAAGAAGCAAGCCGCCAAGGCGCAGAACGCTTGCTATTGGCCGGCTGGCCAGCAGCATGGGAGCCGCTACTCATCCAAACCGGGGCAGAGGCGGACGCATTGCCCGTCGTGGTTGGAGATGACCCAGCGCTTGTGCAGGCGAACGATGCCATCTTTTATGGCGGTGAACCGGCCGCGGCGGCACTCTACTTACAAACTGTCCGCCAGACGCAGCGCGACGTGCCCTTCTTTGTCGGACCTGGAACAGAATCTTCAGTCTTCGCAGCCCATAGCACGGCTCTACACGCTGTCTACGTGGTCAGCTGGCAAGACGCTGGGTATACCGCCTGGGCCGCTGAACATCAACCTGCATCACCACTGGCCTATTGGGTCTATCGGGCAACCCAAGCCGCTATCGCCGAAATTGCCGAGGTTCCCTTAGTAACTGAGAGCACCTGGGCCGTGCATATCCAGCCATATGCCGAATTGAAGTAGACAATAGTGGAGAAGTCTGGCCTCTCGCAGCAGCCAACTTCTGTTGAAATGAGCGACTTTATGCGCGTACTCATGATCAGTTGGGAATTTCCGCCCCATGTGGTCGGCGGCATTGGTCGGCATGTCGCCGAATTAACCCCAGCACTCGGCGGGATTGAAACGACAAGCGGATCAATTCACATCGATCTGATCACACCCAACTATGCAGGCGGCCCCCCCGTTGAACAACTTACCCCTTACTTGACCGTTCATCGCGTCGAGACTCCGCCAATGGATGTGGGCGATTTCTATCATGGTGTGGTTACCAGCAACGCTGTTTTTATCGAAGTCGCCAGCCGACTAGCTGCCGAACAGCCCTATGATCTGATTCACATCCACGAGTGGCAGACAGGGATGGCGGGGATTGTGCTCAAACATCGCTGGAAGCGTCCCTTGCTGGCGACCATCCATGCGACCGAGCGGGGACGGCATCGGGGTCATTTGCCCAGCCATCTGAGTTGCCAGATCGACCAGATGGAGTGGAAGATCTGCTACGAAGCCTGGCGGGTGATCGTCTGCAGCCAGTACATGCGTCAAGAGCTTCATCAATTTTTCCGCGCGCCGCTGGACAAGCTCGAAGTGATTTTTAATGGGATCTATCCGCCGCAAAGTTGCTCGCCCGACGAACTGACGGTAAAACGCCAACAATATGCCCCGAATAACGAAAAGCTGCTCTTTTATGTCGGGCGGATCACCCCTGAAAAAGGGGTGCAAGTCTTGGTACGCGCTATGCCCCGGCTACGCGCCGAGCACCCCAACATTCGGCTGCTCATGGCTGGTAAGAATAGCCACCAGTTGTGGCCGCTTGCCTACGAACTCGGCGTCGAGAATGCCGTAGACTTCCTGGGCTTTATCAGCGACCAGGAGCGTGACTGCATCTATCAAATCGCGGATGCAGCGATCTTCCCGAGTCTCTACGAGCCCTTTGGCATTGTCGCACTAGAGGCCATGGCGCTGAATTGTAATGTTATCGCCAGCGATGTCGGTGGATTGAGTGAAGTGGTCAAGCATCAAGAAAATGGCTTGACGATCCTGCCGGATGATCCCATGAGTGTAGTCTGGGCGGTGAATCAGCTTCTTTGTGATCCCGAAGCCGCAGCCCAACGTCGTCAGCGGGCCTTGGCGGAAATTCATTCGATTTATCAGTGGTCTACCATTGCCGCCCAGACCGCAGGCTTGTATCAGACGGTTCTGGACGAGCGGGCGCGGGTGGTGTGGTAAAAAACACGCCGGCTGGGTGTTCAATCCAACCGGCGTAGGGTGAGCCAAATAAATTTACTTAGGCCGACTTCGCAAACGCGGCGAAGAACTCGGCCACCCGTTGCACAATCACAGACAATAAAGCATTGCCCTCTTCTGCTGAGGATGCGCCGGGATTATCGGTGTAGCCAGTGCTGGCAGCCCAAGCCCCATAGCGCTGTACCGTTGCGCCCGACAGCGGAGCAAACAAGCCAGCCGGCTCCTTGCTCAGATCCTGCACTTGCCCCATGCCTTCGGGGTCGATCAGGTCGGGCCGTAGTGCCATGACCATCGAGGTTTCAAAACGCCCGGCGTGGCCAGGGATCAGGTCGCTAGCAATCAAACCCTGTTCAACCAATGCTGCACGCGCAATGTTCCAATAGGCACCTGCGGCGACTGTTACATCCTTCCCCAATCGATGCACAAAGTCCAACGAGACCACATTGTTCGAATCGGTGTTGCCGCCATGCCCATTGAGCACGACGATCTTGCGGAAGCCGCTCAGCACCAAGCCTTCCAAAATATCGGTGACCACGGCCATGTAGGTGGCACTGCCAAGCGAAAGCACCCCGGGGAAGGGTCGGTGGTGGTGTGAATTGCCATAGCACAACACTGGTGCCACCAACACTTGAACATCGCTGGCTGCGGCTTCAGCAGCGCGCTGGGCGACGGTCCCACACAATAGCGTATCGGTAATGACCGGCGCGTGCGGTCCGTGTTGTTCGATTGAAGCGGTGGGCAGTACAGCGATTGCGTTGGGCGCAGCGCGACGGATCTGCTCGCGGGTTAGCTCGGCCAACAAGACGGTCATGAAAAGACTCCTTACACTTGTTCTGAAATGATTTTGCGTAGCTCGATTAATGCAACAACTGTGTGGACTGACCTGGCGCGACGATTTCTTGCATCCAGACCAGATGCTCCTGATAGTGCTCGGCTGTATTGCCGAGGATCCAACCAACAATGGGATCAGTGCGTTCTGTTGCAACGCCTGGTTGATAGTAGTGATATGGACGCTGCAGATCAACATCGCTCAAGGTTGCCAGGGTGGCAATGATGGTTTGCTGGGCATCTGCCAGATCCAGTAACACCTGGCGGAGCGAATGCTGTTTGCGCTGCTCGTACATCACCGCATTCATGGCATCGACATCATGGGTAGTGGCAGTGGCATCGTCCAGCCCCATAGCGGCCCAGCGCGGCTGACGTTTGAGCAGTGCACTGATGCCATTCGCCCAGGGGACCAGGTGAGCCAAATGATCTTTCACCGTCCAGCCATTGGCATCGGCCAAGCTAAACTTCGCCTCATCTAACGAGTTGATAAATTCTTTCAACGTTTGCCAACTCGTTTCAATCCGCGCCAGCAGTACAGCTTTGGTTACAGGCAATTCGTTGGCGTTGGCGGCAGGGGACGGCTCAAAACGGCGTACTGTGCGCTCAGCCAGCACGGCGGCCCGCAAGTGAGCAAATTCTTCGCTGCCGTCATCCTCTACAGGATCTAACGTCGAGCCAGCTTCGCAAATTGGCTGGGCATCGCCGGGATAGACATAGTGCAATTCTTGTTTGCTGCAGCCATAATAGGTCGTTTCGCCGTTGGCACGTCGGTAGCGATAGAGATGCACTGGCGTATCCACCCAGGAATAATCCACTTGATAACGGGCAATGGCCTCTTGGTCAACTTCGATCCCCAGCCCGGGCGCTTCCGAGACACGAATAAAGCCACCGCGGATTTCTAAGGGATTGACCAGCAATTGGGATTCCCAAATGTTCATACAGGTGATCATCGGCCACTTGGCCTGCACCAAAACGGCCCCGAGATGAGCCGCCCAACTGGTGGTGATGCCCGTACCCACAAGTTGTAACCAGAATGGCTTGTTCGCCTCTTCGCAAATATGGGCCTGCTTGAGCAAATTGGCCGCTCCTGCACAAAGCACAAAGCCATCGGCCACATCTTCCTGCAGCGTAGTCATGATCGGTGGGTTGCCGTAGTGCATGGCTACCGGGCGGTTGATCCGATTGCGGATCTGCGCATTGCCGGCCACATCACTCTGCGGGATGGGGCTTTCAAACATGGCGACTTGCTTGTAGGGCTCCAGTGTGCTCAGGAACTTGACGGCGTTTGCGGCATTGTCGAGCGTACCGTTGAAGTCCAGATCCAACACAAATTGTTCAGGCACAACGTCAAAAATGGCTTGCAGAGCGGCGTGGAGATCGTACCAAGTGCGAGCTTTGAGCTTGGCCGACATATACCCTTGGCGGACGGCCTCAGCGCATTGTTCGGCCCAATCGGCTGGGGGCATATCCATGGCCCACCATGAGATTGGCGTCCACTCACGGCACTTTGGCTGGCCAAGCAAGCGATAAGCCGGCACATTCAGGCTTTTCCCCACCGCATCAAAGAGAGCCATCTGCACCCCGGCGCCGAGCTTATCATCCCACAACAAATCAGCCGCATTGCGTCCTACTACTCGCTCTGCGATATCCGCTGGCACCTTGGCCCAAGTGTAATTGGGCATTGTCTCGCCCCAGCCAACCACACCATTCTCCAGCGTGATCTTACAGAGCTGCGAGATCCGCCAGTGCGGCAACCAATATTTCATGTGTTGGTTGGTGTGCGGGGTGAAGGGCACATCGAGGTGCAATAATTCCAATTGCTTAATCTTCATCTTCCATTGCATCCTTCGTGCTTTTTTAGCGACCACGGTTTCGACCAATTGTGCTTTCGCGGTTACGATTATAGACTGGATTACACAAATCAGCCGAATTGTTTAATAGAAAGCAGATCAACAAGATGCAGGCCGAACTGGACACGCACAGCACGTTGAAAATCTTGGAACAGGCCACCGGAGTGGTGATGCCCGTCTATTTTCATGCTGCGAGCGATCCCGCTTTCGCCACCCAACTGCTGCGGGCGACTGTGTATATGTTTGTACGCGAAGTGGCAGATCCGCTGCGGATCTGCCTGAGCGTAGATGGTAGCGAGCTGTCCCAACGGGTGGCGCAAACTGTCGCACAAGAATATGGCACCCGCTTGACCTACCAGCCCGTGAATCAGGGGAAATTAGCGGCCGTGCGCCATGGGGTAAGCGAACTCCTGGCCGATGAGCAAGTTCAATATTTGGCGGTGGTCGATTGTGATGGAGACCATTTTGCCAATGAATTGCTCAACTTTGTGCGTTGCGCCGAGCAGATCCGCCAGTTGAGCGGGCAACAGCAGGTGATGGTCTTGGGGGAACGCCGTGCGCCTGGCCGGGCCTTGGGCTTTCTGCGCGGTGGACAGGAAGAATTGGCCGATCGCATTCTGCTGGATGCGCTGCAATACCATGCAGCGCAATCGAACAAGCCCCTCCAGCTGAACTTTGCAACGATCCTAAATGACGTGCCCGATTTTCATTCTGGCTACAAGTTTTTTGATCGGTTAACCGCCGAGCGGGTGTTTACCCAAACACCAGACTTCGCTAGCGGCAGTGCCGATGCCTATTATCGCCATGCTTGCGAGGCCGTAATGACGGTAGAAGCATTGTTGAATGGTGCACTGCTGGCCACGGTGGATCGCCGCAGCTTTGACGAGCAGCCGATCTCCAGTTTTGCCCAACTGAACCGTGCACAGCTGGCGGCAGATATGATCATCTGGCCTTGCAAACGATTGGGCGTTCCTGGCCATTTTGTGGCCCAGTGGCTCGATAACCACCTGCCCCGGTTGACGTTGGGAACGTTGGTGCCGCAAGGCCGCGCCGAGCTGATCACGATCCGCCGGTTGGTGCGGCAAGCCTATAATTTACCTGATCTCACTGACGATGAGGCGCTCATCCGCCCACGTTTTCTCTGATTTGTAGATAGGACTCAACCATGTTGCAACCATTTGACCTCACGGGCCGCGTGGCACTCGTGACCGGTGCTGGCCGCGGGATTGGTCAAGCTATGGCCTTGGCGCTGGCCGAAGCCGGTGCCGATGTCGCCATCTTGTACAACCAAAACTATGCGGCCACTCAAGACAAAATCACTAACCTAGGGCGCCGCTTTTTGCCCATCCAGTGCGATCTCGCCCAGGCCACCCCAGAAACACTCACTGCCGTTGTTGAACAGGTAGTGAGCATGCTAGGGCGACTCGATATTTTGGTCAACAATGCGGGAATCATCCGGCGCACAGATGCCATTGACTATTCCGCCCAAGATTGGTCAGAAACCCTCCAGGTCAATTTAGATAGTGTCTTCTATCTCAGCCAAGCCGCTGCACGGGCGATGTTGGCGCAGCCAGTGGAACATGGGTTCCGCGGCAAGATCATCAATGTAGCTTCAGTGCTGAGTTTTCAGGGTGGGATTCGGGTACCTGCCTATACCGCAGCGAAACATGCAGTAACGGGGTTGACCCAAGCGTTCGCCAACGAATGGGCCTCGCAGGGCATCAATGTCAATGCCATTGCGCCGGGCTACATCGAAACGGATAATACTGAGGCACTGCGCGCTGATCCGGTACGCAGCCGCGCCATCCTTGAACGGATTCCAGCAGAACGCTGGGGCACTCCAGAAGACCTAGCCGGGGTGACGCTCTTCCTGGCCTCGGCAGCAAGCAACTATGTCAATGGGACGACCATTGCGGTCGATGGGGGTTGGCTGGCGCGTTAAGAGGAAAATAACTAGTGAGCAGTGAGTCTCGGTTGTTCACTCGTCACTGCTCACTAGTTGATACATCAAATAATCCGCAATTCAGGGTCGGGCGTCATGGTCATCACGCTAATGCGGGCAGCGATTTTGCGGGCGAGCCGACGGAATGCTTGCGCTGTGCTGCTCTCCGGTGCGGATAAGACCACAGGCGTGCCGTCATCTCCCCCAACCCGCACACGCGGATCTAATTCGATCGAGCCGAGGAATTCGGTGCCGATCAACTTCGCGGCTGATTCGCCACCACCTTGGCCAAAGATGTCCCCGCTCATGTTTTCCACAACCCCGAGGATCGGGACTTCGAGCTGCTGGAAGGCCTCGGCCCCGCGCCATGCATCGGCCACGGAGACAGCCTGCGGCATGGTCACGATGATCCCGCCAGTGAGCGGTACATTTTGGGCGAGGCTCAACTGTGCATCACCCGTGCCCGGTGGCAGGTCAACGATCAGATAATCTAACTCACTCCACTTCACATCGGTAAATAGTTGTTGAATGGCCTTGTGCAGCATCGGGCCACGCCAGACCAACGCCTTGCCATCCGGCACCAAAAAGCCCATGCTGATCACCTCGACACCATGCGCTGTAAAGGGCACCATCTTGTTCCCTTCTACGCGCGGTTTACCGGTGACACCAAACATGATCGGGATATTGGGGCCATAGATATCGGCATCGAGTACGCCCACCTTGGCGCCTTCGAGCGTCAGGCTGACCGCCAGGTTGGTGCTGACTGTGCTTTTGCCCACCCCACCTTTGCCACTGGCCACTGCAATCACATTCTTAATCGGAATGTTTAGCTGCCCAGAGATCCGATTGTCGGTACGCACTTGCGCATCAAAGCGAATTTTGACATCTCCTACGCCAGGCACCAGCTGCTTGACCGCGGCAATGCTCTCTTGCTCTATCTGCCCGCGCAAGGGACAAGCCGGCGTCGTTAGCATAATTGTAAAGCTAACCTGGTCGCCCTGAATGGCAATATCCCGGATCATATTCAAGCTGACGAGATCGTTGTGCAACTCCGGCTCTTGCACCGTACTCAATGCTTTGCGAACGGCCTCTTCCGTAATGCCGTTATTCTTTCGTCCAAACATAATCAGGTTCCTTTATCATCAACGGATAGGCTTGCACAAGGGCGCGGTTAGGCGCGCTGCCAATCCTCTTGTATACAAGCGGCCACCTTGTGGCCCAATTCCACGGCGTAATTCGTACCTCGATCCCACGGGTAGACTTGACTCATCGAAGCAAAATAAAGTCCAGCCAACGGTGTGCGCAAGTCGGGGATGTTGCGCAAATAATTAACGCCTGGGACTGGCTGGGCATATTTCGCCCGGTGCACCCAGGCACCGGTTACCCAACTCGGTTGGAAAGCTGGGTTAAAACGGGACAAGTGTGGCAAAAATTCAGCCAATAATTCATCAACACTCAAATCAAAATAGCGGTGATCGGGATCCAAATAATTGCCTAAATAGAGCAGATGATCTCCGCCATAATGGCGGCGGTCAATCATATTGGTATGTTCCACCAGGGCCAAGAAGGGAATGCCTTCACTCTTCGGGAGGCTAATCCAATACATGTTTTCGGTCAGCTGGCGATCCAAGGCCACGGTCAACACTACTGCGCCCATGCTTTGCAAACTGGTCAGTTGGCCTAAGTAGCTACTCGGCAGCGCAGGCGTTAGCCGGCTCGTCAATTCTGGGCTTACCGTGCTCAGCACTTGGTCGAAATAGGCTGGCGGCTGGTCACCAACTTGAATGGTAAAGCCCCCACCCGGCTGCGGCTGGATGGCCTTAACCGGTGCACTCGTGGCGATTTGGACACCTCGTTGCCGGACCACCTTGGCCAGTGCCTCGATAAAGCCCTGAAAGCCACCATCGAAATAAGCCAGTTGACTAGTGCGGGCATAAACACGTGCCCAAAACCAAGCCAAGTTGACCGATTGATAGTGTTGACCAAACTTGCCCTCAAGTTGGAATTCCCAGGCTGCTTCGTAAGCCGCCGAGCCCATCCAACGGCGCAGCCATTCATCGGCCAAGAGTTGATCAAAATGCTGCCAGGGCGGGCGCGGATGAAAGCGCAAATATGCGATCACCAGGCCCATACGCAAACGGTCAATGAATGGGATCAGCGGGAAACGCAACACCCGAGTGACACTATCAAGTGGGTAATTTTTGCCCTGATGGTGAATGGCTGTATTCGGCCGGTAGAGCTTAAGCGCCGAACGAAACCCGATCTCCTCCACCAGCGCAAACATGGCGCGATCCGATGTAAAGAGGTGATGGTAATAATGTTCGAGCGGCCATTCCCACGAAGGGCGGCCTTTGAACCCCGCAGCTAAACCGCCAAGTTGTTCGCTCCCCTCAAAGATCGTCACTTGTGGGGGAAGCGCCACATTGGGCTGCGTTAGATCGTAAGCAGCTGTTAGGCCAGTTACACCGCCGCCAATAATGGCGACACGCGGTGCTGTAGGGTTGGCAATTGGCTGGGTTTGGGTCGTCAAGCGTGCGTTCCGTTGGCGTTATACAGCGGTAAGACGGCTCGGTAAGCGGTCAAGCTGCGATGGCTAGCGAAAGGATGCCAGGGCGAATGCCCTGTTGCAAATGGAGCGTGATGGTCTGTTGTGCCCGTTGGTACAATTCGAGCAAATCACTGTCGCTCCCTTTATAGGACTGGATGGTTTGAGTTGCGCAGAGAAAGCAGCCTCGTAGAAATTTGTAATTATTGCTGTTGCAACGCAAACAACCATTGAGCTCGATCATCATCAATACAAATGCCAGGCTATCGGGGTGGGTTTCGGGCAATGTGCTGATGCGATCCACAAGAACACGCCACTCCTCTCCACGCAGCTCACGCAAGCTCGAAATTAGATGAGCTGGAAAAAGTAGCTCGGCCTTCGCATGGGTAAATTCATTTAAATCCGACATAAGCCTCCTTTTAAGCTAAGCAACAGGCTTGAGGGCAAAACCCACCTACGAGATGACTAGCTCTACGTTAGGCAACTTGGCCGTTGGCCCATTTGAGCCATTGGTCAGCAACTGGTTAAGATTCTGAAGCACAGTTGTCAAGTCCCGGCCATGTTCGCTACACGCTTCGCTCAAGGTCATTTCAGGCTCAACTCCACAACTACTGCAACCACCGATGTGCAATCCAGCCAATACTTGCGAAGCCTGCGGGTGCAGTAATTGCGCCTCACGGATGGTCATGGTAGGCTCAAACTGAGCCACACCCTGGTTGCGTTTGATCTCAACCCGGAGTTCGGCAGTGGTTGCAGCCAAGGTCTCTTGCAAGCGGCGAATCTCATCGTTCGCATCAAATAGGGCTTTGTTATAACGATCCAGCCGCCGGGACATCGTCCCTAATTCCTGCTGTAACTTCCAGGCATACGTCATCGCCACGACACTGACCAGCAAAGCGATGATACCAATTCCAAGAGCCATAGCTTGCCTCCTGTCATAAATCCACTATAACACTCTGCATCAGAGTGTAAACGTCTCCCCTGGTTGCAATACTACGCCATCGATCGCGGCGGTGCGTCGCAGTTTATCGGCAAAGGCCGCGGCATCTTGGCGAATGGGTGGGAATGTATTGTAATGGCAAGGGATCACCCGTTTTGCCTGCACAAATTGAGCCGCGATAACCGCATCGTCCGGCCCCATGGTGAAGTTGTCACCAATCGGCAAGATGGCCAGATCCACCCCACCGCTCTCGCCGATCAACTTCAGATCGTACGTAAGCGCAGTATCACCAGCGATGTAAAGATCTGTACCGTTGTTAAAGTTGATCAAAAAGCCACCTGGATTGCCCCCCGGTGTGCCATCAGGCAATGTGCTGCTATGATGAGCAATGGTCGACTTGACACGCCCAAAGGGGAAGGTAAAGGCCCCGCCCAGGTTCATACCATGGCCAGCCTCATGTCCTTGCGCCTGTAACCAACTGACGATCTCAAAATTGCTGATCACCAACGCCCCTGTACGCTTCGCCAGCGCGACCGCATCTGCGATATGATCACCATGGCCATGGGTAATCAAAATAAAATCAGCGGCAACCTCGTCGACCGAATTGGGGGCCAACGGATTGTTAGGCGCAAAGAAGGGGTCAACCACCAACTGATGTTCATCGGTTTTGATGGCAAAGGTTGAATGGCCAAAATATTGAATTTGCAAGGTCATCACGCTCTCCTTTCCTTTGGTCTTCCCTAGAACCTAGTCATCAATGCAGCACCGAATCATTCTCGGATACCCAGCGGATCAAGGATGGCAACGTCTAACTGGTTCTGAGGATAATCCGCCTTCACTATAGGGCAAATGACACAACTTTTCAAGTAATCACCCTACTGCTACGTGAACAAAAAGCCAGACTCGCCTTCCGGCAAATCTGGCTCGTCTCCTATTTTAGAAAGACCCAATACAATTATCTCAAGATCACTATGCCCTGCTACATGATACGAATCGAGCGAGCACGAGCCAATTGATTTTGAGATGACTATATGTTGACGCAAAACCCGCTACCTATGCAGAGCGCTCAGCCCATTCCCGCTCAAGCAGGATGTGCAGTACATAAGTGCGCAGGTATTCAACAGCCAACGCAGCGAACCAATGACTTGCCCAACACCCCACTATGATTCGCTAGCTTTGCGCTTGCGGGCAGCTTCAGCAGCCTTGCGCTTCAGCTCTTCGAGCCTGGCCTTCTTCGCATCAGCATCTTCGGCCTTACCCTCCGATGCGCTGGCTTTCACTTCGGTAGCAGCCTCAGCTTGTGGCGCAGCTTCTTTAACAGCAGCTGCTTGCTTAGCCGCTTCCTGCTTTTCTTTCTCTTGTGCCCGTTGTGCCGCTTTGGCAGCTTTTTCAGCATCGGCCAGAGCCTTCGCTTCAGCTTCTTGGCGCCGGCGTTCTTCTTCCGCAGCGTACTGAGTCGGCCACAAGGCGGCGTAATACTCAATCGGAACGGTCAACTCTTCTAAGTCGTAGACCAAATTCGGATAGCGATCATAGACGGCTAATTCAAAGTCATGATTCATCTTGATCGCATCGAACGGGCAGAATTCAACACAGAAACTGCAACTCATACAGACCGCGGCATCAATGAAAAATTCAGCGGGGCGAGCCACAGGCTTACCATTTTCATCGATATCCCGGACAATCCAAATACATTGCGGCGGGCAAACTTTGGCGCAAATCCCGCAAGCGGTACAGAGATCTTCGTTCTTTTGCGTATCCCAGATCAACATGGGAATATAGCGGAAGCGCTCTGGCAATAACCGCTTTTCCTCGGGATATTGGATCGTCAAAATCCCTTCTTGTTCGATCGGTTGCTCGATAATGCGCCGCTTCTTGTCGAGCACAATGCTATCTTGATAACGGCTGGGTGTCCCCTTGCGATCATCGCGAAAGGTATCAAGGGCATGTTTGAGCGTGATGCCCATCCCTTTTAGTAGTCCAGTTCCGAACATGATTCCACTCCTGCTTCAGTGTCAATTGCCAAAGTTCAATTACCGAACGCGCATCAAGCTATCGCCGAGAACGGCCATTTAACGCTTAGTTACGCGTTGACAATCGTCCACTGACAATTATCGATCTACCTCACCCAACACGATATCAATGGCACCCAAAATGACAACGGCATCGGCAATCTTGTAACCCACCGACATCGGCCCAAGCGCATTCAAGTTGATATAGCTAGGGGCGCGGACATGATACCGATACGGATTGGCCTTGGCATCACTCACCAGATAGAAGCCGAGTTCACCTTTCGGGGCTTCGACCCGCTGATAAACTTCACCTTCAGGTGGGCGGAAAGTATATTTGCCTTCGGTATCGGGCGAAATGAACGGACCACCGGGCATATCACGCAACGCCTGCTTCAGGATCTTGACGCTTTCACGCGCTTCCAGCAAGCGAATGTAATAGCGAGCATAGATATCGCTCTCGGGCAGGGTAGGAATGTCAAAGTCAAAGCGGTCATAGATGCAATAGGGTTCCGCTTTGCGAATATCATAAGGCACCCCAGCGGCACGGATCAACGGACCACTGACGCTGAGCGCAATCAGATCTTCGGCAGAGAGATAACCAACCCCGCGTCCGCGTGCAATCACAATTTCGTTGTTGGTTAAGAGTCGATCCAGCTCGTCCAAGACACGCGGCAATCGCTCGTGGACCATATAGTTAGCCTTTTCGAGCCAACCAGAGGGCAGATCCCGCACCACACCACCGAAGCGCATATAGTTGCACATCATGCGTGAGCCGCTAACCTCTTCAAAGAGGTCGAGAATCATTTCGCGCTCTTCAATGGCATAGAGTGCCGGGGTCTGCAACGCGCCCAAGTCGTTGAGAATAAAGCCAATCGACCAGAGATGGTTGACCACACGAGTCATCTCAGCCATGAGGATGCGAATATAATTCGCCCGCTCTGGAACTTCAATCCCCAACAATTTTTCGACAGCCAAAGCATAGGCTAAGTTGTTGCTCATCGAGTTGATGTAGTCGAGCCGATCCGTAAAGGGCATGTTCATCAACCAGGTGTTGCGCTCGCCAATCTTTTCATGATTGCGGTGCAAGTAGCCCATCTCCGGCTCGAGCGCCAAGATCGTCTCCCCTTCGATGCGGGTGATCATGCGGAACACCCCATGCGTGCTGGGGTGGTGCGGCCCAAGGTTGACAACCAAACTATCGGTATCTAACTCGCCGGGGCCATGAGTTTCGGGCGCTTGGCTAACTGGCACATACGTGACTGGCTCTTGCCAACTCTCCGGATCCCAGCCTTCGGGATAGGTCGAATTGCTATGCCAGGGCAGTTTGTCCTCATGCCAGAGGTAGCCTTCAGCGGGATGGCGGCTTTTGAATGGTTTGGTCTCTTCTTCAAAATAGGCTTCTTTCCAATCTTTGCGCATTGGGTGGCCTGCAAAGCCTTCCCACATTAATGTGCGCCGCAGATTGGGATGCCCCTCAAATTTAATCCCGTAGAGGTCGTATACTTCACACTCTTGTAAATTCGCCCCCGGGTAAACTTGCGTTGCCGAGGGAACAGTCTCATCTTCGGGCACGCGCACATGCAGGCAGATGTGCCCACCACCCTTAGCGGTGCTATAGAGATGATACACTGTTTCAAAACGGCTGTTCACCCCACTCCGCCCACGCGCGCCATAGGCGCTATAATCGACCGCAGTAACGCTCGATAGGAAGTCATACCCTTCTTGGTCGCGCAAGTGGGTCAGCAGTGCAATCAACTTATCTGGAGCAACAACCAACGCGGGATCTGTATCTTCGGCCCAACGACCAATCACCGCCCCAGGCACTGCATCGTTGTAGGGCAGCGAGCTATCAATCGCATTTTCGGCACGATCCGCCCCAGGGGCGTCTGCCACAATTTGAGTCATGTACGCTACCTTTCCTGTAGCTAAGCTTGGCAACCCTGTGCTGAGCACAAGCACCAACAAAAGATGCTATTACGCTACCGGCACACCCATCTTGGACAAGTAGCGCTTGCGTACTTCTTCCAAATGGGCCTTTTTCTCGGCAGAAAGCAATTGAGGCTTCACCCGTTCGGCTGCACCACCAGCCGCGCTGCGGGCAGCACCTTCACCCAACGTATATTCGCGGATGATCTGCACCTGGCGTGGGTCGAAAATATCGGCCCCTAAAACCGGCACAGGCACGAAATTTGTGGTCCCCTTCTGATACCAAGAGACCTTGGCGATGCTCTGGCGCTCAACTTTGTCATGCAACTTGAGGAGGCCATAGATCAACGCTTCGGGGGTCGGAGGGCACCCAGGGACATAAACATCGACCGGGATGTAGGTGTCGATCCCACTCACTACATTGTAGCCCTCTTTGAAGGGACCACCACCGGTTGCGCAGGCTCCCATACTGAGAACATACCGCGGTTCGGCCATCTGGTTATAAATACGGACAATGGCAGGAACCATCTTTTTGGTCACCGTACCAGAGACGATCATCAAATCACTCTGGCGAGGGCTCGGACGCATGACCTCCATCCCAAAACGGGCCAGATCATAACGGCTGGCTGCCGTGGCAATCATCTCGATAGCGCAGCAGGCGAGCCCAAAGAGCAGCGGCCACATCGAAGACTCACGGCTCCAGTTGTAGACCTTGTCTAGCGTGGTTACAAGCACATTCGATTGCAACTCAGCTGGGACTGAGATCGAGTCGTGGAGCACTTCTTGGACTTGATTTTGTTTCAGCCGCAAAAAATTTTCCGCCGGGGTCAGCGTTTCAGTCGCAGTTACTGTCACAACTTGCTCCTTATACCGAATCCTTCGGTTTCATTGGCAATGTTTGCAAAATACCCACCGGTTGGGGTAAAAAACCACAAGCCGGAGCAGTACAAGCAAAGCTGCTATCCCAGAGCGCATTATGGATTGGCCCCTGGGAATTGTCAATTACCTACTCGCGTTACGCCACCAGGAGCACACAGGATACAGGGTCACCCAAAACCTGTGCGCTTCGTGAATTGCTACTAGGTTCGCCACCGTAATCGTTAAGATTACGCAGCTTCAGCTATGGGCATGGGCAAACCAAATTGCTCCATCACCCAATGCACCCAATCTACACAGCGTTGGCGGGTTAGCTGGGGCTGATTGTCGTGATCGAGCGGCAAGCCCATGATCACATCTTCGACCGAGCCACGCGAAAATTCGAACTCGTAGCCATCCCTGGGCCAAAAGCCAACCAACTCACCACCCAGCTGGGCTACCTTCTCGCCGATGATGCCAATGGCATCCACAAAGCTGTTCGAATAGCCGAATTGGTCACCATTGCCAAAAAGGGCTACCTTGCGCCCCTTAAAATTGACAATGTCCAATTCGTTGAATTTCAGGTTCCAGTCGTCCTGCAGCTCGCCGATATTCCAGGTCGAGCAACCGAAGATCAAATACTGATAATTCTCCATCGCCTTCAAATTCTGGGCAGAGACGATGGTCAATTCCACTTCGGCCACACCGCTATTTTCAATCTCTTCTTTAATAATATTGGCAGCGGTTTCACCAGCACCCGTGGAAGAGCCATAAAACAACCCGATTTTGGGCTTATCGGCCATGCGTACTGCTCCTTGGCTTTGAACGATAATCGCTTACGTGGTTGCAAAACAAGCAGACCAGGCTAAGCATCTTGCCGGAGATCTGTGCTACCCAGCGGGCATGCCCAAACAGATAGGTAATGCAACAGTTTCGGCGTCGATTATCAAGCTAATTTTTGTGCGAGTCATTATACTGTTTGATCTTCAACCCTGTCAAGTACATTTTTTCACAAGCGCTAACCAAGCCTTTTCCCTGTTCAGAGCGAGTGAAAAAAGAGAATAATTATAAAAATTTTAATAAAAATTGACATTATCGCCATTTTTATGATATACTATGCGCCGTTCAA
>CAZMRA010000084.1:0-16730 GCA_964568485.1 uncultured Caldilineaceae bacterium | reverse complement strand
GCCACCTCGCACCCAGCCCGGTGCGCAGCGTCAGGTCGGGGAATAGCGTTTGCAGCGCTGGCAGGTTGGTGAACGAGCGCACCGGCTCGGCCACGCCTTTACCTGGACAGGTGAACGATGCCTCGTTCAGGTTGCGGTCGGCTGCCGCACAGAGGTAGCGGACTTCATAGCGGCGGGTCTGGGTGGCGTCGTGATAGCTGGCGCCGGTGGCTGTGGCCGTCATCACCACGCGGGGGTCGAGGGTGTCGATCATGCCCCGCCACACGCCGCTGCTGATCAGCACATTGCCCAGCATGTCCGTCGCCCGGAGGTCGATCTGGTAGATATTCTCCAACCCGGCGGGGATGGGGAAGCTCCAGGTCGTGGTTGCCACACCGGCGCCCCGCGCAACCAGTGAAACCGGCGCCCAGGTGCGATTGAGTTGCGCCTCGGCCTCAGCGCTGGTCAAGCCTGGTGGCAGCGTCGCAATCTGATCGACCGGCGTGAAGGCGATCTCCAGCTTGTCGATACCGGCGATGCTGTTGGTGTCGCTGACCACGCCGCCGATGGTGATTGTTTGGGTGATCACCGGGCGGCTCGCATCGGTAGCATTGAGCCTGGCTGTTGGCCCCATAGCATCCAGCCGGACGACAGTTGTGGCCGGGGTAGCCCGGTTGCCGATGTTGTCCTCGGCATGCACGGTGATGGTGTAGCTGCCAGTGGGATCGATGTAGCTAGCGTCGAGTAGATAGGTAAGGCTCCAGGTGTTGCTACTGAGGGTGGCGGCTTGCTGCGTCTGGCGTATGCCGCTGACGGCTTGCAGATCGACCAGCACCGAATTGGGTTTGACGCCGCTGCCGCTGTCAGTGGCGGTGCCGGTCAGGGCCACCTGCCATTGGCCATTTGCCTGCTGGGTCGGCTTGACGGTGCCGGCGACGGGGGTGACCGTCACCGTCGGCGGGGTCGCATCCATGGTTAGGTTGAGTGGCGCACTGGCATTGCCCAAGTTGCCCACCAGGTCCACCGCTCGCACCTGCAGGCTGATGGCGCCCGTCAGCCCGGCTAACGAGAAGCTCCAGACATTTGTGCCCTCGGCCAGTTGCCAGGTTGCCCCGTTATTGGTGCTAACCTCAACATAAACCACGCCCGAGGTCGGGTCGCTGGCCGTGCCGGCGATGACCTGGCCTGGTCCCACGGTGCCGCCATTGGGCACTGTGGTAATGGCAGCCGTAGGCTTGTCGCTGTCCACCGTCAGCTTGAGTCCGCCGCTAGCGCTGAGCGCCCCCCCGCGCGTATCGGCCTGGGTCACCAGCAGCTGCGCCCACTGGATGTTGGCGCCGTTGCTGCTGGCGTTGGTCGCCACACAGTAGCTCTGATCGCTGCGGTTGTAGATCGCCGCGACCGTCGCCGGAGCCAGTGCAGTGTTGAAGAATTGCAAGTGGTCGAGTTGTCCGTTGTAGCCTGCCGTGTTACTGCTGCCGATAAAGAGATCATCTGCCGTGGTAAAGTTGCCCGTAAAGGTGCCACTGCCGAGTGAGACACCATCCACATAGAGCGTGGCTGTGTTGGTGGTGCGATTCAGGGTGACGGCAACATGATGCCACCCATTGTCGCGCAAGTCTGGCCCGCTGCTGAGGGTATTGCTTGTCACGTTGCCAAAGCCCATCTGTAATCGACCAGTGCTGTTAATCGAAAGCATCAGATCGGCTGAGCCGCTAAGACCCTTGCGCAGGATCGGGCTGCTGGCAGTGGTCTTGATCCAGGCCATCCAGGTAAAGCTTTCGCTCGCATCGTAGTCAAAGGTGGCGCTGTCGGCCACGCGCAGGAATTGGTTCCCGTTGAAGCCCAGTCCATAATCCGAGAGCGGCGCGCCCGGCGCACCAGGCACAGCAGCCGTTGGACATTGCGTTGGGCTGCCGCAGATGGCGTTGTTGTCAAAGCCGGAGCTATCGACAAAGGTCGTCACCCCCGGCAACTCCTCAAAGCGCAGGTCGAGCACCGGCAGCGAGGTCACTACCGGGCAGGCCAGCGCACTGCTGGGCATGTCTGCCGCTGCCCAGCCGATCTGTGTCGAGGTGGCGAGGTCACCGGTCAAGCCTTGCAGATTGGCGTCTAGTGCGCTAAAGACTTGCCGATTATCGGTCAGTTGCCCCTGGAAGAGCCAGCCACGGCTCTGCGGGTGCCAGACCAGCGTCACTCGCTCGTAAGCACTGCTAAAGGTAGTGTTGGCGTCCGCCGTGGTGCTGGTGACGCTGGGGTAGCGGTTGATCTGCACGCTGGTGGGATTATTCTCTGCGCCGCGGATAAAAATCATTGCCCAACGTCCGGTGGTCGGGTCCCAGGCCAAACTCGGTGTCGTGTCGATCGTGCTGGTACCGGTGGCGATCAGGCCATCGCTTGCCAAGGAGACGAAGCCAGCCGGGAACATGGTCGCATCGGGATTGAAGTCGCCAATGAAGAGAGTGTTGAGGCTGCGGCCTTTCATAGCCAAGCGGTAACGGTCACCCATCCAGGCCAGATCGTTGTCGAGCGAGCGATCCACGCCGCGTGGCGCAGCACCGACAGAGTGCACGTGGTTGTCCACCACCGCGCCATTCTTGTCAAACCCTTCGACCACGACATAGTGCGTGTTGTTCAGGCTGGGGGCAACAGTTTCATATGTCACCAGGAAGCCGTCGCCGTTGCTGGCAACCTGCGGATGGCGATCCAGCGCGGCATGTGGCAATGGAGCCGGGTTGCGGCGCGGGAAGGTGAGCCGCTGTTTGATTGCATCGTTGGCCCCGACGAGCACACCGCCGATGCGATAGGACGGCGTGTTGGGCACCGCGAGGAATGCCGCCGCCACACCACTACCCGGGCGTAGCCAGAGGAAATCCTGGCGACCATCGCCGTTGAGGTCGATCGGTGCGGCATCGTCGGCGGTGCTGGCCACGTCGCCAGTGAAGCCGTTGGTGTTGCCTCCGCTCAGGCTGCGGTAGCTGACAAACGTGACGCTGCCATCGCCCTGCGGGTTGGCAAGATAGATACCCGCTTCACCACCGGAAGAAATTCGTCGATAAAAGAGCAGATCGTCCTTGCCATCGCCGTTCTGATCCATAGGCACGAAGCGGTCTTCAAGGCTGGACATATCGGAAACCCAGCCATTTGTCAAGGCATTGGTGATGCCATCACGATAGGGCTTATAGGTGACAGTACCATCGCCATCCGACAGATGAACACCGGCAAAGCCGCCTCCCACCCGGGCAGTGAAGATGTCATCCTTGCCATCGCCGTTGATGTCGAGCGGAATGGAGATGTCGTAAGGGCTCTCCATGTTGAATGTCCAGCCGTTGTCTGTACCACCTCCAATGGCATAGGTCACATACGTCAGCGTACCATCGCCATTGCTGTTGGCCAGATAAACGCCGGCAAAGTAGCCACCGGGGCGCGCATAGAAAATGTCATCTTTGCCGTCGCCATTGATGTCCAGCGGCATCAGGCGGTCAGATTCGTTGAGCATGTCGGACACAAAGCCGTTGTACAGGGTGCCGCTAGCGCGATAGGGCTTATAGGCCAGTTCACCACTGCCACTGCTGCTGGCGATATAGACCCCTGCATCTCCGCCGCCGGGCCGAGAGTAGAGCAGATCGTCCTTGCCGTCGCCGTTGACATCCATCGGCTGGAGGCTATCGGCGGCGTTCGAGAGGTCACCGACGAAGCCGTTGGCCGATGTGTCGCCATTGCGATAGGTTAGATAGGTGAACGTTTCGTTTCCGTTGTTGCGAAAGATACCGGCCGTTCTACCACCAGGGCGGTAAAAGAGAATATCGTCATACCCATCACCGTTGATGTCGAGCGGTACCAGGACATCGCGAGCATCAGTCGGAATATCAGCCAAGAAGCCATTCTGCACATTGCCGGTGTCATTCAGAGCGAGATAGTTCAGCGTACCATTGCCATTGGAGCTGGAGCGATAAATGCCCGCATATGCAGAGCCGCGTCGATAGTAGAGAATGTCGTCCTTGCCGTCGCCATTGAAGTTGATCGGGATCAAGATATCGTTCGGGCTTGACATGTCGCCTACAAACCCGTTGCTGAAGGAAGTCCCGTTGCGATAGGGGACTTCGGTCACCTCACCGTTGCCCAGCAGTTCGACCTCGTCCCAAACGACCATACAGTCGCCCGCGTTGTTGCAGGCCATGTCGGGATCAGTGGCGCCACGCCGTATGATGCGATTGTCGTCCTCGTCGAGCAGGCTAGCCGCCACGGACGGTGGGCGGATGCTAAAGATATCGCCGGTGCCGGTAAGGGCAGCCGCGGTGGAAAGCTTGGCCGCTAGCCGGAAGCTATCCTGCCGGTCGGCGAGACTGGCGGCCACGGTGGTGCCACGCGCCAGGGTCGGTGTCGTAAAGCTGTTAGCGATGGTCTGGGGCGACACTGTGTCAAACGTCCAGCCTGCCGCACTACTGGCAGCCAGGCGGGTGTTCACCGTGCTGGTAAAGACAATGCTGCCGGTCGGCGCGCCGCTGTTGATCGTAAATCCGTTGGCCACTGCCGCCGTCTGGGGCACAGCTGCGCTCGGGTTAAAGCTCAGCGTCTGCGCGGTGGGGGCGCTCCCCGCCACACTGGGCACAGTCAGGTTGAGGACACCAGGGACGACAGCTACATTGGCGATGACTGTGGTCGTATAGAGGAAACTTTGTCCCGGTTTGACAAAACGGTCAAAGTCATTAACATCCGTTAAGATCGTCAGCGGTGGTATGTTGACCACATTCGGATGATAAGGTACACCGGTGTTGTCAATGCGATTGGCAGGGGTTGGATTGGCCGCCAGTGCCTTTTCTGCCTGATCGCTGATGCCATCGTTATCGCTGTCGGCATTGTTGGGGTCGGATGAAACCCAGACCGGGAAGGGCGAGCTACTGTTGATTGTGACTTGCCATCCGCCCGCCCAGGTGGTGGTAGGGTTGCCATTCGCATCATAGACCAGATGGCGCACCTCTTCGCCGTCGAGCAAGCCATCGTTATCGCTATCGGCTACACCAGGATCGGTGCCAAGACGGATCTCCTCCAGGTCGGTGAGGCCATCGCCATCTGTATCGCGCAGGACGGCGGAGATGTCGACCCCGGCGCTCCGACGTTCCATCTCAAACTTGTCGGTGAGACCATCGCCGTCGCTATCAACCATGCCGTCATTGGGGTCAATGCCATCGAACGCGCTGGAGCGCAAGCCATCGCCATCGGCATCGGCCAACTGCGGGAAAGCGGCGTCCCAGGCCAATCGTTTGCTGCCATTACCGGCGTCGGTCATGGTCATAAACCCATCAACGGTGGCCGGGAAAATATCATAGACTAGGCTATTGACCGGCACATGATTGGAACCCTTAAATTCACGCTCGTAGCAGACGGGGAAGAAGATCGGCGTGCCCGGAATCCACATCATCCAGCATTCGTAGGCGGTGGCGGCAAATCCCTGGTTGATGTTGAAATTCACCGTCTGATTCAGCCCCGCCGTTGGGGTGTAGGCGGGCAACGCCTGATTGGTGTAGGCCTGACCGCGGTACATGGGCGTTAGCACGTACTTGTGGTCTTCGACAATATTTTGCCATTCGTTGGGCATCTGATCCAGTGCTGCCGGTGGTGTCTGTGGTCCGCCGGGCGAGAGGCTATAGCGGAAGGTGTTGCGGCGGATGTTGGCGGGGCTAAACAACCAGAGATAGCCATTGATCAGCACGCCGTTGGCCGGGTCAGGGTTCTTGTGGACGAGCGTGGTTGTGATGGGCATGGTGACATGGATGACGTTGCCGGCCACGTAGCCCTTGCTGGGATCGGCCAGCGTTACGTCTGGCGCGCCCGTCACCATCAGATCGCTGCGCCCGATGTCGACCATCAAGTCATAGTTATAGATTAGGTAGAGCAAATACTTGGTGGCCGCAGTCGTGAGGGTGAAACAGGCTCCGCCCAGCCCCGGCACGGTGCGCAACTCGTTTACGCCGAGTTCGCAAATCAGCGTGAGCAGTGCGTCGACCACCCCCAAGATCGCAGCGATGATCGCCCCCACCGGGTTGGCGGCAAGAATTGTCAGCAGCACGACCACTACGGTTGCCGCAACGGCTTCAAAGAAGGAACGATTGAGTTCAGCGCTGCCAGCGGCCAGGCCGCTAGTCGCCGCCCCATAAATAAAGAAGCCCCACACCAGCGCGGTGCCGATCACTGCACCAACGGCTGCGCCGATCATGACAACACCGCGAGTTGTATTGGTAATACCGGATAAGATTGTTGAAATTGATTTGCCCGCAGCTAACCCACCAATCACACTTTTGCCCAAAATGGCAGCCGGCACGGCAACATTGAAGGTCAAATTGAGCGCCTGCGCAATCCCAGCGAGCGCACCACGCGCTGTTGATGGTAGATCCGGTACCAAGCTAGCAATCTGCACTGCCACCATTAGCACCATTCCTGCCGCGCCAACCGACGCGACCCTATGAATGCGCAGCAAATATTTACCACCCCTGATGCTTGAATTCAGTCCTGCGATCTCTTTCGCTGTTAGGTTACGGGCTACGCCAAGCTCGGTTGTTGTCCCCCCTGCGATTTTCGTTTGAACTGTGGTGATCTGTCGGCGTATCTCGGCCGCATACCCCAGCGTTGCTTTCCGGTTATATGCGTTAGATGCACCGGGGGAGTAAGCCGGAAAAAGGCGATGAAAGGTCTGTGCGGCCAGCAACGGTACGGCGGCCACCTCCTCCAAAGCCGCCCGCACACTGGTGGCAGTGTCGCCTGCTGTTTCGAGTGAATATTGGGAGGAAATAATGGCATTGCCCACCTGCACAGGGGTGTAAAAGCCGGTACGTAGACCGGTGTAATAGAACTGAGCATATTGCAGGCGTGCGACCATCCATGCTGGGTCTTCGTTATCAGGCAAGGGTGCGAGCGCGGCATAGCGCTGTTCAAGCGTTTCCCAGTAAATATCGTCAGCACAGGGAGTCAGCGTAACCGCTCCACTTGCGGGGGCACAGTAGCTCATCCACTTCATGCCGACGATCACATCGACCGTTTGCGCCGTTTGCGGGGTAGGATTCATGTCCAGCGTTAGATTAGCACCACTTTGCGTCACATAATTGCCACCTTGCGGAGCTAGATCGATGTTTAAGACGCGGGCGCGGTTCTCTTGTGCGAAGAAAAGCAGCGGCTTGATGGCGCGATCGCTTTCCACCTCACTTTTGAAGACATTGTCGAGAATACGCCCGGTTTCGGTCATGGTAATCGAGGCCACGGCTTGATCGAGCGTGGGATAGGAACGCGCCTCGACCTGTAATATATCGGGCACATCCATGCGTTGGGTCGCGCTGGGGGTATTGTCACGGTCAAAGCGAGCGGGGAAGTCGGCCACTTTCAGATCGCGCACATTGTCGCCATTATCATCACGTGCGCCAATAAATTGCCCCTCCAAGGCATAGGCCAGCGCCCAGATCGCTACGTCGTCCTTTTTGTTATTGTCCACGGCGGGATCTTCGTAGAGGATCGCCATATCCGTTCCATGTTCTTCACGCACATTCAGACCGGTAAGTGACCAGTCGCTATAGTAGGTGTGGAGCATCTGCAGTTGGTTGTTGCGATAGCCGTCAGTCTGACAATCTGTCGAAAGATCGACCGCTTTGTCGCAAGGTAGATCAACCAGGGCCTGCACCACCCAAGCTAGCCGCACTTGATGGGCGCTCGGCCAAGTACCATTTGGCAAATAGCGCATTTGGCCGTTAAAGGCGACGCGCTGCCCGGTCTTTTCGTCGGTGATGACATTGAGTGGCACGTAGGCCACTTTGGTTTGCTCATCGGCGGTGTAATTGTTGACGCTGATGTTGAAGGGCGTCAGGTCAGATTGCGGCGGTAATTGGGCGTTGGCCGTCGGCATGCGTATTTCCAGCATGGGGATGAGTTTCAGATCACCATTGCTTTCGGCTGCATCAACAGTGCGTCCTGTGGCAATGTCGGCATAGGTTTTGCCATCTACATCGCGCATTTGTCCGGCGCTGTCTTGCGGCCAATCCAGCACGTTGAAGGCATACCAAAGTTGTTGCGCATTCTGCGGGCGGATCTGAAATTCGACAAAGGTTGGTTTGTTTGCGGTCAGATTGTTGATCACCAGTTGTAAAGGTGCGGCGTCGGTATAGGCGATAGCACCCTTGGCGAAGGGCGCTAAGTCTTTGTTATCAGGCACGCCATCGCCGTCATTATCGTGATCAAAAAGATCCGGAATGCCGTCGCCGTCGGTGTCGAGCGGTGTAGCCCGAGGTGAGCCATCGGCGTTGATTCCCCATTCCGGACGGTCACTGATCCCATCGCCATTGCTGTCGGCCACTTCGGGATTGGTGTACCACATTTGCCCGCCGAAGGAGAAGCCATTCACTTCGATTGCGTCAAGCAGACCGTCATTATCGGTGTCGGAAATGACCGCGCTCGTGCCAATGCGAACTTCGACAAAGTCCGGTAGCTGGTCGCGATCGGTGTCGGTGTCGACTTGGAGAGTGGGGGATTGAAGATTGAAAGTTTGAGGACTGGAGACTGGCGATTGGAGATCAGCTTCGACTGGTCGATCTCCGCTCTCTATGCTCTGATCCACCCTTTCCAGCGGATTGAGATGCGGGTTAAACTCTACCGTTCCTAAAGCTTCGCGCAGAGTGCGTTCGGCATCGGCGGCGGCTTGGCGTTCCTCTTGCTGCGCTGCTTTGGCGGTTTGGGCATCGATAAAGCGCACGTTGGTCATCGTCGTCAACACCGGGCCGACCACTTGGGCAACGAACACCAGGCCGACCACCGTCACATTGACCAGGTGCTTGCGGCGATAGAGCAGCAGCGCCCCGCCGGCCAGCAGCGGCAGCACGATGGCAAGGGGAGCAAAGGAATCAGCCAGCAGTGAGTAGCCAGCAGTGCCGAGCCACTGACTGATACTTGGTGACTGCTCACTGCTTCCTACCTGCTGCCCACGGCCAAACTTTGAAAAATCCACGACAATCTGGGCGTGAACCTGTTCCTCTTTCTGTTCGGGGAACTGCAGCGTCAAGATCTGGCGCAGGGGCAGGCCGTCGGCGCCGATCCACAATTCGCCGGCACCAACCATTTGTTGATAGTAGGGGGAGATTTCCAGGTTGAGCGTGGGTGGCAGTTCGCCGCGGGCGCGCAAGGCGGCTTCCATTTGCTTGTGCATGTAGGCGGCAAAGCGCTCACTGTCGATGGTAAAGGAGTAGCGAGTAAACTCGATCCCGCTGCGCTGCTCGGCCGATTGCGCCTCTACATCCTTGATCGCTGCCAGATAACTCAGAAAATCACCCTGCGGCGCCAGCGCATCGGTGAAATCATCGATCTCCTCCCACTCTGTCGTGCCGCGACGGGCGAAGGTTTTGCCATCTTCCGTGCGGATGGAGAGCCCGCTCTCGGCCTGAAGCACGCTGCCGCCTTCACCCCAGAGCGTCATCTCCATCGATTCACCAGCAAGATCGTTTTGGCCTTCGAGATAGAGCTTTTCAGTACGACTGGTGCGCCCCACGTTCCCCAGCGTCGCCACCGGCAGGGTGACTTGGGTGACATCACTGGTGAAATGATATGAACCAGCGGCGCGCGCCTTTTCCCAGGCTGCGGTCACGGGGTCCGCTGCAGAGTGCGCAATAAGCGGATTTATCAGCAGCGGTGTGCTTATGCCACAAATAGCAATTACACAAGCCAATGCAAGCCATCTATAGCGAAAGCGATACAGAAACGTCATAAGAAATCTCCTAGCTGGCACGAGAATCATTGACAGAGCAAAGCGATGTTTGTGCTGATGCTTGTGTTTCATTGAGCAAGCTTTCAGTTGCAGGGGATTCGTTTGCCAAGCGAATGATCAGAAAGTTCACCAGCTCGGCAACATCTGTAAAGTGATATTTGGTGCCATCGGCAGTAGATTGTGCGGTCGCCCGCCATGCCGTTTGGGGGCTATCTCGCCAGAATCGCACCAAATATGATTGATATGTAAGCTCTGGAATCATGGGACGTCACCACTTGGTTGTTGAGTGAGCGTAGCCTAGCAGGATGCCGTCAGAAAATCGTCAGAAAATTCGCGCTGAAGGTTATTTTGCAGTTATAATGCAGGAATAATTGGAAATTCTAGGGGTTTCTTCAGATCGATAACCGCACCTATTAGACCAATCAACGGTCGCCCTATATGCATATAACAATCGAACTATTGGGTCATTTTCAGGTGACGATGGATGGTGTTGCCCTGAAATTTGCCACGGACCATACGCGTGCGTTGCTAGCTTATCTTGTGAGCGAAACGCGTTCACAAGAGCGTACCTTGCTTGCTGCCTTGCTGTGGCCAGAGCAACCAGAAGCGGCGGCGCGACAGAATCTGCGCCAAACATTGCTCTATCTGAAGCATGCAATGCGCGCCCATCCCCGACTTAGTGAGGTATTGGAGATCACGCCCAAGCATGTGCGTTTTTTGTCCGAACAAAGTTGGGTGGATCTGCATCATTTTCGGAGCCTGTGGGATGCCTGCGCGAGCCATTCCCATCCAGAATTCAGCACCTGCCCAGCTTGTATTAGCCGTTTGCAGCAGGCCGCAGCCTTGTATCGAGGCGAATTTCTCGCTGGTTTGTTTGTCAAACATAGCCCACTCTTTGAGGAATGGGCTATGTTTGTGCGCGAGCAACTTCATCGGCAGATCGTAGATGGACTTGAGATTTTAACCAGCGCTGCTGCGTCTGCTGAAGATTATTACCAGATGGAGCAAGTTGCTAGGCGTCAACTGGCCCTGGAACCGTGGCATGAAGGCGCCCACCGCCAGGTGATGCGCGCGCTAGCGCTGCGTGGCCAAAATACGGCAGCACTCGCTCATTATGCTTACTGTTCTCGCATTTTGGTCGAAGAATTGGGTGTTGTCCCTTCGCCAGAAACGCAACTGCTGTACGAGCAGATCAAGAGCGGCGGCTTTGCCAACCCCGACCGTACAACCACGGTCGTTATCGAGACTCAGCAATCCGAACATTTGCCTATTCCCTTGACGACATTCCTAGGCCGCCAGCGCGAAGTGACCGAATTGGTAGCCTTGGTGCAGCAATCATCCAGCCGGTTGATCACACTGGTCGGTCCCGGTGGCATTGGCAAAACGCGGCTTGCTTTGGCGGTCGCGCAAAGATTTGTCTCTGAGCCAAGTGAAGCCGAAAGCCTCACCTCGCACCGTTTTGCCGATGGTGTTTGTTTTCTTTCGCTTGCTTCACTTACCAGCGACGCCGCATTATTGGCAACGATTGCCGCGGCATTGGGCATTCAACTGACAGGTGTCGAACCACAACGTAAACTCTTGCAAGCCCTCAGCGACAAAACTATGTTGCTTGTGTTCGATAATTTTGAGCACCTTTTGCCCAGCACTGGCTCAGCACAAAGTCACCGCCCCTCCACAGCACTTGCCCTGATCAGCGCGCTCTTACAATCGGTTGCTGGCCTGCAAATACTTGTGACTTCGCGCGAGCGGCTCAATCTGCAAGGGGAACAATTGTACGCGGTGCAGCCCTTGTCATTTGCTCCACAAGCTTCGCTCGCCGCTGTGATGGAGTTGGAAGCTGTGCAGTTGTTTCTGCAGAGTGCACGCCGACTGCGGCCAGATTTTGCCCTTAGCAATGCAACACTACCGGCCCTATTGCGCATCTGTCAGTTGGTGCAGGGGATGCCCTTGGGTTTAGAGATGGCCGCCGCCTGGACAGAGCAACTCTCGCTTGATGCAATCGCTCGCGAGATCTCCCAAAGCAGCGACTTTTTGACGCTTGAATGGCACGATATTCCCGCCCGTCAACGCAGTATGCGCTCAATTTTTGATTGGTCTTGGCGGCTACTGGATGAAGCTGAACAGCGAGTGTTAGCTCAGTTGGCAATCTTTCGGGGAGATTTTTCTTATGAAGCGGCAGCAGCCATTAGCGGCGCGGCGCTGCCAATGTTCACGACTTTGGTCAATAAATCACTGTTGCAGCGTACTCAGAATCTGGCCGGAGCGGATGGCTTGCTGCAAATCCGTTACGGATTGCACGAATTGTTGCGTCAATTTGCCTATGAACAATTATCGCGCCTTCCTGCCGAGTATGGGCAGGTCGCAGCCCAGCACAGCAGCTATTATTTGAATTTTGTGGCCCAACGCGCGCAACGCTTGGCCCGTAATGAACCTAAGCAGGCGATGGTCGAAATCCAGAGCGAACTTGACAACGTGCGGCAAGCCTGGGTGTGGGCAACACAACATGGTGTAGCCGAGTCACTCCAACAGAGCGCTTATAGCTTTTGGCAATTCTATCTACAAACGGGGCTTTGTTCGGAAGGGGCGCAAGCCTTTCAACAAGCAAGCAAGGCCCACTGGCTCGAAGCACAACCGGAGCTTGTCAATCTGCTTCGTGCGTGCGCTGCACATCTACTCACGGTGCATGGCAAAACAGAATCTGCGATCTCATTGGCCAAACAGGTGATCGCCGAACTTGAGCATCTGCCACACAGCGAAACTCAAGCCGAAGGCCGAGCGCTTGCCTATTTAGCCTGGGGACATGCACTCTATTATAGCGGGGAGTTTGCTGCAGCCAAGCAGCTATGTCTAGTTGCCCAAGAGAGTGCGCAGCAGGGCAACAAGCTTTATACCCATAATGAACTGTTTCACGACGTTGCCGTGCTTGCCCCGCTTTTTGTGGGCGCGGTGGCGCGTAGCATAGGTGATCATCAACAAGCCAAGCAACACTTTCAAGAAAGCTTGGAGCGAAGTCAACGTTTGGGCAAAGTACGTGGCGAGATCCACGCCCAACTTAACCTGGCGTTTACTTACTGGTTGCTGCGCGAAGATATCGCTGCTCGGCAAGCCTACGAAACGATTTTACCAATCACTCGGCAGGTTGGGTACCCCTGGGGCGAGGGCGTTGCCCTTTATGAATTGGCGATTGTGCTGCGTGGTCAAGGCGAATATTCGCTAGCATTGGCCTATTGGCAACAGGCATTGCCAGTTTTGCGTAAGAGCGCAGAACCATTACGCGAGACGTATGTATTGGCAAACTTAGTGGGCATCCATTGTTATCTCGGCGATCTGAATCAGGCTGAGCAGTTGCACGCACAACTCTTGCGCTTTCGGCAGAGTTTTCAATCCTTCGATGGCGAGCGAGTGGGTTTGCTAGCAAGTTTTCGCTTGTATTACACGATGGGAGAGGGATTGCAGGCACTCGCTTATGCAGAGCAAGCTTTAAAGCAAGCGCAACAGATAGGTAGCCGCATGTATCAGGCCGAGATTTTGACTTGGCTTGGGCACGCTCATGCAAATCACCAACAAGTTGATGCAGCGAAACAGAACTACATACAAGCATTGGTGCTTTATCAGGCAATTGGGGCAAGGCCTCAAGCTGCCGAGGCGCAGGCTGGTTTGGCCCGTCTGGCTCTGGCTGCAGACGAGTTGAACGAAGCAATGGCCCAGTGCGAAGTATTGCTCTTGACCCTAGCCGATTATCCCTTGGCTGGGCTTGACGAACCATTTTTGGTCTATCTCACCTGCTACGAAATTCTGAGCGCAACCCAAGACCCACGCGCCGCCGAAGTAATCCAAACGGCCTACAACATCTTGCAGCAATATTTGGAACAAATTCAGGAAGCCGAGCTGCGAGTTTCGTTTCTAGAAAATGTGAAAACTCATCGCCAAGTGTTGCGTTATGCACGCCAATAACTGTTCATTGATGATAGTTGAAGCCTACAATTTGCTGCACCACAAAGCCAATCGTTCAGATTTTAGCATGATCTACAAGCTCGGCAATCCCTCTGGATAGAAGAGATAGCCGCCCTCTGGTTTACCCCGCCAATTGACGATATACACCGGCTCGGCAGGGTTGGGCTCGATCTTCTGGCGCACACCGCGAATCACCTGAAAGAGGCTGTCATTGGTCACGCCGTGGTAGCGCTCTTCGTCGCTCCAGGCGTGGACGATTACGTCGGTGTAGGTGTGGCGCTCTTTGGGGTGTTGGATGAAAAAGGCCAGCACTGCGTGCTCCTTGGGCGTGAGGTTTAGGAGTGGTGTGGCGTTGTGATAGATCTGGCCGCTGCTGGCTTCTTGCCAGATGGCGCCCCGGCTGCTGGTGTGCATGCGCTGGGCATAGGCCTGAAACAAACTCCCAAATAGCCGCCACTGACCAGCTTCGTTGCTGCACAAGCCCCGCAGCGCCAATTGTTGATAGATCTCCTCGCGGCGGTGCTGCCGCTCCGGCCGTAGCTTGGGCGCGTGCCCGATTTCGCTGAGGGCCTGCTGTTCCTCCTGCGTCAATCCCCGCCAGATCTCTTGCAAGCAATGTTGAATAGAGCGCTCGTTGCTGAGCGTCGGCAGCCACTCAGCCAGGGGTGGGTGCTGGGGCGTCAAGAGCCACCATTGACAGACCGCCAGCAAGAGCGAAGGATACCCACCGGTGAGGGCCAACATCGTTGCCTGTTCATCCAGCGTGGGCTGTTGATCCGCCCATTTGGTGCGGCGGGCAATCAGGCGGAGCGCATCATCCTCGGCGAGTGGCCGCACGTAGCAGATGTTGGTGGTTAGCAACCGGATCAAGTCGCTGGGCAATTGCAGGGCATCCAACGCGAGCAAACTTTGACGAATACCAAAGATATACGAGAGCGTGTCGCGGAAGCTGTCGCGCAACCCGATGAGGGTATCGCCCAGCTCGGGGGTGATCATGCGCCCAAACCCGTCGAACCGATCCAGCACCAGCACGACCCGATACTCATGGCGTTGCAGCTGAAAGAGCAGCTCGCGCAGGGCACTCTGGGGCAAGAAGGGATCGGTGGTGGCGCGGTTCTCGAAAAAGCTATGGGTGATCTGCGTTTGCAGCGCAGGGGGCAGCTCGACGCTCGCTTCGTAAAAGGCACGCAAGAGCGAGCGCAAAAAGGTGGCCAGCCCCGGGTCGGGCAGATTGTTGAGATCAATCGCCACGATCAGCAGGCGTTCGAGCGGCTGCGTCAGATATCTGGTCAGGACTTCGGGACGATGCGCGAGAAAGCTGAGCAAGGTCGACCGGCCTGCACCGTGCAAGCCCACACTCGATCCGCTCATGCCTAGGGCAATCCAACGGGCGAAGATCTGCATTTCGCGGGCGCGGTAGGTGACCGGGTATTCGGCCCAGGGTGATGTTAGACGCTTCGGGGGTAGCTCGGCCATGTGATCTTCCTATCGGCGTGATTGTCGAGATTGACTCCTGTTACGTTCGCTCGCGGCAAATTTCCTCGCACAACCACATTGGTGTTTCTTCAGCAAATCCTCAGCAAACCAGTGGGGGGCGCTCAGCGTAGCCTCAGCCCTTTATTCGCCCCACTCGCTATTCTGTAGGCAGACAACCAACTGAAACGCTTCGGCAATTCAGTGAGTGGGCCCCGGTTGTCGCCGACATCCACGGTTCATGGCGAATCACATGTAGCCAGGGCAGCAATGTCCCTGGTGGGATCCTCCTCGCCCTGTGCCCATGCCTACAGGAGAGAAACCCATGCAAAGCACCTTGTTTGGCCGCACCCGTCGTGCCCTGATCACCGTGACCTTGGCGACGCTGCTCGCCCTGACCGCCGCTCACGCACCCTTGTTGTTAGATGGTTTGACTGGTAGTCAGTTCACCGCTACGGCAGCTGCTTGTTCGCATAGCGGTGGTGGCTGCGGTTAATTGTCCCTCGAAGAGATGATGCGCAGGGAGTGCCAGCTCACTTGCCATCATCTCGCTTGGCTTGCGCGACTGCTGCTTTAGCTTCGGTCAGTTGCTTGTCGATGACCCGCGACAACATGCGGTAATAGTGCGTGCCTTCAATTTCTGGCAATCGGCATTTGACGGTGCGAAAGAGGGCGAGTGCTTCCTCGTAAAACCCTTGCCCTTGTCGGGTCATGGCCACGCCATCGAGCGCGTTGAGATGTTCGCTCAATTCGCCGATCGGTTCAAACAAATTGGCACTATGGCGCAACACCCACTCGGCCTTGGTCCACTCGCGTAGCCCCATATAATCGAGGCCCTGGTTGACCAAGACTTTGGCCACATGCCATTGATCGCCAATCTGGCGGAAGACTTGCTCGGCCTCGGCGTAGGTGGCCAGCGCGCGCTGCGGTTCTTTCTGCAACGAATAGACGATGCCCATATTCATGCGCACAATCGCCCAGTTGGCGCGATCGCCCAGCTCCGCAAGTTTGGTCGCGGCCTCTTCATAACAGGCCAAGGCGCCGGCAAGATCTCCCTGACCGCGCAAGCTATAGCCGAGGTTCTGCAGACTCCAAGCCCGTTCCCGCGGCAAATTGTGACGAGTGCGCAGGTCTAACGCAGCGCGATGATACTGTTCAGCCTCTTGCCAGTGCCCTTGGTTGATCGTGGCCATGCCCAAGGCTGACAAACTCATGGCGCGCTCCACATCTTCGGGATCGAGCAGGGTGAGCGCGGCGTTGGCCAGGGTTTCGGCTTCACGATCGCGGTGTTGACTCCAGGCCAAATAGGCCAGTTGATTCAGCGCCCGCGCTCGGCCATGGTCGTCCCTTAGCGCTTCAAAGAGCGCCAGACTCTGCTGCAGGTGTTGCTGCGCCAGCGCGAACTCACCGCGCAAGCGATGCAGATGGCCTAGCAGAAAATAAAACTCCGCACTCATCGCTTGATCCTGCTGCTGCTCGCTCAGATGCAATGCCTGTTGCAGATAGGGCAGCCACTCCTCGCGATAGCCGGCTTGTTCCAGCTTGGGCGCCAGGGCGAGCATCAACTGGCAGGTGAGCGGCCAGG
>CAZMRA010000083.1:0-16908 GCA_964568485.1 uncultured Caldilineaceae bacterium | reverse complement strand
GTACTAGATGAGTACTAACTCCAGCACAACGCCAATGTCCACCGTGTAGTGCATACACTCAGTGAAGAAGCGACGGCGCTCTATGAAGGAACGCGCGCCAAAGTCGCTCGCTTGATCAATGCGGCCAGCGAGCGCGAGATTGTCTTTACACGGGGCACGACCGAAGGCATCAACCTGGTGGCGCAAAGTTGGGGTCGTGCCAATTTGGGGCCAGGCGATGAAGTCCTGATCACCGAGATGGAGCATCACAGCAACATCGTGCCCTGGCAATTATTACAGGCCCAGCTTGGCTTCACTTTGCGTTTTATTCCGCTCACCGATGATGGCCAGTTGGATTTGAGTCAGCTTGGTAGCTTACTGAACGAACGGACAAAACTGGTTAGTTTTGTGCATGTCAGCAATGCCTTAGGGACAATCAACCCTGTGGCGCAATTGACGCAAGCGGCTCATGCTGTGGGTGCACGTGTCCTGATCGATGGTGCGCAAAGTGTGCCGCATATGCCGGTGGATGTCCAAGCGTTGGATGTCGATTTCTTGGTCTTCAGCAGCCATAAATTGTGCGGCCCAACTGGGGCGGGGATCCTCTACGGGAAGCGGGCCTTACTTGAAGAGATGCCGCCTTTCCTCGGTGGCGGTGATATGATTCGCGAGGTCAAGCTGAGTGGCAGCACTTGGAGCAGCGTACCCCACAAGTTTGAAGCAGGTACCCCCTCCATTGCTGAAGTGATCGGGTTAGGGACAGCAATCGATTATTTGAGCGCCATTGGCTTGGAGCAAATCCAAGCACACGAGCGAGTTCTAACTCGGTATGCCTATGAGCAACTCAGCAACGTTGAGGGGCTGTGGATCCTGGGACCGGGTCCCGAGGCGCGTGCCGGGCTGATTGCTTTTACCCTTGGCGATGTTCACCCGCATGACTTGTCGGCTGTACTCGACCGCGCAGGCATTGCGATCCGGGCTGGTCATCATTGTGCCCAGCCGGTGCATGATCGGTATGGGGTGGTTGCCAGTGCTCGGGCGAGCTTTTACCTTTACAACACGCCAGAGGAGATCGACCGCCTGGTAACGGGGCTGAACCAAGCCATCGAACTTTTTGCTCGTTAACATCTCGGCAGTTGATAGACCAGGTGAATTATGGAAGCCCTTTACCGCGAAGCCATTCTCGATCACTATAAGCACCCGCGCTACAAAGGTCAATTGGAGAATCCAGATTACCAATATCATGACCATAACCCGTTGTGTGGCGATGAATTGACCATCCAATTGCGTGTAGAAGACGGGCGCATTGTTGATGCGGCTTTCGATGGCCGTGGTTGTGCAATCAGCCAAGCCACCGCGAGCATGTTGCTTGAAGAAATTGTTGGCAAATCGGTTGAAGAAATCAAACAATTAGACAAAAGCTATATTCTCGATCTGTTGGGCATTGAAATCGGGCCAGTACGTCTGAAATGTGCGTTGCTCTCGCTCAAGGTGCTCAAGGCCGGGTTGTATGGCTTGGAAGCATGGTCGGAGTAAATTGGATGACTGAGTTTATCAAAGTTGCCCAGCTTGGTGAGATCCCCGTTGGGGGCAGCAAATTGGTTGAAGTCGAAGGTATTCGCGTTGCCTTGTTCAACCTTGATGGTAAAATTTATGCAATTGAAGATGTGTGCACCCATGATGGTGGCCCCCTCGTAGAAGGCCAGGTCGTCAATGGTCACGAAGTGATCTGCCCACGTCATGGTGCCCGATTTGACATTTGCACCGGCGCAGCGTTGAGTTTGCCGGCTTTTGAAGCTACCAATTCATACGAAATTAAGATTGAGGGTAGCGACGTTTTGATGGAATCGCCGTTCTAGGTCAGGAGAAAAAGATGAGTTTGCCAACCAGTGAAGATGTTTACGAGGTGTTGCGAGCCAAAGTACGCGACCCAGAGTTGATGATGAATGTGGTCGATTTGGGCTTGATCTATGGGGTAGAGATTACCGAGGAAAAGACCGCGGAGATCACCATGTCGCTTACTAGCCCGGGGTGCCCAGCCGGTCCGCAGATCATCACCGATGTGCAACGTGAAACCCACGAAGCCTTTCCTGAACTAAACGAAGTCAATGTGCATCTGACTTGGACGCCTTTCTGGACGCCCGAGCGCATGTCGGATGAGGCGAAGGAAGAGCTAGGGCTCTACTAAGCCGTTACGTTGTTGAAGCTAAATACAAAAAAGAGACCAGGCTTCAGCTAGAAGTCTGGTCCTTTTTTGTACGAGTACCTACAGAAACTGACTACGGGGTATCAGAGGCATCAGACGATGAGGGTGTGTCGCCATAGTCAGGGCTGTCAGCATCAGCGTCATTATCATGATCGGCGATGGCTGGGGGTAGGAAATCTTTATCCTCTGGGCGCGGGGTCAGGGGTTGTGCTTCACTCGCCATCGGAGTTGGATCGCCACCCACTGGGATGATTGGGTCTAGCGGATAGAGGCGGGCAAGCTGGCCGTACAGGTGATGGTGAAAGAACAACGGCAGCAGAACCGCTAACGGTAGCGTCACCAACAGCCCGATACAGATCAAAATTACCCCCACTAGTGCCCCGAGAAAGCCAGCAAGCACTACTACGAGCAGCCCCAGCGCAGCGACAGTTACTACCGGGCCAGGATTGGCTCGTGTCCAGGCGATGACTTCACGAAAGCGTAAACCACTGGAGATCTCTTCATCACGCAAAAAGGCGATGGTGTACCCCGGGGACATCACGGCTACAAAGAGGCCGTAGAGGAAGGAAAGACACGATCCGCAGAGGAGCAGCATCCCCCCAAAAACTGAAGCCGCATCATCATAGTTATTAGTCAGCGCACCGCCAATCCAAGTAGGAATGGCGAAGATCAAGAGCGGCAGCATCCAGACGATTGAGACAACACTCAATTTGAAGCCGCGAATCAGATCGTTGCCCCAGTCATTCCATTCGGGCAGCGGCTTTTCGATGCCCGCCTGCACATTGCGCAGCAACCGCAGACCATATCCCATTGGGATCAACATGGTGAGAAAAGAGACGGCGTACCCTGCCAAGTTGCCTGCCACTGGCCATGGCAAAATCGCGTACAGAATAAAACTGGGGATCAAAACCACCAATAAGGCTGCGAGAAAACTCGCCAAGACGACCCCAACGCCAATCCCTAATTTTTCTAACCAATGTTCATCTTCGGTAAAAAATGAAAATGCTTTGCCGTAGTCGATCATCCTCTATCTCCTATGCGTTGGCGGCTTGCAAGGCGTCCCCGACAATCTGCTTGTCGAATGATGACGCTCTTCCCACCTGCGATTCTAGCATAGCGCCTAAGCTCCGCCAAGTCTGTCGAGAGCAGCGGGAGGGCTGAATACAGACAATCAAGCTGGCGGATTTGACGCAGTCCTGATCCGTTGTTACTTCTTTGCTCGTCTACCCATGGCGGGATAGACTTTATAATCGACAATACGTCCTTACATGGCCAAAGTTTCTGGGTTGCCTTGTAAGGCTGCAGCAATTTCTGACTGCACTAGCTCAAGCGGTTCCTCGATCCATCGGGCCTCTAGCAACGGCCGGACGATTTCTAGCCCGTGCTGCCGGCCAACTTCACCGAGTGCCCAGGCAGCATGCGCCCGCACCATGGCTTCGGCATCTTGCAACGCTAGCCGCAGACCATCCACTACCTGCGGATCCGCCCAGTTCCCCAGCGCCACACAGACATTGCGCAACATGCCCGCCCTGCCTGGCCGTAGGATAGGCGAGCGAGCAAAGTGCGCACGAAAAGCCGCCTCATCGAGCCAATAGGGATTTTCGGCAGCGAACCCTGCCAATAGGAAAGGTGCCACCCGGTCGACCTGGGCGGTCAGCGCTGCTTGCAATGGCGTACGTTCGGGCAACCGGCTATTCCAGGGACACACCTCCTGGCAGATATCGCAGCCGAAGATGCGATTCGCAAACTTGCGTCGCAATGCCCGTGGGATGACGCCCTTGGCCTCGATGGTCCAGTAGGAGATGCAGCGTACTGGATCAAGGTGATAGGGGCCGACAAAGGCGTTCGTTGGGCAGGCTTGCAGACAGCGGGTACAGCGTCCGCATGTTCCAAGCTTGGGGGGATCTGCTGTATGACCCGCCGATAACTGCCAGGTGCCATAATCCTGCGCTGGTGGCAAGCCCGCCAACAGCGCAGACACTGGCACATCCACTTGGCGGAGAGGCGTCGGGGGCGGATCGTAAGAGAGCACTTCCGGCACCAGAATGGTGGCTAAGAAGAGCCAACTCCCTGCGGTCGGGCGAATGGTGCAGCAATTCTTCCCGGTGAAGCCTAGCCCCGCCTGTTCGGCCCAGGCCCGTTCAAGTACCGGGCCAGTATCGACCAGACATTTGCCGCGCGTGGTGCGACCTGTATGGTGGCGCAGAAACGTATCCAATTCGTAGAGCAAAGGCCGAATGATTTCATGATAATCATCTCCCCAGGCATAGGAGGCAATGAGCCCGCGGCTGGGGTCGTCGCGCACGGCCGGTGGTAGATCAAACTGGTGATAGTCGACCGCCAGCGCGATCAACGAACGAAACGGCGGGCTCTTTGGCTCGACTAGCAAGCGCGGGTCTCGGCGCTTTTCGCCATGGCGTTCGAGATATTTCATCTCGCCAGAGCGGCCGAGTGCCAGCCACTGCTCAACAAAGTCAGCCCGTTCGACTGGCCGGAGCGGCGTGATCCGACAATGATCGAATCCCAAGCGCTTGGCTTCTATTTTGAGCACTGTTGCCAAGTCGGCCATAAACGAAGCTACTCCTACTGTCTACTCGAAAAACTGTGCTATACTGCGCATACGTAGCGGTTTTGTGCCGTACTTCACGAATCGGCTGACTGATTTGTGGGGACGCGGTCTCGTTCCTTGAGGATCCATTCCATGCGTATCTTACTTTACACCGGCAAAGGGGGTGTGGGCAAAACGAGTACCAGTGCAGCGACTGCCTTGCGCTGCGCCGAGCTCGGTTATCGCACGGTTGTCGTCAGTACAGATCCGGCCCATAGTTTGGGTGACAGTTTTGACCGCAAAATTGGCGGTGACTTGACTGAACTCGCACCGAATTTGTGGGGCCAAGAGATTGATCTGCTTGTTCAGATGGATCGCTATTGGGGCAAGGTGCAGAGCTATCTCTATACGCTCTTTGCTTGGCAGGGCATGGATGCGCTGGTGGCGGAAGAGACAGCGATCCTCCCGGGCATGGAAGAACTCGCTAGCTTGATGCAGATCACCGCGTTGGCCGACAGCAAGCAATATGATGTGATTGTCATCGACTGTGCGCCCACTGGAGCAACGTTACAGCTCCTCAGCTTTCCAGAGATGGCCCGCTGGTACATCGAGAAGATCTTCCCCTTTCAGCGCAAGACGATGGAGCTCGCTAGCCCAGTTGTGCGGCGCTTGAGCGACATGCCCATCCCTGACTCAACTGTGTTTGACAGCATTGAAGAGTTAGTGCGCTATATGGGGCGCGTAAACGAATTGCTGAGCGACCCAACCATCAGCAGCATGCGGCTGGTGCTCAATCCCGAAAAGATGGTGGTGAAGGAAGCGCAGCGAGCGTATACTTATCTGACACTGTATGGCTATGCAGTCGATGCAGTTATTTGCAACCGTGTTTTCCCCCCACAAGAAAGCGAAAGTTACTTCGCTCAATGGCAACAAGCCCAAGTTGGCAATCTGCAACTCGTGACCGAGAGCTTTCACCCACTGCCCATCTTCCAGGTACCCTTCTTCCCACAAGAAGTCACCGGGCTAGCGATGTTGCAGCAAATGGCTGATGCCCTCTTCGGTGCTGAGCCTGTACGCGGCGGCGAGGGCGATCCCACGACGAGCTATTACGTGGGGAGCCCGCAAAGTATTCGCCGACAAGGTGATCATTACGTGTTACGGTTGCCGTTGCCACTGGTAGAGCGCGATGAGGTTCAGCTGCACCGTAGTGTGCTCGATGAATTGATCGTGCGGATTGGCAATTGGAAACGCAACATTGCCTTGCCTACCGGGCTAGCGCGTTTGGAGATCGACGAGGCGCGCTATGAAGGGGATTTTCTGGATGTGTATTTTGCCTTGCCCCCCGATCAGACAGTAACTAGCGAGGAGTTGAGGCCGACGCGCTGGCAAGCATTGCGCGATCGCCTGCGCTCTCGCTAACTGTTTCAAGGCAGACAACCCGTTCGTTTTTGGCGCTGTAAGCACTCTTATTCAATTTCGGCAATAAATTGCTAGGTAAAGTGATCTTTTTGTCGTATATCTACGTATCTTTTGGATTAGTGCCAGCGTATAGACTTGTACGAGATTCTACGCATGGATGACTTCCAGCGCGATGCTCGAATTGACGAAACAATGCTCGTGGCGTTGATCCAACGTGCGCAACAGACTGGCGATCCACAGGCGTTTGATGGGCTATATGTGCTGTATGCCGACCGCGTTTATCGTTTTCTGCTGGCGCGTTTGGGGGATGTGCATGCGGCCGAAGATATTATGGCCCAAGTCTTTTTGCGGTTGATCGAAAAGCTAGGCCAATATCAGCTTGCACCCAAAGACAACGCTGCGATCTTTACCGCCTGGCTCTACCGGCTCACGTACAACAAGATGATCGACGTGCTGCGCCGGCAGAAAAATCATCAGCAAGTTTCGATCAAATATGCCGAAGTGCTGCCGCAAAGCCAACCCATGAGTGAAGCGGTCGAGCAGCAAGTCGAGTTTGAGCAGGTGATGGAAAAGTTACAGTTGTTGAATGAACAACAACGGATGGTCATTCAACTTCGGTTCATTGAAGGCTTGAGCATTGCCGAGACCGCCCAGATCATGCAAAAGAGTGAAGGGGCGATTAAAGCACTACAGCATCGTTCGTTAGAGAGTTTGCGCCGCTATTTGCTAGAGGAATAGGCGAGGTACGCGTTAGAGTACAGCCTATTCTATAAGCGTGGTCTGTTTAGCGACGCAAATTTTAAGTAAGATCCTGGACAATAAGGTGAGGGTGCATGCCCTTCGATGAAGTTCTTGCTCGTTGTATCGCCGACATTGAAGCAGGCGCGTCTATAGAAGAATGTTTGGCGCGTTATCCGCACCATGCGGCCAATTTAGAACCACTTTTGCGCTTGATGGTACAAGTGCAAAAGACCCCCAAACCCACCTTGTCGGCGACTGGCTTTGCCCGAGGCCGGGCGGCCGTGGCGGCGCAAGCTCGCTATCACCAACGGCTGTCTGAGTCTTTTCTATCGCAAGCGCCAACAACCCAGACGAGCAAGTATATCTCGCCAACCCGTCCCTTTGTTCCTCCACGGGCGCCGACCAGTTTGCCGCCGCTCTTGCGCTGGAGCTCCTGGATGGCTGCGTTCTTGATTGTGCTGACGTCGATCACCCTAGGCCGCACCATCAACACGAGTACGCCGGGTATGGTGTTGTATCCCATCAAATTGACTGGCGAACAACTCCAAGGCTATCTATTCACGGCAGCTGGGCAGGAAGAGCGTTGGCGCATTCGCCAGCTCGAACGCCGCCTAGCAGAATTGGATCAGCTTGCTCGCCAAGGACAGGATACTACTGCGCTCTTGGCGGTGATTGATCAAGAAGTACAGACAGCACTTGAGGCTAGTAATGGCTTAAGTGCCAGTGAGCGCGCCGATTTTTTGGCGGACTGGTTATTCAATCTGCAAACTGCCGCAGGCGAGCCGGATCATGCCGCAACGACAGTGGTGACTCTGGGCCGCGTCATGGCGACCGTCGAGGCAGCTGCCAGTGCACCGGTAGAACCGACTGTTTTGCCCTTATTAACCACTCCCACTGCATCGCCAACTGCGACCGCAACAGCTTCACCAACTGTGCCCACGGCTACCCCGCTGCCGACCGCCGATGAACCCACTCAATGGGTACAATTGCCAACAGTCACGCCCACGGAATCACCTGTTGAGGAGTCGCCAACCGCAACCGAAGAGATCCCGATAACCGAGCCCATACCACCTACCGTTGCGCCGACGCCAGCGCCGATCGAGGAACCGGATGACGATGATGATCGCAACAAAGATCGCCCTCGACCAACGGACACGCCATTGCCGACCGTAGCCATCTCGCCGACTGCGACGCTGCTACCGACTGCGACCTGGACCCCGATTCTGGAGACGGCTACTCCCACTGAGTTGCCGGATGTCACCATAACGACGGAGCCAACGCTGGATCCAACTGAGCAGGCTTCGACAACACCTACCGAGGTGACGGAAACGCCTACGGTGGAGCCGCAAACGCCAACGCCAACGCTGGATCCAAGTGTGACCATCACTCCGGTGGAGACGGCACCAGAGGAGCCCACGGAGACGGTCACGCCGGAAAATCCGCCGACCGAAACTGTCACTCCAGAGGAAACTGAGACAGCCACTCCTGAGACACCAAATCCGTCGACGCCGACACCAACTGTCGAAGAGTTGCCGACCAGTGAAGCTACGCCGACTGAAACCGATGATGATGACGATGATGACGGCGACGAGGAAGATGATCCCGCAGCGGACTCCACGCCCACCCCAATGGCGGTGGAGCCGCTGCGTACCCCGCATCCAGTGCCGCTGATCTCAGCCATCGCCACTCGTAATTAAGTGGGATGAGTTTGTGTGGCTTGTCGTCATAACTGACCCATGCTATACTTGAGCCATTCACTTGTCGTACGGTGTTATGCCGCGCGACATTCGGTTTCCACACAGGGTTGCGCCGCCACTTCAAACTTCGGTCGGGCCTTGTGTCTTGCTCTGGTAGCTCGGTTTTGCATCGTTCTCAACCCGAGGCGAACGCCGCTCAATTCAAACCCACTTTGTTGGATGTGAAACGCTATGATGGATCGATGTGTCGACACGCTGTGCGCACTGTTTTCTAACCGTTTTATCTCTACTCGTTCAGTCTCTCTATTCTCGCTTACCTTCGGGCTTCTCCTCTTATCAGCCTGTTCCTTTAACACCCCCTCAACCAACAGCACCGTGCCTCAAGTTAGCGCCTTTGGTGGCGTCATTGACGATTTGAATGGCTACGTGTTGCCAATTCCTACCCCAACGGTCGAGCCCGATTTAACCGTCATTGTGGATACGGGTGGGGCGCGCGCCAACATTCGGAGTGGCCCCGGTACCAATTTCCCGATCATTGGCAAGGGGAACAATGGTGAGGCCTACGAAGTACTCGCTACCAGCGAAGACAATAGTTGGTGGCAGATCTGCTGTATCACCATTGGGGCGGATGGCCTGCCATTTGTGGCCGCGGATGATGAGGATTCCTCAGGTTGGGTGGCCGATTCAGTCGTAAGACCGGCTGGTGAAGCTGAAGGTATCTCGGTTTCTCGTCCCATCTTCCAGGGAGATCTCTCTGCTGATTGGGAGGTCGAATGGGAGTGTGGCTCGGAACGCTGTGAGGTCAACCAGTGTGGGGCTATCGTGCAGGCGCGTATTAATCGCGCTGCTGCCCAACAGTTGCTGCCAATCGATCACGAGGTCGTTTGGGATGATGCCTGCTTTGATAGCGACTCGTGGGTCTTTGAGGTCAATCAATTCACAGGCCGCGAGCGTACCGGTGAATACGAAGACAACTTCCTCTACAGCTACTGGCTTGGGCGTGAACCCGGTGAAGCCAATGGCGTCTATCGCTTAGATAACGGCAACGCGGTAGCTGTCTATTGCTCTGGCCCGCACGAAGTTGAGATCGAAGAAGGCGGTGGCTGGACTTCGGTCTACGAAGGCAATACCTGCCATGATGTGCGTACCGGTATGTTGGTCTATCTCACTTACAACAAACGTTGGCTCTTTACCGGTGAATATGAAGGTGAAACCTACGAGCGAGCGTATTTTGGCGATTTTGAAACGCTGGAACAGAAGCTGGTCGAAAGCAACGCCGAGCTGCTCTTTGTAACCCCACGCTAATCCACCGCTAAAACGATTAGCCATTTGCTGGTAATTAAAAAGGAGTGGCCACAAAACAGGGTCACTCCTTTTTGTATGGCTGGAATTATGGTTACAGTGCAGGTACTGGCTCTTCCCCGGCAATCGGCTGGAATTTTAGCTGGGCCAAATAGTCTGCCAGATCGCGCCGGGCCCGCTCGGCGAGTTTGGCATTCTTTTCTACCTTGGCACGCGGCGGATCCGTCATCTCCGGGAGTAGCCCCATGTTTGCTTTCATCGGCTGAAAGTGTTTGGGCTCGGCATGGGTGATGTAATGCAACAGTGCGCCACTCATTGTGGTTGGGGGCAGGGTCAGTAGTGGCTCCCCAGACAGCAGCCGCGCCATATTGATCCCTGCGATCAGGCCGCCCATGGTGCTGCCCACATACCCTTCGGTGCCGGTAATCTGCCCAGCAAAAAAGAGATCGTCACGCAGCCGGGCCTGCAAGGTCGGCCGGAGCACAGTGGGACTATTGACAAAGGTGTTGCGGTGCATTTGCCCCAAGCGCACAAACTCAGCATTTTGCAGACCGGGAATCATGCGCAGCACTTCTTCTTGCGCACCCCACTTGATGTTGGTCTGGAAGCCAACCATGTTGTACAGCGTGCCAGCGACATTGTCTTGCCGTAACTGCACGACCGCGTAGGGACGCCGCCCCGTTCGGGGGTCGGTCAAGCCTACTGGGCGCAAAGGCCCAAAGGCCAGCGCCTTGGGACCACGACCTGCCAAGACTTCGATCGGCATACACCCTTCGAAGTAACGCTCTAGTTCGCGCTCGAATTCACGCAGCTGGGTTTTGGGTGCAGCTAAGACCGCCTCGATAAAAGCGTGATACTCTTCTTTGTTCAGCGGGCAATTGATATAATCGCCCTCATCTTGACCCAATCCACTTTCGCGATCATACCGGCTTTGGCGGAACGCGATGCTCATGTCGATGCTCTCCGCCGTCACAATCGGCGCCATCGCATCGTAAAAGTAGAGATATTGTTGCCCCGTGAGCGCTTGAATTTGGGCCGTAAGGGTCGGGCTGGTCAGCGGCCCTGTCGCCAAGATCGTCGGCCCGCTGGGGATCTCTTCCACCTCATTGCGGATGACTTCGATCTTCGAGTGGTTGCCAATCGTTGCCGTGACTTCTTCGGCAAAATCCTCGCGACTAACCGCCAACGCACTCCCTGCGGGTAACGCATGGCGAAAGGCAATGCGCATGATCAAACTGCCCATGCCCAAAAGTTCATTCTTTAAGATGCCCAACGCGCGGTCGGGCAGGGTGCTGCCCATCGAGTTGCTGCAGACCAACTCGGCCAAGCGGTCGGTCACATGTGCTTCGGTGGGGCGCACGGGCCGCATTTCGTATAATCGTACCGAGAAGCCTCGGTTGGCCAGTTGCCAAGCGGCTTCGCTGCCGGCCAAACCACCGCCAACGATGGTGATTGGTTCACTCATGATTGTCCCTTTCCTGAAACAGCCTAGGTTGATTCTAACAAACCCCCTAGCCAGCGTCAAAACATCGCAGACCAGACACAGGACGGGAGCGAGGAGCCGCATCGCTCAGCGGCTTGTCCTTGCTGCGAAGATCGAGTAAAGTGCAAGCAGTGGAGTCTGAACCAACAGGAGGAGACACATGAATCCGGTCGATATCATTGTCAAAAAGCGAGACGGCGGGACCTTGTCCGCTGAGGAGATCCATTTCTTTGTTGAGGGCTTTGTACAAGGGACCATCCCCGATTACCAAGTGACTGCCTGGGCAATGGCCATCTTCTTCCGCGGCATGACCGACGCCGAAACCACCGCACTCACTCAAGCCATGGCTGCCAGTGGCAGTCAGCTGGATCTCCATGACTCGCTACCGCCGGGTACGGTCATTGTCGATAAACACTCGAGTGGAGGTGTCGGGGACAAAACCACCCTCGCGGTCGGAGCCATTGTGGCAGCCTGTGGCCTGCCCGTCGGCAAGATGAGCGGTCGGGGCCTGAGCTTTACCGGGGGCACCATCGACAAACTCGAAAGCATTGCCGGCTGGAATCCTGATATTGGTGAAGCTGTCTTTCGCCGTCAACTCAGCGAGATTGGCCTGGTGATCGCTGGGCAGACGAGCGATCTGGCCCCTGCCGATAAGACACTCTACGCACTGCGCGATGTCAGCGGTACCGTGCCCAGCCTGCCATTGATCGCTAGCAGCATCATGAGCAAGAAGTTGGCCGCTGGTGCCGATGCGATCGTGCTGGATGTCAAGTGTGGTCACGGCGCCTTTATGGAAAGTTTGCCGGAGGCGCAAGCACTCGCCCGGCTAATGGTGGCGATTGGGCAATTGGCCGAGCGCCAAGTCGTCGCACTGATCACCCAGATGGACCAACCGTTGGGGGCCGCGGTGGGGCATGCGCTGGAGGTGAAAGAGGCCATTGCCGCACTCCATGGCCAAGCCCCGCCCGACTTCCAAACCTTGGTGGCCGCGGTGGCGAGTGAAATGTTACTACTCGGCGGCCGGGCCAAGGATACCGAGGAAGCCCAAGCTCTGTGCGCAGAGGTCATTCGTAGTGGCGCGGCGTTGGCTAAGTTCAAAGCCTTTGTAGCGGCCCAAGGTGGGGATACAACCGTGATTGACCAGCCGGAGCGCCTGCCGCAAGCGCCGGTCGTGGTGCCATTGTTGGCCCCGCAAGCCGGGTATGTGCGCCGTCTCTTGGCGCGTGAAGTGGGACTGGTCAGTGTTGAATTGGGCGGTGGCCGCCAGAAAAAGAACGATCCTATTGATCACCGCGTCGGGGTGATGGTGCATGCTAAAGTGGGCGATCAGGTAACGCAAGGGCAGCCCCTGTGCGACATTCACGCTGCCGATGAAGCCGCCGCCGAGCGCGTGAAGGCACGGCTACTGGCCGCCTATGAATTTAGCCGCGAGCCAGTTGAGCCACTCCCAATTATCTATGATCAGATTGGCGCTACCTCGCCCGACTAAAGTGCCATGCAGCAGCGCTTTTCCAAGCCTCATTCCGCTGCTGCCGACCCAGCGGGCAATCAGATCATCAACTGCGGGTAATCTATGCGACAAAAGAGCCAAATGTAGCAACGCCCACAGGAGATGGGCAAGACAAGCCATACCATGCAACCATGAAATTATGCTACCTTTCTCGCCGTTGGATGGTCTATGGGCTGGTGTTGCTGGTCTGCCCCTGGATTTTGCTGGCTTGCAGTGGTATGCCTGACCTACAGTTGCCGACACCAACAGCCTCTACGCCGCTCCCGACCTTTACCAACACCCCCCTTGCTACATCCCTGTCGCCGGAGCTTGAGCCCCAGTCCACGCCGACTGCCACCCAAGCGGCGTTGGTCTTGTTGCCAACGGTCACGCCAGTGTCGGCAGTCAATTTTGATCCGCAACAGCATCAGTTAGGCTTGCGTCCCTTCCTCTCGGACTTGGATCGGCCACTCTTCATGACCCATGCCGGGGATGGCAGTGGTCGCATCTTTGTGGTCGAAAAGGTCGGCACGATCCAAGTATTTATCGACGGGCAACAGGCGCCAGTCTCCTTTCTCGACCTGCGCGACCGCGTCAAGAGCAGCGGGTATGAGCAGGGGCTCTTGGGGTTGGTCTTCTCACCTGATTTTGCGACCAGCGGCTATTTCTTCGTCAATTACACCGATAATAACGACACCACACACATCGCTCGTTTTCAGCTTGATCATGCCAACCCAAACCGGGGTGACCCGGTCAGCGAATTTACCGTGCTAGCGCTTGAGCAGCCCGCGATCAATCACAATGGCGGCATGTTGGCCTTTGGTCCGGATGGTTATTTATGGGTGGGCTTGGGCGATGGTGGCGGAGCCAACGATACCCATGGCAATGCCCAAAATCCGGACACCCTACTGGGAAAAATGTTACGGCTGGATGTCACCAGTGACCCCACACAGCCATACCTCATCCCGCCAGACAACCCATGGGTGAATGCTACTTGGAATGGCGAAACCATGCGTCCCGAGGTGTGGGCGGTGGGCTTGCGCAATCCCTGGCGCTATAGCTTTGATCGCCAAACTGGCGACCTGTGGATCGCCGATGTGGGGCAAAGTCAATACGAAGAGGTCAATTGGATCTTCCGGGGCGATCCCGGCGGCTTAAACTTTGGCTGGCCCATCACTGAGGGGCAACACTGCCGCAACAATCAGGACTGCGAGCTCGGCGGGTTGATGATGCCCGTTGCCGAATATGAACATCAAGGGCATTGCTCGATCACTGGTGGATATGTCTACCGGGGCAGCCAGTTCCCGGCCTTACAGGGTGTCTATCTCTACGCCGACTTCTGCAGCGGCGTGATCTGGGGGACTTGGCGCGATGCGCAAGGTGAACAAGTCGTTGTCGAGTTGCTGGACAGCGAGCACGGCATCAGTTCGTTTGGCGAAGATGAAGCAGGTGAACTCTATATTACCGACCTGAACAACGGCGAAGTCTTGCAAGTTGTGCTGGTCGAGTGAAGAGGCTGGCCGATCTGGAGCTCACTGAGTGAGTCCCAGATCGGCAGCAGCAATGGTGCAGCAACTGCGGGCCCAGCACAGGCTATTCATCACCCCATCCTTCTTGTTCCCCGACAATCCGATAGCGCCGCGCCGGTGCGGCATTCTCCCACTCGCTCTTGGTGGGCGCCTCTAATGCCGGTTGGCTAGGAGCCCAATTCCCCGCTTGGTTTGCGGAGGGTGCGGTCATGATAATGACCGGAGGCTGAGGCGTGTATTGCGGATAGCTCATGCCAAACTCTGCGGGACGCGGTTCACGTCGTTCGGTTTGCCGTCGATTCGCCGCCAGGAGCAGGAGTACCATCGGGATCCCTGCAAGCATCCCAAAGATCACCCCAATGCCCATGCCAATCGCATCACTGCTCAGATTGTCCAAGATGCGCCAGGCGACCATGCCACCAAAGAGCAATGTCATCAACCCGATCAATCGTTTCATGGTGATTTTGCCTCCTCCAGCAAGAGTTAGGTGCAGGTTGCCAGTTATGTATTGATGGCAACCTGCTCAATATGGTTTGGTACTTTGGAGATTCACTAGCGACCAAATTTGGTTGTGATCTGCTCGATTACTTGTGGAAGTTCTTCGGCGGCCAGCCACGCCGCCTGGAAACGGATGGACTCCCCACGGGCAATCAGGAGAAAATCGCCTTTGCCGGCCAGTTTCTCAGCCCCACTATCTTTGATGCCCGTGGCATAGCGCGCTTCATCTCTCCCGGCCACCGCGCCAACGAGCCGCACCGGGAAGTTGGCCTTCATCGCCCCACCGATCAGCGCGGCGGTCGGTTTTTGCGTACAGACGACCAAGTGCAAACCTGCCTCACGCCCGCGCTGGGCTAAGCGTGTCAACAACGCTTCTGCCGTTTTTCCGCCTGTCTGCAGCAGATCGGCCAGCTCATCGATCGCGATCACGAGTGTGGGCGTGCTGATGCGGGCTTGATCGCGGCGCTCCATCTCGCTCACCAGCTTGCGCAGCAGATCCACCGCTTCATCGCTGCCGTAGGTGCGATTGCCTTCAACATGCGGTAACTGCTCCAATGCGCTAAAGCCGCGCTGCTTGGGGTCGATCAAGAAAAAGCGTAAGCTGGCAGGATCATTGAGCAAGGCCAGCGAAGCCAAGAGCGTGCGGGCCAAGGCGGTTTTCCCGCTGCCAGTGGCCCCCGCCAGGAGGATATGAACGACATCGGGGGACGTTAAACGCAACAAGAGCGGCAAACCGCTTTCATCCACGCCTAAGAGTGCGGTGGCCGCGGGCACATCTCCTAGCGTCGCACAGAGCGGCAACAACGCCACACCAGCTGGTTTGCGTCGTGGCACCTCCACCAGGATCTTCCCCTGTTGTCGATACACTCGCACACTCGGGCATCCCAGCGAAAGCGCAAACTCTTCGGCCAACGAGGAGATTTTGTTGATTTTGGTGCCGAGCCCAGTCGTCAATTCATATTGCACAAAGCGCGGAGTGATGGTGCCACCAGTCACCCGCGCCGCGATCTTGTGTCGCGCCAAGATGATTTCAACTTTGTCGGCTTGGGCGTCCAACAGCGCCTTGTTGATAGCCATTGTGCAATCCAGAATTGATAGCTAAGTGGTGCCAGCTGACACGCAATCGCGAACGAACGTTGTTATCGTCGGGTTGTGTTATGGGTGAAACGTAAATAAAAAAGAGCAACCCAGTGCTGCTAAACTGCAGGGTACAATGCAGTCAGCATTCACCAGGCTGCTCTCGCCGGCTCGCCACTCGCTCAAAGTACTCACGAGCCTGGATGTGGCAATTATACAGAACAAATGTTCTGTTGCCAAAAATGGCAAATGACCGATCGTGCGATCACGGTGCTAACTTGATGGGAGACATGAAGCAAGTAGATCGAGGCTTGTCCATTCACATGGTTTCGCCGAGGTGGATATCATCCGGTAGCGCTTGGGCAATCGTGTGTTGATGGTAGGGAGCTGAAATGGTTGGGGGCTCCAGATTTAGTTGTTGGCTAATTAAATTTCATTCAGTATTCGCCAACGTCGCTTTTTCCAAGAGAAAACAGCGACGTGGATTAGAGGGAAAGTAGGCAGGGAGCTCGTATCCCTTGAGCTCCCTGCTCTGTTGTGAGGCTATAGGTTGAGTTCGCACTCTGCTAGTCGCCTAAGCTGACAAGTAACTTACAGTTTTTGGGTTATTATTGACAAACTACTGTCTATTGTATATGGTTTTTTAAACCTGAAAGAAAAGCTGCACGTGTAATCAGCGTCAGCATGAGCTCTGCTAAGGTTGAAACCCGAGTTATTGGCCGAGTGCCATCGGCCGCAGTGAAAAGTGGTGACTGGTTTATTACTTTTTTACCTTTTTACATTTCTTAAGAATTTCGGCATAATAGACTTGGTCAGTCGTCGCCGTTATCTTCCCTTAGTTCGTGATTTGCACGGCCGAGTGTAGGTATTTCCAAATGGTTACATTGAATGATATAGGTAAACCAACTTTCGGCGGACACGAAAAGTTTGTGTTCCGTCA
>CAZMRA010000082.1:0-17059 GCA_964568485.1 uncultured Caldilineaceae bacterium | reverse complement strand
TTGCTAGTCGGATTAACTTCCCGCTCGCCTTTATGAATAGCGTCATTGCGGCGACGACGGTGACGGCAGTGACGCTGATTACCTCGGCCGCATTGGGCTTCGTTTTTGCCAAATATAATTTTTGGGGCAAAGAAAAGCTGTTTCTTTTGTTGCTCGCTACGATGATGGTGCCCTTTGCCGTGGTTTTGGTGCCCCTATACCTCACCATCACCAGTATGGGGCTGGCCAATAGCCTAGGTGGGATCATCATCACCGGGCTTTTGTCGACCTTTGGCATATTTATGATGCGCCAGTTTATGGAGTCGATCCCCTACGAGTTGCTCGACGCCTCTCGCATCGATGGCGCTTCTGAGTGGCGCATCTTCGCCCAGATTATCTTGCCGCTTTCGGGGGCTCCGCTCGCTGCATTGGCCGTCTTTACATTTTTGGGCAACTGGGATAGCTATCTCTGGCCGTTGGTGGTACTCAGCAGCCCAGAGAAGCAGACCTTGCCCCTCGTGCTCGCTGGGTTACGTAACCTCTGGTGGACGCGCTACGAGATGTGGTCCGCCGGTTCTATGTTGACCGTGATCCCGGTGATGGTGCTTTACAGCTTTGCATCCAAATATTTTATTCAGGGTATTGCTATGACTGGCCTCAAGGCCTGATCTAGCATCAGCGTGCGCGCGGCATCAGGATAAATTGGCTATTCAGAACGCGCTCGCAAGGGGAAACGCGGTACCACCGTCGGATTTACAATATTCTCCGGTAACGGCCAGCGCCCGCTCAAAACATCAACAATATTTTGGATGCTCATTGTGCGCACATCTTCCGCAGCTTGCACCGAACCAGCAGCAACATGGGGTGTTAATATGACATTCTCCATGTCTGTGAGTGGGTGCAAGCGCGGCGGGATACGATCGGCAAAGACATCAATTTCGGCAAAGGTATCGATGCCCGCACCGGCCAAGCGGCCATTGCGCAGCGCATCGATCAATGCAGCTTCGTCGACCAATCCCCCACGCGAAGTGTTGATCAGACAAGCGGTCGGTTTCATCTGTGCCAAAGCCACGCGATCGATCAAATGATAGGTGGCCTCATTCAGCGGCAAATGCAGCGATACATAATCCGACTCGCGCAGCACCGTCGCCAGATCGGTCATGATCACACCGAGGGCATCGGCTTCATCGGTGGGCGCGCGCTTATTATTCCGGGTGGCTAATACCCGCATGCCAAAGCCGCGGGCTCGGCGGGCCAGGTGAATGGCGCTGCGACCAAAGCCGACCAAGCCCAACGTGGCGTGGCTGACCCGCTGATTGCGACTGACTGCTTGTCTTGCCCGGACGAGATCACCCTCGGCCATGGCGTTCTGGGCCACGTTCAGCTTACGCGCTAAGCTCAATAACATAGCCATCGCGTGATCGGCTTGCTCTTCGACGCAAAAGTAGGGCGTATTGGCGACGATGATGCCCAATTCGGTGGCGCGGGCAACATCGATCTTATCGGTACCGGCGCCCATACGCACAATGGCTCGGCAACGTGTCATCGCTTCGATGACACTGGCAGGCAAACGGGTGCCGACCAAGGCAACAATATCAGCATCTTCCACCTGCGGGATCATCGCTGCTGGTTCTTCAGCATCAACCAAGGTCACGGTGAGACCCTGTTTCGCAAATAGATCTAATTCCGCCTCACTGGCGTAGAAGATGGGAGCTGTCAATCGAACGATTTTGTATTGAGAGAACATGGCCGCTTCTCGTTTCTGCTGAGATTTGATGGAAAGAGGTGGTCACTAATTCTAGTGAAAAAATTGGGTACCCGTCAAGTGTGGTATACAATATACAATACGAAGATCAGCGAATGGACGCACGATGGCTTAGATAGTCTTGTCTGCTCCTGCTGACACTGCTCTTTCACCCTAAACAAAAGGATGTTCGTCGATGAAACCCAATGTTGTCATCGCTTATTCAGGATTTGGCGATCTGGATGTCGAAACCGAGATTTTACGCGCGATCGACGCACAAATCGTTCACACCGGCGAGTTGACGTCGCCAGCCGCATTGGCTGCGGTAGCCCAAGCCGATGCGGTGATGGTGACGCTGGAAAAAGTCACCGCTGAAATTATCGCCAACATGCCGCGCTGCCGAGTGATCAGTCGGGCGGGCACCGGGCTAGACAGTATCGATATTGCGGCTGCAACTGACCACGGTATTTGGGTCGCTTATGTGCCCGATTATTCGATCGATGAGGTCTCGACCCATGCCATCGCTTTGCTCTTGGCGCAAGCTCGTGGGATTCCCACGTTGGTCGAATCCACACGCAACGGCCAATGGAACAGCCAAATCACTGGCCCAGTCTACCGCTTGAAAGGCAAAACGCTTGGTGTCGTTGGCTTCGGCCGGATTGGTCAATCCACCGCCGAGAAGGGCAAGGGCTTGGGCTTGAATGTCATTGTCCACGACCCTTATCTGGATCAAGCCACCGCCACTAAGCTCGGTGTCGAAGCTGTCAGCCTGGAAGAATTGACCCGGCGGTCAGATTTCATTTCGCTGCACGCTCCCTTTATCGAGGCGACTCACCATTTGGTTAATGCTGAGTTCTTGGCCCAGATGAAACCGACGGCCTACCTAATCAACGCTGCACGCGGGCCGTTGATCGACGAAGAGGCTTTGCTGCAGGCTGTACGCAGCGGTCAGATCGCCGGTGCGGGTTTGGATGTGTTAACGGTAGAGCCGCCCTCACCTGACAATCCGCTGTTGCACGAGCCGCGCATTTTGGTCACGCCTCACAGTGCCTGGTATTCTGAAGAAGCAAAGATCGATCTGCGCACACGTTGTGCCGAAGAAGTTGTACGTGTGTTGAGCGGTCAGACACCCCGTTTCCCTGCTAATCAAATAAAGGATACACGTTCATGACCCACCCGTTATTTGACCTTAGTGGTCGCGTTGCGTTGGTTTCCGGTGCCGCCAGTGGCATGGGACGCGCCATGTCGATTGGCCTGGCTGAAGTTGGTGCCGATTTGGTTTTGGCCGATATCAACCTGCCCGGCGCGGAAGAGACCGCCGGGGTGATCGAGAAGCTGGGACGACGTGCCCTGCCATTGGCCTGCGATGTCTCGAAGCCCGACCAGATTCGCGCCATGTATGATCAGGTGGATCGCCACTTTGGTCGCATTGATATTTTGGGCAATGTCGCTGGTGAAGGCGTGCGGGCCGATCCGCTTGAATTGAGCGAATCCCAGATTCAGGTGGCCATGCAAAATCTGGTTGTGGGCCGCTATATTGCCACCCAAGAAGCAGCCAAACGGATGATCAAGCAAGGCAAAGGCAGCATCATGAGCATTGTCTCGATCGCTGGGATCAATGCCCTGGGGCGCAGCCACATTGCCTATAGTATGGCGATGGCAGCCGTTGGCCAGATGACACGCGAGCTGAGCACAGAATGGTCCAGCAAGGGCGTGCGGGTCAATGCGATTGTCTGTGCGCAGATCACTAACAAAGGCTTGGAAGAGCGCATGGAGTTTGATCCCAATCTGCGCGATGCTTATCTGCGGGGCTTGCCGATTGGCCGCTTGGGCAATCCAGAAGAGATCAAGGGCTTGGCGATCTTCTTGGCGTCGGATGCTGCTTCGTTTATCACCGGGGCCCTGATCCCGCTGGATGGTGGTAACTTAGCGAAAAATGCCGGCGGTTCGCACCCCGGCATGCCTGGGGCTACGGTAGGCTAAGCCTCGCCGTTAATCGAGCTCGGTGCCCCACGGAAAGTCGGGGAAGATGTCCGGGTCACCACTGGGTTGGATCACCATCATCTTCTCGCATTTGCCGGTGGCCTCTTCGCTATAGGCTCCGGTTTCGATGCAGATGACCATGCCGGCTTCTAACACGGTATCGTCGGTCGGGACAAACCAAGGCATTTCGTTGACGGTGGTGCCGATGCCATGCCCGGCATAGTGACCGAGTTGCAGACCATAAGGTTCGTACGCGGCAGCCGCGGCCTCAAAAATATCACGGGCGCGGTTGCCGGGTCGTGCTTTGCTCACCCCGGCGTAGAAAGATTCGCGCGCCGCTCGAGCATATTTTTTCTGGAGTGCCGTGGGTTCCGCGCCGATGACCATGGTGTTGGCCATGTCGGCCCAATAGCCGTTGATGCGCGGACTGATGTCCAGCTCGGCAATGTCCCCAGGCTGGGTGATGTAATGAATCGGCCCGCCGGGGGAGACGCTCTTATTGCGGGGTCCACAAACGACTTCGCCTGCAATCATTAACTTGCCGCCGACGGCTTCGTGCATGGCTTGGGTAAGTGCCGACCAAATCTCAAATTCGCTCTTGCCGGCTTGGCGCGTCTGTTCGATCAAAGTCTTGTGGGCGATGTTGACCACTTCGGCAGTGGCTTTCAACAAGGCGATCTCACGCGGTGTCTTGATGCGCCGGGCCCGGGCCAGTGCTGGGCCGGCCTCGATCAACTCGGCTTGCGGCAATATCTCTTGGATCATGCGCAGCGCGGCCAGAGGCAAGGTACGCTCTTCTACGGCTAGCCGCACGGGACCCGGCCCAATCTGGCGCAGTGCCTGCCGCATGGCTTCCAGGAAATTTGAGCGCGACTCTTGGCGAGCAAAGGGGGCAAAGACCTCCAAAATGCCGAAGGGGCTTAGTTCAAAGTCCGATTTTTGACTGGCCGCCGCCGCATAGTGTTGATTGGCAATAAGACAGGCGCCCGTGCCCTTTACATTGAACAATGCGCCGACCGGGCCATAATTCAGGTGTGCCAGCGGCCCAAATTCGATCGGCACTTCGTAATGGCTGACATAAGTTACATTTTCGGGCGAGGTAAGAAGCGCCCAATCCGCGCCAAGTTGGTGCAATTCTGCCCGTGCACGGGCTAATTCTAGATTTTCCATGGATGTTTGATCTTCTTGTTAGGCGTTGCTGGAAACGGGGGAATGGCAACAGATTGAATTTGCTACACCAGCATCATACCCAATACTAGGAGTTGTGAGCAAAGCGATTGTCCCCAGAGTGCGCGGCCATTACGTGAACATCAACATCATTACTCGTGAGGACGAGAATAAAGATGACCGTTACTCTAGAAGAAACCCGTGTGGATGATCTGCGTTGTTTGGTGGTTGAAACAGAGCACCTCCAGCTAGCGGTGTTGCCTGATTTGGGAGCCAAAGTGATTTCGTTGCGCCGGCGCGAGAGCCAGCGTGAATTCCTCTGGCGCTATCCTGGTCGCCATTTCCAACTGGCTGAATATGCTGCTGATTACCCCCAGTACGACCTCAGCGGCTGGGATGAGTGCTTTCCCACCATCTTCCCAGTGAACTATCCCGTTGCGCCATGGCAGGGCATCCATGTACCCGATCATGGTGAGTTGTGGACATTGCCCTGGCAATGGGACTTTGCTGATAACCAACTGCGCATGTGGACCCATAGCGTACGTTTTGCTTATCGCTTTGAGCGTACGTTCCACTTTGACGAAGACGGGCGTGTGCAGATCCACTATGCAGTCCAGAACCCGACCGCCTTCCCCTTCCATGCCCTCTGGTCGATGCACCCATTCTTGAACGCCACCCCTAGCAGTCGGATCCTGTTGCCGGAGGCGCGGGTGCGCGTCGAGATTTCGTTGCATGAACGGTTAGGCGCATTTCTGAGTGAGCATCCTTGGCCCGTGGCTAAATTACAGAATGGCGAAACCATCGACATGAGTGTGATGGGGCCGCGTGGTCAGAATGCCGTTGAGAAATTATTCACCACGCCCCTGAAAGAAGGCTGGGCAGCCCTCTTTGACGAAAGCGATGATCATTTCTTGGCCTTTACTTTTGATCCAGCCGAGGTTCCCTTTGTGGGCATCTGCTTGATCCGCGACAGCCAATTGGGGGATTCAGCAGTCTACACCGCCATTCTGGAGCCCTGCAACGGTTGGCCCGACCGGTTGGATTTGGCAATGACGCGCGGCGCGGGCATGGTGATCCCGCCGCAGGGGGAAAGCCGTTGGTCGGTGAATCTGCACTTGGGCCAGGGCAAAGCTGCGCTCGGCCAGCTGATTCCACAATTGAATGAGACGTTGTAGAAAACTCAGCCTCGGCGTGCGTAGCTGACTCCGCTACTAGAAGCATTTGCGCACGCCGAGGTTCCAATAATGATGTTTTGAGGAGAAGATCCCATGTTTACACTCACGAATGAACAAAAGAACTTTTTTGAGACCTTTGGTTATCTCGTGTTGCCGAAGTTGTTGATCGACGACATCGACTGGATCACCGAAGAATTTGAGGCAGTCTTTCATGGCCGGGGGGTTGTCCATGATGGTTCCAAGCGTTCAACCGTTGTACCGTTTATCGACCAACGTGAACGACTGTCCACCCTGTTAGATCATCCGAAAATTGTCGGCTTGATTAGCAGTTTGTTGGGTGATAATTTTAACTATGTCGGTGGCGATGGGAACTATTACACTGGCGACACCCAGTGGCATAGCGATGGCTTCCATCACGTCGGCAAATTCCTGAAGGTGGCGCTCTATCTCGACCCGGTCAAACGCGATAGCGGCTGTCTGCGGGTGATCCCTGGTTCGCACCGGGTGGATCTCTTCGATACGTGGGCTGCTCGCCAAGCCCGTAACGCGCCGGAACTCTGGGCCATTGCGCAGAGTGAAGTGCCTGCCATTCCGCTGGAATCTGAACCAGGGGATGTGGTAGCCTTCAACCATAACCTCATGCATGCCGCATTTGGTGGCAGCACCCATCGGCGCATGTTTACGCTCAACTGCTGCGCCCACTGTGAAACACCGGAAGAGATCGAAGATCTGAAAAAATACATTGCTAGCCATTCACGGTTCTGGCTCGATCAGATGCACTCGGAGACGATGCGCGCGACGGCTTCCCCGGAGCGCATGGTTCATCTGCGCCAGGTGATCGAGCACGAAGGGCATTTGCCAGAATTGTCTGCCAAAGCACGAGCAGAGATGGCCGAGCCCTCACGCGGGTAATTCTCGTGCTTAGGTTGCCAGTTGATTTGTACCATTTGGGGGACGAATCAGCTGGCTTGATTGTATGGAAGGGTGGGTTTTCAAGGTGGCTTGGCGCGGTCAATCCAGTCTGGTGGATCGTGATGAAACCCTGGCAAACGTTGCAGGATCCACTGGATAGTCGAGCCACCTGATTACCTGGTTTCAGCGTAGTTGTGTCATAAAATCCAATTTGGAAAGGTAATCTATGACAAATTCTTTGGATACAGAGCGGTTATTGTCTCTGTATCGCGCAATGCTAAAAATTCGCCAGACCGAGGAGCAACTGGCTCGCTTGCACGCTGCCGGCTTGATCCACGGTGCCTGTCACACGTACGTAGGTGAAGAGGCGATTGCAGTTGGGGTCTGCGCCCATCTGCGTGATGATGATGCCGTCTTCAGCACCCACCGCGGCCATGGCCATGCACTGGCCAAGGGCGTTTCGTCGCACGAGTTGATCGCCGAGCTGCTGGGCCGCGATACTGGTGTTTCGCGCGGTCGTGGCGGTAGCATGCACATCTTCTCACCCGAAGTTGGCATGATGGGTACCAGCGGCATTGTTGGCCCCTGCATCTTGCAGGCGACCGGCGCGGGCTACTCCTTCAAACTACTCAAGACCGATCGGGTGGCCGTGGCCTTCTTTGGTGATGGTGCGGTCAACAATGGCGCTTTCCACGAAGGTATTAACCTGGCCACGATCTGGAAACTGCCGGTCCTTTTTGTCTGCGAAAACAACCTGTATGCCACCGAAGTGCCCTTCTCCTACTCCGCTGGCAATCCACACGTGGGCAATCGCGGTCCGGCCTATGGTCTGCCCAGTGTGACTGTGGATGGCAATGATGTATTGGCCGTCTACAAAGCTGCCGAAGAAGCAGTGCAGCGCGCGCGCGCGGGCGAAGGTCCGACCTTGATCGAAGGGCGCACCTACCGAACACGCGCCCACTCCGAAGGGATGCGCGATGGCGGGTATCGCAGCCAAGAGGAAGTGAACGCTTGGAAGGCGCGCGATCCGATTACGCTCTACCGCGAACATCTGTTGCGCGAGGAAGAAGCGGGCGAAGTTGAATTAGTAGCGATTGAAGCAGAAGTCCAAGCAATGGTGGCTGACGCCGACCAATTTGCCCGCCAAAGCCCCTGGCCGGATCCGAGCACTGCCACCACTCATGTTTATAGCGAGGCGTCCCATGCGTGAGATGACTTTTATCGAGGCGACGCGCGTCGCGTTGGCTGCAGCAATGGAAGCCGACCCCACCATTTTTGTCGTCGGTGAAGGGATTGGTGCGCGCGGTGGTAACTTTACCACCACGTTGGGTTTGTATGAGCGCTTTGGCCCCGAACGCCTGCGCGATACGCCGATCAGCGAGCGCGGCTTTGTGGGCATGTGTTGTGGCGCGGCCATGACCGGGACCCGGCCCGTGGTCGATTTTATGTTCTTCGACTTTATTTTGGATGCCATGGGCGAGATGATCAACCAGATTGCCAAGATCCAATACATGAGCAGCGGGCGGCTCAAGATGCCGCTCTTGATGCGCGGCTGTATTGGCATCGGCAACTCGGCAGCCACCCATCACTCGGGCAGCTATTACCCCATCTTTGCGCATATTCCCGGCTTTCGGGTAGTACTGCCCTCCAATCCCTATGATGCCAAGGGGTTGTTCGCCACAGCGTTGGAAGCAGACGATCCCGTGCTCTTCTTGGAACATCGCGCCGTGATCTTCAACAAGGGTCCGGTACCGGAAGAACACTATACCATCCCCTTCGGGCAGGCCAAAGTCGTGCGAGAAGGTAGCCAAGTGACCGTTGTCGCACTCGCGTCGATGGTCAACAAGGTGGTGAAGGTGAGCGAGAAGTTGGCCGCCGATGGTATCTCGGTCGAAGTGATCGATCCCCGCACGGTCGCACCCTTGGATATGGATACGATCTTCGAATCGGTGCATAAGACAGGGCGCCTGCTCGTAGTCGACGAAACCTTCCAGCCGTGTGGTATCGGCGCTGAGATCTCCGCCCAGGTGGTGGATAAAGCATTCGACGATCTAGATGCGCCCATCCGTCGGCTCAATGGCGCCCATGCGCCCACACCTTACAGCCCGACGCTGGAAGATGCAGTCGTGCCCACCGAAGCGAGTATCGAAGCCACCATTCGCGCTTTAGCGGCGGAGTGAGGATAAACTATGGCAGCCGAAATTTATATGCCGCGCTTGGGCTGGGGCATGGAAGAAGGTGTGTTTGGCGAGTGGCTCAAGCAGAGTGGGGATAGTGTGCAGTCGGGGGATCATCTCTTTACCGTGGAAGGTGACAAGGCCACAGAAGAGATCGAATCGTTCGACAGCGGCATTTTGTACATCCCCCCGAATGCGCCGAAGCCAGGCGATACGGTAGTGGTCGGCGCGCTGCTAGGCTACATCTTGCGACCGGGCGAGGAACCGCCGCAGGTGACCGCAGCTGCTCCCAGCGCCCAAGCGGCCGCCGCCGAGCAGGAGCCGGTCACGGCCACTCCGCAATCGCAATCTGCGACGGCAACTGCCGAGCCATCCTCGTCCGACGGAGATCGTCGCCTGGCCATCAGCCCACGAGCACGCCGCGTGGCGAAGGAACTGAATGTCGATTGGTCCGATCTGACGGGCAGCGGCTCAACCGGTCGCATCATCGAACGCGATATTCGCGCCGCAGCCAGCCAGCAGGCAGCCGTTCCCAAGGTGCGCATCACGCCGATCGCCCAGCGGCTCGCCCAAGAAGCCGGCTTGGATATCGCCGAGTTGGCCCGCCAAAAGGGTGGCGAGCGCATCGACCGCGCCGATGTCGAAGCAGCGTTGGCCAGCGCCCAAAGTGCGGTTGTCACCGCGGATGACGCCGAATACGAGGTCTTGCCGGTCAGCCGCATGCGCAGCGTAATTGCCAAGCGCATGAGCGAGAGCGCGCAAATCACCGCACCGGTCACCCTCACCAGCGAGGCCGACGCCAGCGAGCTGGTCGCACTGCGTGAATCGCTCAAAGCCGCGTTTGTGCCGCGTAATCTACCCGTGCCGAGCTATAACGATCTGTTGATCAAACTAACGAGTGTCGCACTGCAACAACATCCCTTGTTGGCCGCGACTTGGCACGACAGCGAGATTCGCATCCCTAAAGCGATCCACATCGGGTTGGCCGTCGAGACGAATGACGGGCTACTCGTGCCCACCGTGCGTGATGTGACCAACAAAAGCGTGCGGCAGATCAGCGAGGAGACCAGCGCGCTGATCGAGCGGGCGCAGCAAGGCCAATTGCGCACCGAGGAGCTGCAAGGCGGCGTCTTTACCATCACCAACTTGGGCAGGTATAATATCGATGCCTTCACGCCGATCATCAATCTGCCGCAGACCGCAATCTTAGGGATCGGGCGGATTGCCAAAAAGCCCGCCGTGATCGACGATCAGGTGGTGCCGCGCTGGCAAGTGACGCTCAGCCTGACTTTTGACCATCGCGTGGTGGATGGTGCCCCGGCGGCCCGTTTCCTCAACACGGTACGCGAGCTGATCGAAACGCCCGCCCTCTGGTTGGTCGGGTAACGCAGGTCGGTGTTGTGAGGCCAAACTGAATAGCTACACAGTCAGACTTCAGAAAGAAGCCTGACTGTGACTAAAAACTGTGCAATTTGCGGTTTCTACAATTTGCTCCCCATACAACAAAGGAGAAACCCATGCCTGTTCCCGTTGGCCTGAATGTTTGGTCTCGGCTGGTGGAAGAACTTTTCCCCTATCTGGATCAAACCGCTCTCCCCTTTGATTCGCTCTGGTTTCCCGATCATGTGCAATATGAAGGACATAAGGTTGCCGAAGGGTGGACAATCGCGACCTATGCAATGGCGCGCTATGCGGACAAACGCGTCGGCCACGAAGTGATCTGCAATAGCTTCCGCAATCCGGCGCATCTAGCCAAGATGGCAGCAACGGCCCAGGCAATTTCGGGTGGACGTTTTATCTTGGGCATTGGTGCGGGCTGGCACGAAGAAGAATATCGTGCCTACGGCTGGCCCTATCCCTCGGCGCGGGTGCGCATTGCCCAACTCGCCGAGTCGATCGAGCTGATCCGCACGATGTGGCGCGAAGCCCCGGCAACTTTCCAGGGCAAGTATTACCAGGTTGAGGGCGCGTATTGCGAACCACGCCCCAACCCGCCGCCGCCCATTATGGTCGGTGGTTCAGGTGAGCAATATCTGCTGCGCGTGGTGGCGCAACACGCCGATTGGTGGAATTACGGCTTCCAGGATGCAGCCACCTATGCGCACAAGCAGCGGGTCTTGCAAGAGCATTGTCGCTCTGTCGGCCGCGATTATGGCGAGATCCAGCAGGTAATTCGCGTGGGGATTTTGATTGCCGAGAGTGAGACCGCGCTCAAAAAATTGCAAGCGCAGCCTCACGTCCGTCCGCTGGGCGAGGGGGGCATCATGGGCACTCCAGAACAAGTCACCGAGCAATTATTGGCCATCGTAGGGCAAGGCGCACAGCGGTTGACCGTCCACTTTGCCGATTCGCCGCGTCCCGAAGGTGCTTGGTTATTTGCTGCAACGGTGTTACCGCACATCGCACTCTAAGCTTGGGCTCCTCAGTGAGATTCCGCTGTCCATAAAGCTTGTGCTATGCTTATTGCCCTGTTGGCCGGCCTAGCTGCGCGCTACGCCGGTATTGGGTATTTGCATTGTTACGCTGTGACATCAATTGATGATGACGAATAGTCAAGCTCCCAACCAGCCCAAGCACATTCTCGTAGTCGAAGATGATTCTGGCATCGCCCGCAGCCTGCGGGATGGCTTGACGCGCAAAGGCTATGAGGTCACCTGGAAGAACACGGGTAGCGATGGCGTGAACTATGCCCGCACCGCCCGTCCCCACCTGATCATTCTCGATGTCCGCTTGCCCGATGGCTCGGGCTTTGATTTTTGTCGCCAGCTGCGCCAAGCTGGTGTCCATCAACCAATCCTCATCCTCACGGTGCAAAATGAGGAGATCGATAAGGTGCTGGGGCTGGAAATGGGCGCCGATGACTATTTGACCAAGCCCTACAGCCCGCGCGAGTTGCTGGCGCGGATCCGCGCCTTGCTGCGCCGTGCGTATGGAGAATTGTCCACCGAAAATACCCTTCTGTACGCGGGTGATCTCGCAATTGACTTGGCGCGCGGTCAAGTGCTGCGTGGGAGCGAGCCCCTTTCCCTGTCTCCGACCGAGTTTCGTCTGCTGGTCTATTTGGTCCAGAACGCGCAGCAAGCACTGACCCGTTCGCAAATTCTCGCCGCGGTTTGGGGGTATGATACCGATGTGGAGGATGAGAAAACGGTGAATGTACAAATTCGCCGACTGCGTGAAAAAATTGAACTCGACCCTAGCCATCCCGCCTTGATCCTCACGGTCCCCGGCATTGGTTATCGCTTCGCCGGTTAATTCCTCTCAGATTTCAAAATTGAAATCTCGTTGCAATCGTGCCGAAATCTCGCCCGGTCATACTGGGCTTGAACGGCAACGGATGCACAAGTATGAGAGGAATATGCAGCATGACAAAAAATTCAAATCACTTCGCCCTGCGGAAATGGGGACTTGGGCTGTTAATGACGCTCTTGTTGGGCGTACTGGTCGCGTGTAGCCAACCAATCAGTGTGGACATCCCCACCGCGAGTGATGGTCAGGATGCAGCAGCGTCGGAAGCGGCGAATGGTACCCAGCCCGATGCAGCCTCGGCCGAGCCAGATCGAGAGGATACAGCCTTAGCCTGGGCAAGGTGTATACGGGAGAATGGCGTGACAGAATTCCCCGATCCCGATGCCGAAGGGCGGATCCTGCTCCCCCGTGGCCGCATCGATCCCGAGTCGACAGTATTCCAGCAGGCAACGGATGCTTGCCGTCACTTGGCCCCAGAAGGATGGGGCGACACCGAGACAGATCCTGCCGACGTCGAGGTGATGCTCGAATTCGCACAATGTATGCGCGAGAATGGTGTGCCCGACTATCCCGATCCCGACCCCAACAATGGCAATCGGATCACGCTTGAACCGAACAATCCGAAATCCCACGCCGCATTGGATGCTTGTAAAGCCATCTTGGACAATTTGCAGGGCGGGGCGCGCATCGGAGGCTAGGCGTGAGATTGAGCAGGCGTAGCTTCTTGATCTTGGGGACTGTAGGGCTGGGCCTCGGCGGAGCGATCGTCGGGTCAGGGTTGCTCAGGTCTGAACCGGCGGTTGGCCAATCGGCAGCCAACTTGACCCTGCCGCCCGCCACGGCGCCGATTACCAGAACTACCTTGGTCGAGAGCCGGACTGAGTCAGGAATCCTGAGTTACGGCGAGCTGATGGGGGTACACTCCAGTGGCGGCGGAACCCTTACTTGGCTCGCCCCAGAGGGATCAATGGTGTCGCGCGGCGAACCATTCTTTAAAATCGATGAGCGGCCAGTGGTGGCGCTCTATGGGGCTGTGCCAATGTACCGAACGATCAGCAATCGCACAGCGGGCACAGATGTCTGGCAGCTGCAGGAAAATTTACGCGAACTTGGGTACACCGGCTTTGCCGTGGATGGCCTCTACACTGAGGCGACTGCCGCGGCTGTCCTCGCCTGGCAAGCGGATCTCGGTCTCGCGCAAAGTGGGCTGGTCGAACCGGCGCAGGTGATCTTCACGACGGGGCCAGTGCGCATTGCCGAACACGTGGCCAGTGTGGGGGATCGGCTCGGCGGCGATGGGGCTCACATCCTCAATTATACGGACTCAACCAGAATGGTCACGGTGGCGCTCAATGTGGTGGATCATGCGCTCGCCCAGGTGGGGAATACGGTCACAGTGACCCTGCCTGATGAGCGCACGGTGGAGGGCGTCATTGCCGAGGTCGGGACGGTGGTCACGGATGAGCAGTTTGAGGTGACGATCACCATTGCGGATCAAGCAGCGCTGGGCACATTAGAAGCGGCCCCGGTCGACGTGGACTTTGTCAGCGCCACGCGGGAGGATGTTCTCACCGTGCCGGTTGCTGCGCTCTTGGCGCTGGCGGAAGGTGGCTATGGGGTTGAGCTGGTCGATGGCGATACGAGTCGAATCGTTGCTGTCAAGACTGGGTTATTTGCCAATGGCCGGGTCGAGATCAGCGGGGAAGCCATTGCCGAGGGCATGCTAGTCGGGGTGCCGCGATGAGCCGTGTTGCGCTGAACGGTGCGATGACGAACGATGTCGTCGGGTCAGATGATAGCGCCTGCATCGTTAGGCTGCGTGGGGTTGGGCGTGAATATGCCGATGGGGTGGTGGCGCTGCGCAGTGTCGATCTGGAGATCCAGCGCGGGGAAATGGTGGCTATCGTCGGGCCGTCCGGTTCGGGCAAATCCACCATGCTCAACGTGATGGGCACTCTGGATCGCCCAAGCACGGGGCAGGTCATCATTGATAGCTGCGATGTGGCAACGCTCTCGGATCGGCAATTATCTGCTCTGCGTGCTTTCCGCATTGGTTTTGTCTTTCAGCATTTCCACCTTGCGCCGGGCGTCACCGCGCTGGATAACGTGGCCGATGGCTTGTTGTATACGGGGATTCCCCTGCGCCAACGTCGGGAACGGGCAGAGGCCGCGCTGCACCAAGTAGGACTGGGTCACCGGCTAGCCCATCGGCCGCATGAAATGTCGGGCGGCGAAAAGCAGCGGACGGCGATTGCTCGGGCCATTGTACGCGAGCCTGCGCTGCTCCTGGCTGATGAACCCACCGGTGCGCTGGATACCAATTCGGGGGAAGGGGTGATGCGCGTGCTCTTCGATCTTCATGCTGTTGGCACTACCATCGTCGTCATTACACACGATCTGGAGATCGCCGCATGCCTGCCGCGGCGTGTCTCCATGCGAGATGGTCAGATTATCGATGATCAGCGCAGCAACGAGCCAGTGGAGGTGGTGGCATGACCACGGCTCTGCGTCCCGGACGTTTGCATGTGTACGATGTTTTGCGGCTGGCGGGTTATGGATTGGGCGCACGGCCAACGCGGGTTGTGCTTTCGGCGCTGGGGATTGCGATTGGCATCGCCGCTATGATCGCAGTCGTTGGCATCTCGACCTCCAGCCGCGCCGAATTGAGTCGGCTGCTGAATTCACTTGGTACGAACCTGCTGTCGGCGCAGCCGGGGACGAGCATCTTCGGAGAAGCCGCGACCCTCCCCGCGGAGTCGATTGCGATGTTGGATCGGATTTCGGCCGTCGAGATGGTCACCGCGATTGGCGTTATCCCCGGCGCCAAGGTCTATCGCCATGACAGGATCCCCAGCGCCGAGTCCGGCGGGATCGCCGTCTATGCCGCGCAGCTCAATCTGCTCGAAACGGTTGGCGGCAGGGTCGCCGCTGGCACTTGGCTGAATGAGGCTACCGCGAACTATCCAGCGGTTGTACTGGGGGCGAAGACCGCTGAACGCCTGGGTATTGGCGCACTGCATCCGGGGCTGCAAATTTGGCTCGGTGGACAATGGTTTACGGTGATCGGTATTTTGGCGCCGATGCCGCTGGTGCCAAGTCTTGACCTGGCTGCCTTGATTGGTTGGCCGGCTGGCGACCATTATTTCAAGACAGATGTGGAGATCACCACGCTTTATGTGCGGGCCAAGCCCAATGCAGTCGAAGCTGTGCGCTCGATCCTGGCGCGCACGGCCAATCCAGCCGCACCCAACGAAGTGAACGTCGCCCGCCCCTCGGATGCCCTCGCCGCAGAGGCCGCGGTGGAGAGCGCCTTCACCGGGCTGCTGCTGGGGTTGGGCGCAGTGGCACTGCTGGTCGGCGGGATCGGCGTGGCCAATACGATGGTAATCTCGGTGTTGGAGCGTCGGGCTGAAATTGGTTTAAGACGCTCCCAAGGTGCGACACGCGGCCATATTCGCATTCAATTTCTGGGCGAGGCCTTCTTGCTCTCGTTGCTAGGGGGCGGAGCGGGTGTTGTCATCGGCTATGGCGTCACCGCGATCTATGCTACAACGCAAGGCTGGCCTGCGGTTGTCCCACTGTGGGTGATTGCCGGCGGGCTGCTGGCGACGTTGTTCATTGGGGGCGTGGCCGGTCTGTACCCGGCCATTCGGGCGGCGAAAATTGCTCCCACCGAGGCGCTGGCGGCTGGTTAGATCTGAGCTGGCTGATTGCGCGCACGCCACCAGTTTTGGACAGTCTCGACCAGGCCAATACCCAGGATGCCGGCAGGGAGGCTTAAGGCCAATGCGAATTTGGCAAACCAGCTATCGGGATTGTCATTAACAATAAAGATCGCAAGATTGATGGCCACCGTGAGGCAGTAGATCACCAGCAGCCAAAATGAACGAATACGTTGCTGGCGGGATGCTTGGTTGAGGGCTTGTCCAATCTGCTCGGCATGGCCAAACTGGCGGATCGCAGTTGCTACGGCTTCATCCTGGCTCAATCCAGCTAGATAGTGACCAGCGACCAACGCCTCCAGGTGTTGGCGGATCTCTAAGATGTCTTCAATGGTCTCAAGATACTGTTCTAACTGTGGACTAGCCATAACTCGCCCTCCTTGGACTTAGTAATGCATTGATCGCTGCACTGTACGATTCCCATGCTTCGACACGTTTGGCAAATTCGGCCTGCCCAGGTTCTGTCAAAGAGTAGACACGTCGGGCCGGGCCAGGGCCTTGCACTTCCCATACACTCTGGATCACCCCTTGTTTTTCCAACTGTCGGAGTGCAGGGTAAAGCGTGCCTTCATGCAGATGGAGCGCCCCTGCGCTTCGCTCTTCAATGGCACGGGCAATCGCATAGCCATGCAGCGGACCTTCTTTTAATACAGCAAGAATCAGTGTCGGTACATCGCCACGCGCCAAGCTTTGGGACACTGCTACCTCCCTCTAGCAACTGTGATGGTCAACATAGATTTGTAGTATACATAGTTTTGTGAGGTATGTCAATAGTCTATTGATAAACTCGTAGTACAATCAATGAATGCTCGTGGAAATGCAGAGTAGCGAGCACACCCCATTGTTTGCGCTGCTTTGATCATGTAGACTATCTGCAGGACACAGTAGCTTGGCTTGTAGCTAAGGAGAGAGGGCCTTGTTTCAGTCGATTCGAGCGCGGTTGGTACTGAG
>CAZMRA010000081.1:0-17483 GCA_964568485.1 uncultured Caldilineaceae bacterium | reverse complement strand
CCGCGTTGATCCTACTCGAGCGGGCCCTTTCCACCTATTGGCAATTACTCCAGCCTGCTCCCGATTTGAGCCGCAGCACCAAGAATCCGCCTATCTCCCTGGCCGGACTGATCGCCGTCTGGCTGCTGGCTGCCTCCCCCAGCTTTGTCTTTTGGAGCCGACAAGGCATCTTTGTGACCAATCTGACCGAGCCGCTCGCCTTTTGGTCGATTTGGCAGGGGCTGCGCTGGTGGCAGACTGGCCGGCGGCGGTCACTGATCACCTGTGCACTAGCCGCCGGATTGGCGCTGTATGCCAAGTTGTTGGCCTTTTGGGTCTTGCTTCCTTTCGCGTTGCTGGTTGGCCTGGCGTGGCTTGGGGCGCGGCGCAGCGGGCGCTTTGTGCCGGTCCCCAGCGTTGCGGATTGGCTGCTTGCAGGGTTGGTCTTTTTGGCCGCGCTCGCCCCCTTCTTGATCTTTAATTGGCAGAGTGGCGGCACGCTGACCCGTATCACCGACAATGCCACACAAAGCTATTATGGCGTGAATAATTTGGATCTGCTGCACAACGCTTGGATCCGCAGCAGGCAATTGTGGCAAGTTTTGCGCGGCGAACAATTCTGGTATCTCGGTGGTAGCTATACTAATCTACTCGCGCCGTGGATCGCTGGCGGTCTGTTGGTGTGGGGCTTGCTTGAACAGCGACGACGCCTCGGGATGCCGTTGGTGTTGCTGCTCTTAGCATTGGGCTGCAGCCTCTTCACGGTCAGCGATCTCTTTATCACCCACTATGCGCTGATCCAACCGGTGGTGATCGGTGTGGTGGCCCTCGCCGCGGCTTTCTGTCTCGCTGGGGCAGCCGTGCGTAGTATTCGCTGGCGAATGCTGGTGATTTCAGTTGTGCTCGGGCTTTGGCTCGTGTTGGATCTGACAAATACGTTGCATTATCACACTGCATTGACCCGCAGCGGGGGCCTGGCCGACCACTCGGACGCCAGCTATCACCTCGCCTATCATCTGCGCTACAACGGGTTGGGCGCACCGATCGCTTTGGATTGGGGCTTTGCCGCACCAGTGCGCTATTTGAGCGAAGGCACCGTGCAGCCGATCGAGATTTTTGGCTATGAAAGTTTTGCCGGGCCCGATGATGCATTTCTTGCCCGTTTAGAGCCCTTCCTGGCCAACCCCGACAATGTTTACTTGCTCCATGCGCCCGTTGCGACGGTCTTTGCTGGTCGGCGAGAAGCTTTCTTCGCGGAAGCAGCCCGTCTTGGACACGAATTGATTTTAGAGCAAACATTTACCCAGCGCGACGGCACACCCCTTTACGAATTATGGCGGCTCACGCCATAAGCTACTCTCCTCGATTTTTGTAGATAGCGTATTGCCCTCCTTAATGATATACTAGACGCATCCAACTCAATTCCCATAGGAATAATGAATGATGCAGCGACTCCCCACGTTTTGGCTGGTCTTCATCATCGTTTGGGCACTCTCTGCCTGTCAGGTCGCACCTGCTGCACCAGCGGTTGAGACAGAGCAAGAGGTTTCGGTGGCGGTGACACAACAGCCGCTCACTGGGGCCAATGCTTGTAGTGGCACCTTTGTGCGCCACCAGTTGCCATTTGCTACCGGCACGCGCCTTCGCGAGATTAATACCTACGAGAGCAATGGCGCCGGTGTGGCGGTCAATGATCTGGATGGCGACGGTGATCTCGATCTCGTCTTTGCCAGCATCGATCGCGAAGCGGTGATTTTGTGGAACCAAGGCAATCTCCAATTCGAACCGCAGCCCCTCGGGGCCGAATTCACGCGAGCGGTCAACACGGTCGATGTCGATGGGGATGGCGCCCTGGACATCGTCTTCACTCATCGTGGTCTGGACCCACCTTCTTACTGGCGAAATGTTGATGGCGAATTTGTGGAGACGCCTCTCAAGGGGGTGACGGCTTTTGCTTACACCATGGCCTGGGCTGATCTGAACAAAGACGGCCGGTTGGATCTGGTGACAGGCTCGTATAATGTCGATTTGCGCCAGCAGGGCATCGCCGATCCCTCGCAGGAGCCCAACGCTGGGATTCACTATTACGCCCAGGGTGAGGACGGCGCCTTCACGGGTCAAGTATTGACCCCTCATAGCGAGGCCCTCGCCATCGGATTGGTAGATCTCAATCATGATAGTGCGCTGGACATCTGGGTGGCCAACGATTTTGTCGTGCAAGACAACATTTGGTTGTACAGCGCGGACAGCAGCGATCCCGGAGCAGTTGCCTGGGTTGCCGATCACCCATTTGGTACAACTTCGCATAGCACGATGAGCATTGATTGGGGCGATATTGCCAACAGCGGGGATTTCGCTCTCTTCACTACCGACATGAATCCCGAAGATATTTCGGTGGAAGTATTGGCGGCTTGGCTGCCGGTGATCGCCAAACTCGAGCAGCCACAGGGAGGCAACAACCCGCAGATCATGCAGAATGTGTTGCAGTGGCCGATTGGTGCAGGGAGCTGGCGCAATCGCGCCCCAGCCAGCGGCATCGACGCCACAGGTTGGAGCTGGGCCAGCCGCTTTGGTGATTTAGATAATGATGGCGCGCTCGATCTCTACATCGTCAACGGCATGATTGCCGAAAATCTCTTTGGCCACCTACCGCACGGTGAATTGGTAGAAGCCAATCACGCCTTCCGCAATCGCGGGGATGGCCGCTTTGCTCCCGCCCCCGAATGGCAACTGGATTCGACTGCCAGTGGGCGCGGCATGATCATGGCTGATTTGGATAACGATGGCGACTTAGAGATCGTCATCAACAATCTGCGCAGTGCAGCAGAATTGTTTGAGAATCAACTCTGTGGTGGTGCAAGTCTGCAAGTGGCCTTGCACTGGCCGAGCGCTGCGAATACCCAGGCAATTGGCGCACAAGTGCGGCTGCGCACAGAGCAAGGGAGCTACCTGCGCGATGTGCGGGCCTCCACCAGCTATCTATCTGGTGAGGCAGCGCGTGTGCACTTTGGCTTTCCCCCTGAGCAGAGCCCAACCGCGTTGGAGATTCTCTGGCCCGATGGTGGCTATTCGATTATTGAGGATGTTATTCCGAACGTTTTCCTGGAGGTGAGCCGATGAGTATTGCTGTACAGAGTACGCCGTTGATGACCCGCTGGCGAGAACGTCTGCCCTTGGTCGAATTGTTGCGCCCGCGTGAATACGCTCGTGCCACGTGGATCTCACTCACTATTGGCCTGCTGCTGGCGTTCTTAGCGATGCAATTTGCCGGTGTGCAGCGCTGGGTTGGCACCAGTATTGTGCTGCTTACTTTGTTGCCCGTGGGGATCGCCAAATTTCGGGCCGATCGCCGACTTTATGGCCCACTGGTCATGACCTTGAGTATCTTGTTAACCGCGCAAGGCTTGCATACCATTGAGCATATTGTGCAATGGCTGCAATATCATCTGCTTTATTGGACCATGCGCCAGTCGAACGGGCTATTATCCGCGGCGAATGCGGAGTGGGTCCATTTTGTCTGGAATTGGGCTGTACTGCTGGTGGTGGTACCGCTAGTCTGGAAAGGTATGCGCGGTGGCTGGGCCTACGTGTTATTGACCATTACCATTGCGCATACCTTTGAACATACCTATCTCTTTATTCGCCACCTGCAAGTCCTATCCGAATTGGAACAGCTGGGGGTGACGACCATCACCGCTCAGGGGTTGCCGGGCATTTTCGGACGAGACGGCTGGCTAGCTCGTAGTATCTTTACTCGTGACACCTTTTTGTGCACCATCCCCGGTTTGACGACCGCTACCCGGCTTGATGTCCACTTTTGGTGGAATGTGATCGAAATGAGCCTCTTGTTGGCCGCCGGGCACGTGTTCTTGCGGAGTCGTCAATCCCCCATGAATGATGCTCACTGAGCAGCAAGCATTACCCCTTTAGCCCGGTCACGCTGATGCCTTCAATGAAGCTGCGTTGGGCGAAGATAAAGATGATGATCACGGGCAAGGCCACAATGGTACTCACCGCCATCAAGTGCGGATAGGCCATTGCGGTGTTGCCCATGCTGTTGGCTGTCTGTTGCAGGCGGTAGATCATCAACGCCAGTGGATATTGGGCCTCGTCCTTGAGATAGATCAACGGCCCAAGAAAGTCATTCCACGTCCACAGGAAGCGGAAGAGCACCACCACGGCCAAGGCCGGTTTGGACAGTGGCAAAATAATACGCCAGAGGATGCCCCATTCGCTGGCCCCTTCGAGGCGGGCTGCTTCGGATAGCTCTTCGGGGATGCTCAAGAAGAACTGGCGTAGCATAAAAATAAAGTAGGGATGCCCAAAGAGCGCCGGGACGACCAGCGGCAAATAAGTATTGAGCCACCCCAAGTTCTTAAAGATGATAAACAACGGCACCATCGTGACTTGCCAGGGTAGCATCAATGTGGCCAGGCAAAGGCCGAAGAAGAAACCACGCCCCCGCCAGCGGATTTTCGCAAAACCATAAGCAACAATAACTGACGAGATCACCGTAAAGATGATCACCGGCAAGGCAAAGCGGAAGATCGAGTTGAACGCGGCTAGGTTAAAATCATATCGCGCCCAACCGCCGGCGAAGTTACTCCAGTAGATTGGGTTGGGGAAGATGACGGGCGGGACAGTGCGGATCTGGGAGTCATCCTTTAGGGCGGTGGTCACCATCCAATAGAGAGGGAAGATCCACGTAAACGCCAGGATAAGCAGGATGACGTAACGACTCGCCGTCAGTAGCCATCGGCTCAGTGGACGGCTCTGCGGATACGTTCGGTCAGGGAGTTTAGCCGCAGTTGTGACAGTTTGGCTCGCGGTTGTCATTTTTCACCCCCATAATAGACCCAGCGGGCTGATGTGCTGAACAGAATCACCGTAAAGATCAAGATGATCACCAGTAAGATCCAGGCCATGGCTGAAGCATCGCCCATGCTCAACTGGACGAAGGCATTGCGATAAAGATTCATTACATAGAGCTCGGTTGATTTGGCCGGGCCACCCTGGGTCAGCAGCCAGGGTAAGGTGAATTCTTGGAAAGCACCGATGATCCCCATGATCGTATTAAACAAAATCACCGGCGTACAGAGCGGCACGGTCACATGCCAGAATTTATGCCAGGCATTCGCTCCATCGACCGTAGCGGCCTCATAGAGCGAGCGAGGCACATCCTGCAGCGCAGCCAAGTAGATGACAATTGCTGCCCCTTGCGCCCATATGTAGATCATCACCAGGGTTGGTTTGGAGAGTTGTGGGCTAGAGAGAAAAGGAATGGTTGGCAATTCGAGTGCCTTCAGCACCCCATTGATGGCGCCATATTGGGTGTTGAGCAGAAATAGCCAGACCATGGCTGTACAGACGGCTGGAACAATCGCCGGAATGTACATGATCGAGCGAAAGATGGCCCGTCCTTTGATATCGGCATTCAGTAAGTTGGCAATAAGAAAGGCAACCGCAGTCCCAATCGGTACACCCAGTAGGACATAATAGAACGTATTGCCAATCACCTTCCAAAAATCGGGGTCGGTCGTAAAGAGCCGGACATAGTTATTAAAACCGAGAAAACGGGGAGCGCCGATCAGGTCATAGCGGGTCAGGCTATAATAGAACGACATGATCAGCGGGGTTGCTGCCAGCAAGATAAAGCCGATCAGCCAAGGCGAGATAAAGAGTAGGCCAAGAAGTTGGTTACGGCGCTCAGCTCTCGATCTGCGTCGCGGGGGGGAATGTTTATTGGGGGCCGTTGCCACTGCCATTTGCTACCTCCAGTTGTTCATCCATTTCTAGAAGCCATCTCAAAATCGGTTGGGGCAGCTATGCACCGCCACAAATATCAGGAAAGGATCGAAATTTTGAGATATTCCTAGGAGTTGCCAATCGCTGCAGCTTTGTACCTGTCGACTGGCAACTCGTTACCTGCTGTGCGTGGCTACTGAGTCTAGGCGGTGTTTAAGCCCTGCGCTTCAAATTCTTCGACGGCGCGACGTTGGAGTTCGATGGCCCCTTCCTCTGCAGTCATCTGATCGCGGGCGATTAGGTCGCGGATTTCGTCAAGCTGCGCCTTTACGAACCAGTGGATCGGGCAGCGGCGCAATAGGTACCATTCGGTTGCTTCCGTTTCGGAGGCGACGTAGTGATCTAGCCCCGGATAGGCCTCGGCATCGATCAAGGGAATAAATTCCTTGAGTGGATGAATCCAACTGACCTCTTTGAAGATGGTTTCGCAGGCAAAAACAGTGTTGAAGAATTCACCCAGCTTGAAGGCTCCGGTGGGGTTTTTGCCATCTTTGAGGATTTGCACAAAGTGAGCGTTGACGGCTTGCATCTTAACATCACGCCGATCCTCAGACATGGGGGCCCAAGTGGCGCGATTGTATTGGCCAACTTCGGGCCGGTTGATCATGGTTTCGCCTGGGTGCCAATACCCTTCGATGATCATGGTTTGCACGCCCGCTTCAAAGGCGGCGCCCCAGGTGCCTTGCCCTTGCACCTGCCGCATCCCGGCAAATTGGTCCGGCCCAGCGTAGCGGATGAACTGGGCCGCGGTCTCTAGGTACGCAGCCATCTCTTCGGCATCCAAGCGGAACTCTCTGGTGTCTTCATCGTACCAGCGAATCCCAAAAGAAGCCGCACCAAAATCGACATCACCGCCCATCGCATCGCCAGGGTCTAACCCCAGTTGTAGGAGATTGCCAGCCGCGTCCTTCACAGTCAGTTCCTCATGCCAAGCCATGGTTTCCGCCCAGGTGGTTGGCGGGGAATTCGGATCTAAACCAGCCTCTTCGACCGCTTGGACATTGTAGTTCAACCCCCACTGGACATAGCTTTCGATGCCGGGAACCCCGATCATCTGCCCGCCGAAGAACGCATATTCCCAGACCCAATCGAGCATATTCTCGCGCTTGACGATGTCGCTGGCTTCGACCATATCGTCCACAGGGAGCGCCGCGCCACGGGCAAAATAGTTGGGATAGTCATGATTCGAATGGCAGTCTGGCGGGTTGCCACCGGCGATTGCGGTCAACATCGCCTCGTCGTTGACTGCTCCTCGATATTCGAGTGTTGTACCGCCCATGTGAGCTTGCCATTGTTCGCTGGCAGTAAAAATGGCAATGGCTGGGTCAAGGTTACTCCAGTTCGTCCAGTAGGATAGCACTTCGCCTTCCGTCGCAGGCGCTGCGCCATCCGCGGCGGTCGTTTCACCTCCGGTGGTGGCGGCTGGACTACAGGCGCTCAGTGCGGCGACACTACCGGCCAGGGCACTCCATTGCAAGAACTGACGGCGACTTAACTGACTGTGCAACATGTGGGGAGATCTCCTTATGAATGAAAATAGACAGAACAAAGAAAGCTGCCCGAAAACGCTCGGTGGTCGGTGCGATGTAGTTAGCCGACTTGAGTGGCACAAGGTTTTCGGAGCAAGCCGAATTAGGTGAATCTAACTCGGTGGCACCAAGATCAGCGCGGTCTGTTCCCAAGCGAAGACGCGAAAAACGGGGAGCATTTTTCTGCCATGGACCATGAGTATTTGTTACAACAAGCCAGTGACTGCATTTGCAGACACTGTTCAATACTCGAGTGGTCGGCTTTGGTCAGTTACCGACTATCGTTTAATTGTTTCGTGTACGTATTGCTTTGAGTCACATTTACTTCTGTAAGGAGCTAAACGTATCATAGCACCGGCTTTGGGCACTGTCAAAGCGACAAAGGGGGACAGTGGAAAATGATCCATGATCGGCGGACATCGGAGGGCCGTTCGCCATCCCTTAGCCAGACTGCTCCAACGGCCCTGCTTCTTTAGTTTTGCAATGAGGTTTGCGAAAGTGTCCGATCTGTTGTATGGTTAAGCCCCTACCCGTACCGATAAAATAAAATGGTTGCAGTCCCCAAAACCTAACTTATCAGCCTACTTTGCTGCAGATGATGGTAGGCGTTACGTTGCATAAACTTGTAGGGTGGAGTTTGTTTGAACACCATTTTGGGAATCTATGGGCGCATACTCACACGTATGGACTGCCTTGGTTCCCACTCCTAGTTTTGATGCTAGCTTGGCGGATTGTGCCGGGCCTAGCTGGCAGGGTTAAGTTCGGTAGGCTCTTAATTTTCGTCATCCATTACAACAAAACACGGAAAAGACAACCTATGAAAGTGCTTGTTACTGGCGGTAGTGGCAAATTGGCCGCCTATGTTACACGTGCACTCGCGTCTGAGCACGAGATTGTGCTCTTTTCGCGCCAGCGTCCTGCCGAGGAATTTGCGCAGTATCCATGGGTCCAGGGTGATCTCACCGATTTTGCTGCCTGCCAACAGGCGGTCGAGGGGGTGGATGCCATCCAGCATATTGGGGCGCAGCCTTGGCCCGTCGATCATCCGCAGTTGCGTGAGCGGGCCGAAGCCGCCAATATCCCCTTTGATGCCACGTTTAAGACCAATATGCTGGGCACCTATTATTTGATGCAGGCTGCCGTTGAAGCGGGCGTCAAGATCGTGGTGATGGCGGGCAGCAATTGTGCGCTGGGGCATGGTTTTCGGATCAGCAAAACGCCCTTTCCAATTGAACGACTGCCTATCAATGAGACCCACCCCACTTGGCCTGAGGATTCGTATAGCTTTAGTAAACGGGCTGGTGAGGAGCTTCTGGCTAGCTTTACCCGTGCGTATGGCATCCGCACCTACGTCACGCGCATTGCCGGCATTTGTTCCGCCGAGCGTCGCCAACAGATCGCCGATAATGCCAAGCCCGTCTCTGGCTGGAGCGAGTGGCTGTGGTGCTGGGTTGGTAGCGAAGATGTGGCCACTGCCCACCGGTTGTTGATGGAAAAAGCCGAAAGCTTACCCGAGCATGATGTCTACTTTTTAAATGCGGACGATACCACGTGTCTAGAGTCATCGCTGGAGTTGGTTGAGCGCTTTAATCCGGCACTACTTCCGTTGGTTGATCGGTTAGAAGGTCATCAATCATTTTTGAATTGTGATAAGCTTAAGCAAGCGGTTGGTTGGGAACACACAACCAGCTGGCGGGATTTAAGATCCTGACGGTTGGCACCTAGCCAGGCGAGCAGATCACATATAGAAGGGCAGGCTGCAAAGTCTGCGGAACTCTACCCATTCAACTATTTTCTTGGTTTTACCTCATTGAATTTTGTTTCAGCCCAAGAAGGAACTAACCATGAGTGACATTGTTCGATTAGGTGTCGTTGGCGCAGGGAGTATCTCTGTGCGGGGAATTTTGCCCCATCTGAGTATGGATGATGTGCAGGATCGGGTGCGGCTGACCGCGGTGGTTGATCCGGCCCCGGGGCGAGCCAAAGCCGCCGCCGAACGGTTCAATATTCCTCACGCCTATGAATCCTACGAGGAATTATTGGCGGATGGCAAGTGCGATGCCATAACCATTGCTTCGCCGATCGGCTTGCATTACGAGCAAGGCAAAGCCGCCATCGAGGCCGGGCTGCATGTGCATTTCAACAAAACCATGACCACCACCGTCGATGAAGCCGATGATCTCATCGAGCGGGCCAAAAACAAAGGGGTCAAACTGGTTTCATGCCCGGGGCAAATGCTGCGTCCCGTCTTTCAACGCACACGCGAGTTGATCCAAGAAGGTGCACTCGGCCAATTGACGTGGGCGGTAACAGGCGCGGCATTTGGCACCTACCACGAGCGCGAACGAGTGCGCACTGGCGATGATCCACTTTCTAACATTAACCCAGCTTGGTATTATCGTCGCCCTGGTGGTGGTCCGCTCTATGATATGACCGTTTATGGGATGCACGCGCTCACAGGCATTCTGGGGCCAGTGAAGCGGGTGACCGCAATGTCGGGTGTACGCATCAAAGAGCGCGAATTCCGTAACGAGTTGCTCCCCACCGACATGGATGACAACACCTTTATGGTCTTGGATTTTGGCAACAACCTCTTTGCGTTTGCTTATGGTGCGGCTGCGGGCGGCATCCCCGGGGCTTGGGCACCCACCTTCTTTGGTACCAAAGGTGTACTGCGTGAGGGTAAGCTGAACGATGAGCCAATCGACTATCCCGGGCGCGATCTGGAAGAGAAGCACAAGAACCAGAACGCCTCGTTGCCCCATGTCGTGGGCCCGCATCGTGATGTCGAAGAGGCGCACGTCTATGAAGATATTATGCAGCTGGTGGATTGGATCCGCGAAGACAAGCCAACGATCTCTACCGCGGAACATGCCCGGCACGTCATCGAGATTTTCGATGCGGCCTATCGCGCGGCAGAGAGTGGTCAAACTCAGACATTGCGCACAACCTTCTAATTAGACGAAGACTGGTAGACGGTGGATTGCAAAGGCTCAACTCCCCGTCTACCACAGCATCAGTAAGCCCCTGCCACTGTTTGAGCCGGACCCCAAAATTGTGCTTCAAGTTACTCCTCAAAATAGGCGTTAATGTTCCGACTTGATGATGGCGGGAGCGGGAGTGATTACGCGCCTTTCTGCGCAATAATCCACGTATAGCCACTACGTTTACGGTTGTTGGATGAAAGTATTCGTGGTGCATGGCAACGCAGAATTTGCTGGTTGAGGATGATGCGCCTGCCCGCTGAATATGCCAATCACTCGTCCTGTTTGAAAGGGGGTATATGGTTGGCGCGTCTATGGGTGGTTTCTCTTGCAAAGCTGCAATCTTTGCGTACAATTGACTGAATGTGATTTTTTGCATATACTAAAACAGGGTGAGTAGCAACCTAATAAGCGATATAAGCTCGTCAACCCAATCCCCATCCACAACGGTCTGCTTCGCCGCTGCCAGTCACTGGAACTAAGCAGTGCTTTCCCCCGAATGGACAATGGATAGCTCTCCACTATACTGGCCACTGCCGGGAGCTGGGTTTGACATTAGGGCGCCAACCATCACCGCCCCGGCGCTTTTGAGCAGTCTGATTTTGCCGCCTCAGACGAGCCAGCAATGGCTTCAAAGTAACCGTACTCTAGCTTTGGGGTTGTTTCAAAATGTTGTTTGAAAGTAAGAGCGCTTGTCTGGAAACCAGCATTTGCAACCAGAGCTGAATTTAGGTAACTCTATGAATCCATCACCGATAAAATCCGATACAACTCAGGCATTCTCTAATGCTATAAATCTAAACGAAGCAATAGCTTCGCTATTAGTTTATTTACAGACGCAAGCGGCGGAAAATGCTGAATTACGCGCCCATTTACGTCTCTTAGGCGAGGCCTTGCTGACTTTGGGTCAGGAACCTCCCTCTGAACATACTGCGGTATCCTCAGCAGAAACTCGAACCCAGCCCATACCTGACTATCTGCCATCCGCTGCAGAACGCAGCCGAGCCAATGGTACGGTATTTTCCCCGGCCACACCATTACGCGATACGCTGCGGATTGTGCGCCCGCTCGAACAATCTCCTTCTTGGCGTACGGTGACTGTAGCTGATAGCGATTTGCCCATCATTGCCCAGCGTTGTTTGCTCAAAGCTGAAGGTGCGCGTTGGGCAGCTCGGCGTCAGCAATTGCTGCAAGAAGGGGCAGATTATGACCTTGCCATCGAGCCCAATGATCGTGACATTATTGCACGGGCCAAAATGCTGCCAGAATGCTTTTTGTGGATGTGTCACCGCGATGGCCCTACCCCCGAAAATTTAGATGTTTACGAAGTATTGGCAGGGAATTTTGAAGCAGCCGCGGCTGCAGTTACCTTCTTGGCGAGTCTGAAGGATTCCATGGAAGAGGAGCGCGAAGGTTTTATCGAGGCGCTCGAATTGGCGGCTGAGGCCCAATCGGCATTGCGTGTGATTATCACCGAGATGGGCGGCAATACCGATAGTGACCAATACAAGATTTTCCAATGGCTCAAACAGACTGGCTCTGAGCAGCAGATTTTGATTCGCCATTATATGCGTAAGGACGATCCGGCTGATCCCTACAAGTGGCTGGATTTGCAAGCGCGTATTCATGCATTGGAAGAGCAATTGGTCAGCAACCGCGACCGTAATAAGCGGTTGCGCGACCTCTTCAACAAGATCCGCTATCATCTTAAGTTGATCGAGCAAAATCACGGGCAAGACCGCTTCCACGATTGGCAAAAGGTGCTGGAAAGTGTCGAGGAGATGGTGGAAGATGGCCTACCACCGAGCAATCGTGAATTGCGCGAATTATTGCTTCCAATCGCTGATGAGATCCCTGATACGCTGGAGCTGCCCAAAAATGTACGCCTCGTCCTGCGTGATCTGGATGAATATCTCGCCTCGCGGGCCATCAAACCTGAGATCGTCAACCCGCCGCAGCCGATCGACGAAGTGCGTCAGGCTGCCGAGTTGTTGCGTGGGCGTACCCTCGTGCTCATCGGCGGGCTGAAACGCCCGTTGGCTGCTGATGCCCTCATTGAAGCGTTCGGTTTGAAAGAACTGGTTTGGGTGGAAGGGCGTGACCAAACCTATGCAGATTTTGAACCGTATGTGGCTCGTGCGGATGTCGCTGTGGTGGTCTTGGCGATCCGCTGGTCGCGCCACGGCTTTGGCGAAGTAAAGGAATTTTGCGACATCTACAACAAGCCACTTGTGCGTTTGCCTGGAGGCTATAGTCCCAACCAGGTAGCGCTTCATATTGTGAGCCAAGTGGGTGACCGGCTCCAACGGAATCCGCTCACCGCTTGAGTTACAAATCCTCATTTCATTATTCCTACTATTGGAGGAAGTAAATCGTTATGGCGCAACGCCCGAAACTGTTATTGGCGTGCAATCAGAATGTCCGTGAAAATTATCTTCCTGAACGTGAGATCGCCCGGCTGGAGCAATTTGCCGACTGGGATTGGTTTCCCTGTGAAGGTGGCGGCATTTATACAACCAATGAAGATCCAGCCAGCGCCGCTGCTCTGGCTGAACGTTTGCGCGGCATCGACGGCTTGATCGTTTGTCACGGTGCGCCCACCTTGACCGATACCGTGTTGGCTAATGCCGACAACCTTAAGATCATCGGTGAGCTAGAGGGCGACCGCTTTGCCAGCCGTATTGATTTGGAAGCTGCTTGGCAGCGTGACATCCGCGTGGTTGATACAACCAATGGTTCGTCGTATCCGGTGGCTGAGTGGGCCCTGGGCTTGATTTTGGTCTCGCTGCGCAATGCGGGGAGTCTCTTCCGTTCGATGATCGCGGGCGAAACCTCGCGGGCGCAGGCCGAAGTGCGCAAGGGGCGTGGCTTGTTGGAAGGCAAACGCGTAGGCTTGATCGGTGGTGGCCACATGGGCCGGCGCTTGATCAAATTGCTGCGCCCATTTGATGGCGAAATTTGGGTGCATGATCCCTATCTGCCCCGCGAAATGGCCGAAGCGTTGGGCTTCTTGCAAACCTCGCTCGACAATGTGCTGAGCCAGTGCGATGTGGTGGTCTGTTTGGCCCCGCTGACGCCGAAAACCCGCGGCATGCTCGGTGAGCGCGAATTCGGCTTGTTGCGCCCGGGCACGGTCTTTGTCAATGTGTCACGGGGGCCGATTGTCGATTCCGCGGCCTTGATTGCCCGCTTGAAGCAAGGCGACATCATTGCTGGCTTGGATGTGTTTGATCCCGAACCGGTGCCGCCAGATAGCGAAATTCTGCAACTGCCGAATGTCTTCGTGACGCCGCACGTCGGTTGGTATAGTGGCGATCCGCATCCGCACTTCTTTGAGTTGATGGTCGATGAGTTCGATCGCTTCTTTGCGGGGCACGAAACTTGGTTCGACCTCACCCCGCGCACGCTGGCCAACCGCAAAGGTTCCTCACCAGCCTAAACAAAAACTCCCCAATCGTTGAAGCTAAGCCAACGATTGGGGAGTTTGTTGCTCTCTTGGAACGAGCAATTGATTGCCCTCGCCACTCGGCTTCGCGTAGAAGCCTGGTGGCGAGGGTATTTCTTTAGACCCAACCCGAGTTCAGGGCTTCCAGATAGGCCAGCATTTGGCCATTGGCGAAGGCGCGGCTGCGGCTTGCCCAGCCATTATCACCTACCATCGCCGGCACATGATCGTCGATCAAGAAGCCTTTGAAGCCTGCATCGCGCAGAATCTTCATTACTTCGAACATGTTGAGGTTGCCCTCGCCAATAAAGGCTTCGCGGAACTTGGGGACGCTGCCCAAGACATCGCGGAAGTGGACGTAGAAGATGCGTCCTTCGGCGGCAAAGTGACGCAGACCCGTCAGACACTCATCTGGGCTCATCTCCGACCACGAACCGACACAGAAATCTAACCCGTGATAGGGGCTGTCACTCAACGACATGGCGCGCTTGAAGCCCTCAAAATCACGCATGATGCGTGCCACGCCACCCAACATAGGTACGGGCGGATCATCGGGGTGGAGGGCTAAGCGTACGCCGACCTCTTCGGCTACCGGCAAAATCGCCTTGATGAAGTATTCGTAGTTCGCCCACATCTCCTCTTCCGTAAAGACCCGACCATGCGAATAGGGCGCATCTTCGACATATTCCATGTCGAAGGCGGTGGTCTTTGCCCCACCGCGAGCCGGAGCCGTACTCGAGGTGCGCCAAACACTGTTGGGCATCCAGTGGTAGCCGAAGATGGGAATCCCTGCCCGCCCGATGTTGCGGATCGTGTGTTGCATGTTTTCGATCTGCTCGTCGCGCCCGGGAAGGCCCAACATCGCTTTGATGTAAAACTTGGGCGGCACATTTTCGATGGCATTCAAGCGCAGGCCAGCATCTTCAACGCTGGAGCGCAGGCGCACTAGGTCGATATATTCCCAGCGCTCTTCGCCTGGCAAGGGTGGCGCGCCCCCCACGAAGTTGAATTGGACATCCTGAATGCCCATCTGCTTAATGAAGCGAATATTCTCATCAGTCAATTCACGCATCTGCCCGACGGCAATACGCATGGGCAGCTTGTCTAGATCTAACATGAGGCTGTACTGCTCCTTCATTCCCTAGATGAAATTTGCGGCTATCTGGTAGGAGACACCAAAGGTCACCCCCTACTCATTTTCAGGCTAAGGCTTAGGCCGCTTGTTGGACGAGCCCAGAATTGAGCACTTCCAAATATGCCACCATCTGCCCATTGGCAAAGGCGCGGCTGCGGCTGATATAACCGCTGTCGCCTACCATTACCGGCACATGATCATCCATGAGATAGCCATTGAAGCCTGCTTCCTTGAGGATCTTCATGACTTCGAACATATTGAGGTTGCCCTCGCCAATAAAGGCCTCGCGGAACTTCGGCACACTGCCCAGCACATCACGGAAGTGGACATAGAAGATCTTGCCCTGTTCGGCGAAGTAACGCAGACCCGAGAGACATTCCTCTGGGTTCATTTCCGACCACGAACCGACGCAGAAGTCCAAGCCATGATTGGGGCTATCACCGATGCTCATGGCCCGCTTGAAGGCATCGAAGCTGCGCATGATGCGGGCAACACCACCCAATGAGGGCACGGGCGGATCATCAGGGTGAAGGGCCAGTTTAATCCCAGCTTCTTCCGCTACCGGCAGAATTGCCTTGATGAAATACTCGTAGTTCTGCCACATCTCTTCGTCGCTGTATTCCCGATCAAACGCGAGGGGCGCGTCTTCGGCCAGGGAGAGATCGAACGCTGTTGTTTGGGCATCACCACGCGTGCGGGCTGTGGTAGAGGTGCGCCAGACACCGGTCACCACGAAATGATAGCCGAAGATGGGAATCCCGGCGCGCCCCATGTTGCGGATCGTGTATTGCATATTTTCGATCTGCTCATCGCGGCCTGGCTTGCCGAGCATGATTTTGTCGTAGAACTTGATTGGCACGTTCTCGATGGCGTTAAGCCGTAACCCAGCATCTTCGACGCGCTGGCGCAAGCGCACGAGGTCGATATATTCCCAACGGGTTTCGCCGGGCAGATAGGGTGAGCCGCCGAAGCAGTTAAATTGCACATCTAGAATGCCCATCTGTTTGGCAAAAAGAATGATGTCATCGGTCAGTTCGCGCAGTTGGCCGAGAGCGACCCGCATGGGCAATTGTTCGAAATCTACCATACTATCCCTTTCCTTGAACTTTTCTGGCAGGTTTTGTCTGTTGCTAGGAATAAAGCACTTCACCAGAAGCTAACTTCTGCTGAGATGCGTAACGGAGCGGACAAAAAGTAACCACGAATTTCGCCAGCGGGCACAAGCAATGGGGTTGTGTGCCACTGGGTCTGATTCGTGGTTACGGGAATACTAGTTAAACAACAGCGTTCAACGGCTATTCAGATTCGGGAACGGATCAGATCGGTTCGCGATCCAACACCTCTTGCAACAGCATGATGGTGGTTTCAATCCCCTCATCGAAGCCGACCTGATCGGTCCAGATCGCCTGCAGGTTGTTGACCATCACATCATTGAATTCCGAGGTGCGGTCGTTGGCCGGGAAGAGCCACGGCGCTGGACCTTCCGGATACGCAGCTTGGATGGTGGCAAAGATGTGGCTAAATTCGGCCAGTTTCGGGTCGCTCCACACATCATCGCGGGTGCCGGGGCTACCTGCACCACCGAATACGTGCTCAACACCATCTTCTTTGGTCGAGAAGAAATCGAGCACGGCAAAGGCAGCATCCGGGTGGCGTTCGACGGCGGGAGGCGTCATGCAGAAGCCTGCGCCCGATACCTGCGAGCCACGGAGTCCAGTCGGACCTACCGGTGCAGCAGTAACATCCCACTCGAATTGGAAATCGACCTTGCTGAACTCAGCAACCAGACCAGGTGTGGTGTTGAAGGCCCCAACCTTACCGGCGGTGAAGTTTTCGCGGATTTGGTCACCGCAGATGCAGGGGTCGATCTGGTGGACGGCCTTCATATCATAGAGCCAGCGCAAGGCGGCAATCGAGCCTTCTTCGCCCAACAGACACTTCGTGCCATCTTCACTCAGCAATTCGCCGCCGAAGGTGCGCAGGTACGAAGGTGTATGCTCGGAGCCCATGGTGGCACGGAAGCCCCAGATTTCCGGTGCTTGGGTGATCGCTTGGCCACCGGCAACCAGATCATCGGTTGTCCAGTCTGGGTTGGGCGCTTCGAGCCCGGCCTGTTCGTACAGCTCCTTGTTATAGTAGTAGACGACAGTGCCGTAGTGCCCGTGGTTGGGGATACCATAGAGCTTGCCGTCGACGGTCAAAGTCTTCAGAATGGCTGGCCAGAAAACACTGGTGTCGAAGCCACGCGAGGCGATAATGTCATCGTGCGGGGCAATCACACCGCGCTTCAGGTGTTCGGTGACCGTGTTCAGATAGGTCCAAACGACATCACCCAGGGTGCCACCGGCGGCGAAGGCGTAGATCTTGGTGAACATCTCGGCGCCATCCAACTCGTCGATTTGGAGTTTGACGCCGGGATTCTGTTCTTCGAAGAGCGGAACGCGCGATTTGTGCCAGTCGGCGTGCGAACCCAGCCGCGAGTGGAAGATCACTGTGATATCTTCTGCGGACGGAGTATCTCCTTCGCCACTGGTTGAAGCTCCACCAGACGGTGCGGCTGGGGATGGGCCACAGGCCGCGAGAAGCGCACCTGTGACGACTGCGGA
>CAZMRA010000080.1:0-17677 GCA_964568485.1 uncultured Caldilineaceae bacterium | reverse complement strand
AGAGCATCAGTCTTCGGAACTGAGAGTCGGGGGTTCGAATCCCTCCGGGCGTGCTCATACTCATGTAATAAAGAAGCGTGTTGCCTGCCGGGTAGTACGCTTTTTTGTATTCCCTCTGCCCGCGGCGAGATAGAGCTAGATTCTCTGTAAGAATAGCAGAATAAATTTTCGCGCTTGACATTAGAACATTTGTTCTGATATACTGATGCTGCAAGTGCACATCTTTGTCTGCCGGGATGTTCAGTGAAAAATCAATAGCGCTAATACTGGGCTCGTCAGCAAAGCCTTCAGATTGTTGCGAGCCAATTTTTTTAGCCTGGTTTAAGCGCCTAACTTGAGGATCGTCAAGGACGAGCCCTCGTGGGCGGCAAGGCCAGGTTTTTTTATTCCCATTTGTTGCCTGATCGCGGTTCGCCGCGAGCCATTCGTTCAGTCAACCGCTGGCATGAGTGTAATGGTAGGAGGCGCATGATGAATGGACGGAAGTATCAATTAGAGCTACAAGCTGATCGTATCGAGATCAACGCCCGCGTGGATGGTGGGGTCGTTGCGCAGCGCTTTGTGCGCTTTGGTTTGCAGCTACAGTTGGGGACCAAAATCAATAAAGTAAAATCGTTGGCCGAGGAGATTGCACTAGCCTTGGGTAAACGCGAAGCTCGTATCTATCGTCAGGATGGCAAAATTCAGATCGAGGTACCTCGGACTGCTGATCGTCCGGTTACCTTGCTCTCGCTCTGTTCAATGTTGCCCCTCATTCCTCCGGCGACTGCGGTATTGGGGATTGAAGAGAATGGCATGCCGTTGTTATTGCGTTTATCCGCACCGGATGTGGTTCACGTATTGATTGCCGGCACCACTGGCTCAGGGAAAACCGCATTGGCTCGCACGTTGTTGACATCGCTGGCCATGCATAATCGTCAGGGTGAAGTGCAGCTGATCTTGATCGACCCAAAAGGTCGTGGATTTCGCCATCTCGCGGGCTTGCCTCACGTCTTGGGCGAGCTGATCGTTGATCCGCAGGAAGCGATAACTCGCTTACGCTGGCTGGTACAAGAGATGGAACGGCGCGATCGGCTGCAACTATCGGCGCCGCTCTTGATTGTTGCGATTGATGAGTTGGCGGATCTTTTGCAGACCGGTGGGGCGATGGTGGAAGCAATGTTGACTCGGTTGAGCCAGCGCGGCCGCGAAGCAGGTATTCATCTGGTGGTTTGCACCCAAAAACCAACCGCCGCGTTGATCGGTGCTGCGATGAAGGCGAATTTCCCGGTGCGACTGGTCGGTGCAGTCGCTAGCCAGGATGAAGCCCGCTATGCCACAGGAATATCCGGTAGTGGGGCGGAAAAACTAGAGGGTCGGGGAGATTTTTTACTGTTGGCTAGGGGGGAAGTTGTGCGTTTTCAAGCGGCTTGGCTTGGGAAAACCGAGCTCCAGCAGATCACTGCTCGCTTGGTCGATGGCGGGCGGCTCAGTCGACGCTGGATAGCAGAGGCGATCAAGCCGGACCCACACTCGGAGACAACCCCCAAAAATAGCAAGCCTGATACGCCTGTCAAAGGGCAATGGCGTGGCTTCGTACGCCATTTGATCGGTGCATCGTAAGAACGAGCGTGCATCCCTCGCGCTTGTGAAACCTATAGATGCGTCAGCAACCCAACTATCTCGTTGCTTCATCGATGACCTAGGCTGTTGGCACAAGGAAACGAAACCATGAAACGATTACTCCTGCTCCTGACGATTTTGATCGTTGGCTTGATCCTATTTCGGATTTCAGAACGGCTGAGTCCCGATGCCATTGGCATGGGGCTGGGGGTTCTCTTTGGGATTCTGGCTGGGATTCCGATGGCCCTATTGATGTTGGCCGCTGAGCGTCGCCGTGAACAACAAGACGAAGCTCGCCAGGCGGCGCGGCGCAATTCACAGCTTGGGTATGGCGCACCCTGGGGGGGATTGCCACCGTCGCCACCGGTAATTATCCTGGCGGGGAACGGCTTGCCCATACAAGCGCAGGGTCCCACTACCCAGTCACTGGATCAATACCAACCTCAACTGCTTCCAGCTCCCCGGCAATTTCGGGTTGTTGGTGAACAACAGGAAGGGATTGATGACTTTGGTAATTGAGCGGTAGGTGAGCAACTAGCGTCTGGCCATCGAAGTAGCAAATTATCAGAAAGGGCTTTTGCTTTGGGGTGGCAAGTGAGGATCTGGTATATCGCTCGCTGAGTGCAGCGTGACTGTGCGCTGATCGATGTTGAAGGTATGGCCGGTCGACAAACGGTGTAACTGAATGCCATGTTCTGCCAGATTATTGGGGTCGATGGTTGGGCCGAGCGCGGGGGCGGCGGCTCCATCCATCAACCAGGCTTCGCCATCACCAAATACTTCTAGTGTGCTATCGGGATAGATCACGATTCCGCTATCGTGACTTAAGCTCACCGCAATCAAGAACGGATTGGGCGCAATTGCCTCTAGTAGCGACTCAGGCCTGGCTGCTTCCGTCACTGGCGTTGATGGGATGATGGTCAGGCGATTGATCGCCCCTAAGCCTGGATAAAACTGCAATTCTCCAGCTCGTGCCTTCACCAGCATATGCTGACACAAAATACCATTCGCCTCACCGAGGGCCCCGATTGTTTTGCCCCGTGCATTAGCCCGGCGGATCGCTTGCGCCAGTGGGGTTCCACCCAATATCTGCGCCAGACGGCGAACATCTTGGGAAAAGAATAAAATTGCTGTTGCCTGCTCGACCTGATCTTGGGTTGCACTGGCAAAGGCGATGGCTCGCTGATCCACAGTCAAAGCCGAGATTGTATCAATCTCCCATGCTTGCAACTGTTGTTGATAGCGGGCTATCTGGGCGTCGTCAGCTTGGCTCGCCAATAACAAGATTCGGCTGCCATAACCACCTGCCTCACTCCAAAAACGTTGTAAAAGCTGGGCTTCTCCGGCAACACTTTGCGGTGTGCCTAGAAATAAGATCGGCCCGCGTGTGAAGCCTGGTGGTACCGGTGCTGGCATAAGCGAAAGCTCTTTCTAGATAAACCACAATCAAGTTAGGTGACTGGGAGAAAGCGCGTCGACCGGATGATTTCCTCAAATTGAGGCAGTAGTTGTTGAAACGTTGTGCTAGGCGCCGTAAAGGTAAAGACGATCAGCCGGGTAGCGCTGGCATCGAATGTCACAACCTGCAGCCCGCGCTGCACTGAACCATCACCCAATGTGTAATAGAATTGGCCCACGGGCAGTTGATCGCCCCGCAGCCCCGGCCTAATCAATGCCTGCTCGACTTGGTGACCGGTGGCCTGTAGCAAGCTTTGTGCTTCTTCTAAATAACGTTCCAACAGCAGATCATTACGTGCAAAGGCAAAGAGCGTCAGGCTAGCCGGGGCTGGCTCGTTTAGGGTAGCAGCGAGCATGCTCGCGTTGTCCGCTAAACCGGCTGCTAAGCGTTGTGCCGCCTCACGCCGTTGGGAATTCGCATTGGTCGCAACGACTTGTAATTCGCTGGCCAACGTTATCGTATCGAGTGATACCATCTGCCAGCCAGCCGGTAAATTTAACTCAACCAAGCTAGTAACATCCACCACTTGATCGCTCGGCGTAACAGGCTGGACCAAAGGACTTGGTTCTGGTGTTGGTGTCACTGACAAGGGAGCGGGCGTAAACCAGCGGCTTGCCAAGCTACCGCCGATAACTCCAATAAGGCCAATACCAATCAATCCGAAGAGCCAACGTTGCATCATATGTTTCGTTTGGTTGAAAAGTACTCTCTCTAATGAACCTGAGCCGATGGACAGAGGTGATTGAGCGTACATAGCCCACATTTTGGTTTGCGGGCATCACAAATCTGACGACCGTGCAGGATCAGCAGATGGGAAAAGACGATCCATTCCTCACGAGGGAGCAGCGCCATTAGATCGCGTTCGATCTTTTCTGGATTATCATGGGTGGTCAAGCCCAAGCGGTTCGACAGACGCCGCACATGAGTATCCACTACCACACCGTCAGCAATACCATAGACCGTGCCCAAGACCACATTCGCAGTCTTACGTGCTACCCCAGGTAGTGTCAACAGCTCCGCCATTGTGGTTGGGACTTCGTGGTCAAACCGTTCGACGATTTGGCGCGCTGCTCCTTGAATATTCTTGGCCTTGTTGCGAAAAAAGCCCGTTGAGCGAATCAGCGCTTCGATTTCCGAAATCTCAGCTTGGGCCATGGCCAGTGGCGTAGGAAAACGTTCGAAGAGTGCGGGCGTCACTTGGTTGACTCGTTCATCCGTACATTGAGCGGATAGGATGGTGGCAACCAAAAGTTCGAACGCATTGCGATGCGTCAATGCGCAAGTTGCATTGGGATAGTCTTCATGCAATCGCTGTAAGATCTCACCGATGCGTTGCTCTGCTGGTGCAGTAGCGGTTAGCTCGGTCATAGCTTCTCCTTCTTGCAGCTAGGCTAGAGATAGTGAGGCCCAACCCCAGGCTACGACAAGGGCATCACTGGATTGGACAGGATACGATAGTCTGAATCATCGATCCTCTGCCAAGGGTAATGGATAAAATCTTCGGTGGTTTCAGCGTAGAAATCGGGTTTATCGTCCGGGAATGTGCTACTGGTGCGCCGCCAATGGAGCACCGCCAATTCAGGAAAGCCCCCAGCGGCTTCAATCCGCCCTTTGGCTGCCATTAGCGAGCGCCCGCGATTCCATAAGTTGTCAACCACCAAGATTTTGCGGCCCTTGAGCACATCGTCCGTTGGGAACTGGGTAAATTGGGGCCAAGTGAGCCGCGGTGCTGTATTCGCATTCTCGGTAAACTGAACCGTAGCGGTTAAGAATTGCTTCATCTTCAGTGCTTCGGCGATCATCCCTCCTGGGATGATTCCCCCTCGACTGATCGCAAGGATCGTGTCGTAGGGGGTGTTGAGTTTGAAGATCAAGGCGCTGACCAGTTCTTCTAGGTCATACCAAGATAAATAGACGTGCTTCATCCGTAAGTTCCTCAGGTAGCTATGGTGGCATGGTGTGAACACCAGCAAGGTCAGCGCTGCTGAGCGCAGCCGCAATCCCCAAAGCCACAGTCTGATGCTGCACCGCTGGCGTCGCTACCTGATTATACCCCGGTTGCAATGACAAAGCCATGTCTGTATGGGCTAATGCGACAAAATTCGGGGTGGTATAGTGTAATGAGATCGGGCCTGGTTGTAAATTCCAGAAGCGAAAGTCCCCAAGTGCATCGGTGGTCGTGCTCCACGCCTGCCCTGATGCATCGCGCAGGGTGATACTCAGCCCTGGATAGCGCAGGTTTCCCCCTAGCATTGCGCCGCCAGCGGGTCGAAAGCGTAATTGAATAGGTTCGTGATCGCTGCTGTGGCGCGTGTCTTGTAGATTTGCTTGTGTGAGATAAGGATAATTGACATTAAAATGGATCAAATCGACGCTGATCAGGATATCGGCTAATTTAGGCGAGATCAATGCATGGTCCAACACCTGGCTTGCGCCATTAAAGATATAACTGTACCGGTCTAGCTCAGGCAGATAATTAAAGGTATGGCGTAGCGCCGGGGTGACGCCCGTACGCAAGCGCTCCACCGGTTCACTGCCATAATAATCATTCAAGTCGCCCAGGACAATCATCTGCTTATTTGCTGCAATTGCCTGTTGGGCTAGGTCGGCGACAAAAGTCGCCTGCGCATTGCGTCGCACAGCATTGACCGCTTCATCACCCGCTTTGCTCTTCCAATGATTCACAATTACTTGGAGGGGATAAGGCTCACCCCAAGTACCGCTGATCTGCAGATCCACCACGAGTGGTAAGCGGTCAAATAATGGGAATTGCCCCGGAGGACAGGGAGAGTCTCCGGTCGGCACTTCATAATCCTGCTCGCTGCAAGCCTGCGGAGCGTGGACAGTTAGCACCTGTACTCGATCTGGCCGTGTTAAAAGCCCATTCGTCAACGGAAATTCTGGATTCTCCATTTGCGGACTAGGCAGCGCCGTCAATTGGTAGCTGCGCCCAAATTGCTCATGGAGTTCTGCTACCAGCCGGTTACCATCTTCGGGTGAGCCTAACTCCTGCAAGGCAATCACGCTGCAGCCCAACAGTCGCTCATGAATAGCCTTAGCTCGCTGCCGTAATTGGGCGCGATACTCTACCTCGTTCACGTATTGTGCCGAACCGCGACCCAGCGCATACAGATTGAACGAACAGACGCTAAAATCATCGAGCGTCTCCTCTTGTCCGGTCTCGGCGGCAACAGGTTGACCTTCTATAGTTATTGGTTGATCTGGCAAGAGCAGGAATTGGAATTTCCCAAAATTGTAATCAAGCACCGCTCTTGCTTGTAGTTGCCCCCCTTGTTGCTGACCGACCACGAGCCGAGAACCCCATCCAACATCCGGCAAAGCTGCCCCCAATCCATTGGAGAGATGGACCAATGCCATTGTCGCGTCGCTTTGCGCTTGAAAGACACGTCCCCCAGCAAGGTAGGGCGCAATTGCCTCTGGTAAGAGGGCAATCTCGGATCCGCCATCTTTAAAGTGTTTGGTTGGGCCTTGCACTAAACCTGTTAACCCAGTGAGGGTAACCAGCATCCCTTCGTAAGGTTCATATAAGGTTTCTGGCGCACTACCAAATGCAGGCAATGGCACAGGTACTGATGGGATCACCAAAGTAGGACATATGTCGGATGGCAAGACCGCTTTCGCGCGGGATAATTCGGTCTTCTCATAGTATTCACTCACCAGGGCACGTTGTACAAAGATGCATTGCCCTGGGCTGACTGCTGGCGTATCACGCGTATAGACAAATAGACCGTCACTGCTGGCTGGATTGTGATCACCGATTGGATCTTGCAAGTAGAAGCCAGTAGCCGTGACACCGGTAACGACCCCATAGGTATCGACCCACCAATCGACCATGGGTGAAGCGGCCGCGTCCCCTTGAATGCGATAAATGGGGATGATTTCAATGGCTTCATCCGCCCAAGCCGAGGTTGATGCGCTAAAAATTAAGGTGACCGTTAGCAAGACTGCGCCTAAGCTGTAGATTTTGGCGAATTGAAGGAAACGAGTGCCCATATCTGCCTGTTATGGTTGCGTCTTCCGCATTATCTAGAGCGTTCAATGATGAGTGAGTAGCAAAAATGCTCTAATTGGTGAAAAAAACATCTATGGTTCATACTTCGTGAAGGCTGTTGGCTGAATTATCTCTGGCATTTTAGGTGGCAACAACGGCTAAACGTTGAGGGCTTGCTACAACAATTGCGGTATCTCTCTATGAAAACTGAAGAAAATGTAAATGGAGCCAACGTTAGCTGTTGGTTCACGAGGATTCGATATTGGTTACTAAGTTTCCTCTTTGTAGGTCTACTCTTTTGGGGTACCACAATTGCAGCAACAGCTCAGTCTAATCGTATCAGTGTGATTGTGGAGCTAAGCGAGCCATCCGCTAGTGAAATTTACGCAGGCTTGCAGCAAACCGAGATCTCGGCAGCTGCCTTGAGCGCTGCAACGCAGCAACAGCTTGCCATGGTGGACGCGGCACAAGTGGCGTTGTTACCTGCGCTGCACCAAATGGGCGCGCAACTTCTTTATCGCAATCAGCGAGTCTATAACGGGATTGCCCTGCACCTGGACGAAGCAAAATTGGCCCAGCTTGAGCAACTGCCGGGTGTTCGGGCGGTTCATCGTGTGATTGCTAAATCGCCACAAACAAGCTCTAGCCTACCACTGATTGGGGCACCTGCCCTTTGGCATTTACCCAATGGCTTCAGTGAAACAGGCCAAGGTGTCACCATAGCCATCATCGATACCGGGATTGATTATCTTCATGTGAATTTTGGGGGACCGGGCAACCTCTATACAGCAAATGATTCTACGCGCCTTGAAGAATGGATCGATTTCCCTAATGCTAAGGTAATTGGGGGATACGATTTTGCAGGTGATGCCTACAATGCCAATCCTCGACAGGCGAGCTATAACCCGATCCCGGCGCCGGATCCCGACCCGATGGATTGTTACGGGCACGGTACCGCTGTCGCTGGTACTGCCGCTGGGTATGGGGTTACACAAGCTAGTGCCACCTATAGTGGCCCCTATTCATCCAGCAGTGACCTGAACCAGTTAAAAATCGGCCCAGGTGTTGCCCCGCATGCGCAATTATATGCCCTGAAGGTTTTTGGCTGTCAGGGCAGCAGCGAATTGGTAGATCTGGCAATTGAATGGGCAATGGACCCCAACGGAGATGGGGATCTCTCGGATCATGTGGATGTGATCAACCTATCGCTGGGTTCCGACTTTGGTTCGCCCTTTGATATGACCACCATTGCTGCCGAGAATGCAGCTGCTGCTGGTGTGATTGTGGTTGCTGCTGCCGGCAATGGGGGGGACACTGTCTATGTGGTGGATTCGCCCGCCGTAGGAGATAGTGTGATCAGTGTGGCTGCGGGCACTGAGGAAATCGCCAGCTTTTCGGCCCGTGGGCCGCGGCGTTTTGATGGCATGTTGAAGCCGGATCTCACGGCGCCTGGTTCAGCAATCTTTACAGCGCGTGCTGGTACAGGCAGCGGCGGTGCAGCCATTTCGGGTACGTCCTTGGCGGTGCCGCATGTTGTTGGCGCGTTGGCCTTACTCCAACAGCGGTATCCTACGTGGGCGCCAGCTGAGTTCAAGGCTTTATTGATGAATTCTGCCGATGTGAGGCCAAACCCGTTTGGCAATGCCTATTATAGCCCCGTACGCCTCGGTGCAGGCCGGATCAATTTGCCCAAAGCTGCGCTTGGTACAAACAGCTTAATCAATGCTGAGAATCCTGCTTTGGTGAGCTTGTCTTTCGGGCGACCACCAGTTACTGATACCTTGCAGCTGACTCAGTCTTTGCGTTTGACCAATCGCTCCAACGAGCCGATGCGATATACGTTGCACTATTTGCCTGCTACAGATCCACCAGGGGTAGGTTTTCATCTGCCGATTGACGATATTCAGGTCGCCCCGCAAGCTTCGGTTTTGATTCCCGTCGAGTTATGGGCAGATGCAGCGGCGATGCGCCGAGTACGCGATGGTACGCTGGCCCCCACCCAGTCCGGTCTGCCCCGCCACTGGCTGAGCGAAGCAAGTGGTTATATCGTCGCTGTGCCTCAACAACCCTACCCACCACTTATCTTACACGATTCGGGTGGCCAGCAGGTCGAGCTACAGGTTGATTATCTGCCGCTAACCGAGCAGCTTCACTATACAGTAACTGCCTTGACGACCGTTACTGTGGCGGCGGTTGAAGTTGGGTGGCAAATCGATGCACAATGGTTTCCCAAGGAGGTCAAGCATGAGCTTTCAGCCCCGCTTGCTGCCGGTCAATGGATCACGGGAGTGGTGACGCTGGGTCCGGTGGATCAATTTTGGCTGTCGGCTGATGCACTGTCGGTGCGCCTTGCCTTGTTGCAACCTACAACAGTTGGCACGGCAGTGACTGAGATTTTGAGTACAACCTTGCCCTTGCCCTGGACAGCATTGCAGGTGCCAGTGTATGCCGCACCTCGTCCGGCCTCAGCTCTGTATGCAGTCAAAAGTGAGCCATCGCTATCATCCACCGGAGAATTTGCTCCCACGGAGACCTTCCATCTGGCTGGCAGTGGATTGGAGGGAAGACAGCCTCCGACTGATGTTGTTTCGTTGATGAGTATCACCGAGCTACATGCTGAAAGTGGACGGTTGTCAGCTGGTAGTGGTGTTCCTGCGGCTCAAGGGTTTGCCGACTTAAAGGAAATCGGTGTGATGAGCGCGGGCAAGCCTACAACGCTTTATTTTGCTGTGACCGTTTACGAACCTTGGTCAAGCCCGAATGAAGTAGAATTTCAAGTATTGCTGGATTATGATGAAGATGGCGCAGCCGAGTGGATCTTATTTAATACGACTAGCAGTGGAAATTTTTGGAAGCAGGGGGGAAATGATGTCTTTATGACCGCGTTACGGTCCCCGACTAGTGAACAAGCCCGGCTGCAATTGCCCCTCAACGGGGTAGGACCAGAGCGCTATGATACAGCCATCTATGACACAAATGTGTTGTTGCTACCTGTTTCTGTGGCCGAGCTTGCACTTCCCCCAGGTCAGACCCATTTCTCTTTTCGCATAGAGAGTTATAGCCGTGATCTTGCTTATGATGGGGAGGGCAAGCGCCGCTTGATCGATAGTACCGCCTGGCTCCGTTACGATCTGGCACAACCCGCGATTACTATCGAGCTTCCGGATGGGGAACTGCCTCTCATGGCCGCTCAGCCAGGCTTCACTTTTCTAGTTGATTGGCAGCAGCTTCAGACGACGAACTCGACAGCCCGTGGAGTGTTGCTGTTGTATCATCACAATATGGGCGACGCCCGCAGTCAGCGGCTGAAGCCAACTGCGTTCTTGCCCGATAAGCTTTATTTTCCGCTTGTGCACGATTCTAGGGAATAGCGTTAAGTACGAGGAATGGCTTTGCTAAGCGCTTAAAAATTTCCTGGGTATGGTCTTCATGTAAGTCAAGCCACATAGAGAATACGGCCACAACTGGGGCAGAAGGCAAAGTTACCACTTTGATTGCGTGCTGCGCTAATGACCCCAGTAGGCACAGCAACATGACAAGCTGTACAAAGATTGCGATCGATGGTTGCAAGTGCAATCCCAGCCTTGCGTTGTCGCAAATCATTATATTGAGTGAGCAAGGTGGCTGGTAGGGCAGCAACCAATTGTTCTCGCTGCCGCTTGCATTGCGCAAAGGCTTTTTTGAGTTTGGCCTCTTCTTGCAATAGCTCGGCTTGCGTTACTTGCCATCGACTTTCTACCTCTTGCAAGCGTGCACGTGCCTCAGCAAGCGTGCCCGTCAGCTCTTCAACTTCGAGTAGCGCTTCCATCCCCGTATTTTCCACCGCTTCCCGCTGACGGCGCAGGGCAGCAATATTCTCTTGGAGAGAGGCAAGTTCTTTCGGGTTACGGACTTGGCCACTCATCAGTCGCTCATCGGTAGCTTTGATGCGATTGGTGAGGGACTGGGCTTCTAGTTCGGCATCGCGCTGCGTAGTTTGACTCTTTTGTTGGGACGCTTCTAGGCTGGCTACTAAGTTACGTTGCTCTTTGAGTTCATCGCTTTCAGCAAGCAGAGGCCGCAATTGCGCCAACCGACGGCGGATACGCTCCGACAGCGTATCTACTTTTTGCAGATCATACAGTTTGGCAATGTCGGCCATAGCCTTATCTCCTCAATTAGTTCGAAACAGCATGGGGCTTAACTATACCATTTTCCCTAGTAAATTCCAACAGATTTCTCTAGTAAATTCCAACTGAACAATCCAGTATTGAAAATGGGAGAGTGAAATCTATAAGTTGAATCTATACATGGTCAATGATATACTGCAGTATAATTCGTCAGGAAAAAGATGTATTATGCTCTAATGATGTAGGATGCTCTAATGTCGCAATTCGTATTGCGTTTAGTAGGCGAGCCAGCGTTATGAGCGATCTCCCAGTTGATCACGCGTTCCCGGATCGAAAAATTCGTATTATGATCGTCGAAGATCATCCGCTGCTAATTCATGGCCTGCGGCGGATCATCGAAGGCGAAAGTGACATGGAAGTCGTGGCTGAAGTCACAGATGGGCAGGCGGCTGTCGAACAAGCCTTAGAGATCGAGCCCGATGTGATCTTGATGGACATCAACCTACCACGCAAGAATGGGCTTCAAGCGACCCGGGAGATCAAAACCATTCACGGGGAAGATGAGATTAGCGTCATCATTCTTACCGCCTATAATGATGAAGAGCAGCTTTTTCATGCCCTTTGCGCGGGTGCCTCTGCCTATTATCCCAAAGATGTTCATCCCAATGAATTGTTGCCGGCGATCCGCGTAACTTCGACCGGGCGTTTTGTGATCAACTCCACTGTTATGAATAAGGTGGATGCCTTTCGTTGGTTACTGAATGCGCTGGAAGCATTTTCGCCGGATAAAGAAAGTTCGTTGGAAATGTTTGCGCCACTCAGCCAACGTGAAATGGAGATTTTGACTTACATTACGCGCGGCGCCAGCAATAAAGAGATCGCCTACGAGTTGAGCATCAGTCAGCAGACGGTCAAAAACCATATCAGCAATATTCTGCGCAAATTAGGCGTTGAAGATCGAACTCAAGCTGCTGTATTAGCCCTACGCCGTGGTTGGATTCGCCTAGAAGAGACTGGGCGTTTATCCTTCTCGTCCAAATAACTCGCTGCTGCCACGAAATGAAGTGGCCTTAGATTCGGAACCGATAACGACTTATGTCACGTTTGCCTTCTAACCGGGGTGGTCAAAGTTTTGTTGAATACGCCCTGTTAATCATCCTCTTTGCAATTGTATTACTCTCTTTGCTTTTGATCTTGGGTGATGATTTGCGCACCTTTATTAATGATCTTCTGCAAACCTGGTTTCCCAGCTAGAAGGTCGCCCCAAAATCGGTGTGTTGCTTGCCCATGAGCATGCTTAGGTAACCTTGAGCTATCCCAACTTAGATCCAAATCGTAATATGGAATGTAATGTTCCAGCCATACAATGGGTGCATGATACTCAATCGTCTCATTCACCCCCCTATATGGCTGGGACAATTGCCTGCTCGGACGTTGGATCTCCTCTTCCCGCCCACGTGTGTGAACTGTCAACAGGTGGGAAAGCTGCTGTGCGACACTTGTGCGCAATTGGCGCAGCCCGTCGGTAATTCAATCTGCTTGCGTTGTGGTCGTCCACAAGCGAACACAACGCCAAGCTGTACCATCTGTGCTGCTCAAGCTACACCTTTGTTGACCATCGCACGTGCCGCCACGATTCATCATGGGCCAATTCGTGAGGGGATCCACCATCTAAAATACAATGGCGTTACGGGCTTAGCGCCGTTGTTGGCCCGTTATTTGGCCGCGGCATTTTTGTTGCCGCCGTGGCCGCTGTATCGCTACCGGATCAACATGGTCGTTCCGGTGCCGTTACATATGGAACGGCGGTTAGAGCGGGGTTACAACCAAGCCGAATTATTGGCTGCGGCTTTTGCCCAGCGTTGTCGCCTCAATTTTCAACCGGATCTGCTGGTTCGGCAGCGCAAGACAACGTCACAAGTGGGCCTGAACGTGCACGAGCGCCAAGCCAATGTGGAAAACGCGTTTATCGCCTCTCCCCAGGTGTATGGTAAACGTCTATTACTGATCGATGATGTCTACACCACTGGGGCTACTTTGAAAGCTTGTGCCGCCGCCGCGCTCGCTGCCGGTGCTGAAGAAGTCTATGCGTTGGCATTGGCAACGCCGGCCTTTCCTGGGCATGAATCGTAGCATTCCAAGTTTGTCTCGTATCCATTAGCCCCGTTTGTATAAGATGGGCACAAATGGATAAGCCCCTATGCCTTACCAACTCGGATTGCTTTGAAAGCACTCGCTTGGGCTTCGATCGCAGGCTCGACAGCCAAACGTTCAATGCTGGATGCCCCAAAAAAGCCTGCGATCCCTTCTGTATGTTCGAGGATATATTGCGCATCACTCGGCTCGGCGATCGGCCCGCCGTGGCACAGGACGATGATATCCGGGTTCACTCGCACCGCAGCGTCGCGCATGGCCTGCACCCGCACTGCTGCTTCTTCTAGTGTAACGGCTGACTGCGCGCCAATGGCGCCTTTGGTGGTTAACCCCATATGCGGAACGAGTACGTCGGCTCCAGCTTGCGCCATGGCCGTGGCCTCATCTGGATTGAAGACGTAGGGGCAAGTGAGCATCCCAAGTTCGTGTGCATGGCGGATCATATCTACTTCTAGCCCATAGCCCATCCCCGTCTCTTCTAAATTGGCGCGGAAGTTGCCATCAAAGAGCCCCACCGTTGGGAAATTTTGCACGCCATCAAAGCCCATCGCCTGGATTTGGCGCAAAAAGACCGGCATTAACCGAAATGGATCTGTTCCGTTGACGCCGGCCAGCACCAGGGTATTTTTGACCACAGGCAACACCTCACTCGCCATTTCGGTGACAATGGCATTGGCATCGCCGTAGGCGAGCATACCCGCTAGACTGCCCCGTCCGGCCATGCGATAGCGCCCCGAATTGTAGATGATAATCAGATCAACGCCGCCCTTTTCGGCAAATTTGGCCGAAATTCCCGTTCCGGCACCAGCGCCGATGATCGGCTGGCCCGCTGCGATCGTCTGGCGCAATCGTCGTAATGCTTCATCTCGCTGAATAAATGGCATAAGCGTTTCTCCTTTTTGGGAATTGACGGCTCTGTGGCTGGCACTTCTTCAGAGAGGCTGCCCGCAAAGATCGCTGTCTACGGTGTCTGAAATAGCTGCTGCAAAAACTGTAGCCCCTCCTTGGCTAAATGGTCTGGGCTGGCGGCTAGTGGTCGCCAAATGGCCGCGGCGCGGGCGATGCTCTGCACTTTATCCGTAAAGGATTCGATTACAACGGGACCGGTATAGTTGATCTCTCGCAGAGCTGCGGCAATCTCTGGCCAGTTGAGATGACCCGAACCGGGCGCGCCGCGGTCATTCTCGCAAGCGTGAAAATGTTTGAGCCGCGGACCCGCAGTACGAATCGCCTCACCAAGCGAACGCTCTTCAATGTTCATGTGGAAAGTATCGAGCATCAATTGGCAGCCGGGATGACCGACTCGATCCACTACTTCAATGGCTTGCGTAGCCAGATTAATAAAGCTGGTTTCAAAACGATTGAGTGGTTCCAGGCAAAGTGCCACGCCTTGATTCTCAGCCCGCTCGGCCAGGGGACGCAGCTGCTGCACCAGTAGTTCGATGTCGCGTTCCCGTTCAGCGGGGGTGGCTTGCCAGGTGCGGCCCACCGCGGCATAGAGCGGCCCGATGATCCGGCTGGCGCCCAGCAGTTGCGCGGCGTCGAGACAATGTTCGATAAAGGCTACGCCATTGGCGCGAATGGTAGGGTCCGGGTGGGTCAAATCGCGCTCGGCGGTGATGGCGGCGGCGATGCTCACCTGTAGGCCATGCGCCCGCGCCAATTCTCCGGCCAATGCATAATCGTACCCGTCTGGCGTCTCGATCGGGAATTCGATCCATTGGAAGCCAAGGTGGGCAATGTGTGGGACCAAAACCGGCAAGTCAGCAGAAGTTAGTGGCGAGCACCAGATCCATGTATTCGCACCAAATTCCATCATTTCTTCTTTCTCCTTGCGGGCTGTTGCTGTTCATTATACCGTTGCTCGAGCTTGGCTCCAATCATCTCGACAGTTCGGGGTCTTCCCCGATGCCTGGGGGTGTTAATAGTTGATTCTTGTATGCCTGGCACAGCGCGCCACGTTCATCCTCCTCCTCTCACACCTATGGTATAATCCCGGCGAGGAGGCAAAGCAAACGTGAACTTGGATGAGCAGACAATTTTGGTGACGGGCGCAACTGGCTACATTGGGGGGCGTTTGGCAGAACGCTTGGCCAGGGAAACCAAGGCCCGCGTGCGTGTGCTGGCGCGGACGCCGGCCAAAGCGGCTTGGCTGGCTGAACTTGGTTGTGAGGTGGCTATAGGTGATGTCACTGATCCTGCTTCGATCCAGCAGGCCATGCAGGGCTGTACCTTGGTCTATCATGCCGCGGCTTGGGTGAGTGAACGGGGCCAACGTGCCGAGGTTTGGGCCGTCAATGTGACTGGTACGCAAACGGTGCTTGATGCGGCCATTGCTGCGCGGGTTGCCCGTTTTGTACAGATCAGCTCGTGTGGCGTTTATGGCTCACTGCAGCGCCACGGCATCGATGAAACGACCCCGATGCGCAAAACTGGCGATCTCTACTCCGATTCCAAGGTGGATGCGGAAGAATTGGTCTGGCAAGCCCATCGTGATCATGGTTTACCCATCGTAATCGCTCGTCCCTCTCAAGTATACGGATTGGGGTCGCCCCAATTCACGCTGCGCCCATTGCGTATGATCCGCAAAGGCCAACTCGTATTGATCGACGGCGGGCGCCACTTGTGCAAACCGATCTACATCGACAATTTGGTGGATGGCTTGCTGCTGTGTGGCTCGGTCGATGATGCTATTGGTCACGCCTTCAACTTTGCAGATCCGCAGCCGCAACCTTGGCGAATCTTCTTTGGGGCCTATGCTGAGATGCTCGGGTGCAAACGCTTGCCCTCTGTTCCGTTTGCCGTTGCTTGGGTGGGTGCCGCGCTGATCGAGTCTGTTGCTCGTTTGCGGGGTCGCCCGGCGCCATTCAACCGGCGCGTGGTGCGAACGTTACACAGCAATAATAGTTTTGATTGTACGCGGGCGCAGCAGTATTTAGGTTGGCAACCGCGAGTGGGTCTGGAAGAAGGAATGAAGCGCACTGCCGAATGGCTTCATCAAAATGGCCTTCTAGATGAGCACCAGGCGGTTAATTACCTCAGTACCCACAATATGCGGTAGAATATATAGGATAAAGTACCTGTCCGTACAGAAAAAGTGGTTCCCTACGAGACCTGTCTGGGTAGATAGGCAGAGTAGAGAAAATTTTACGGATAGCGAGGAAGGAGCTTACTTTATGGCTTATTCAAGCCTACTAAATTTTGCGGCAATTCTCATGTCCATCCAATTGTCCGTTCAAGCCCAACCGGCGGTGGCTGGCCGTAGCCGTCTGTGGCTTTGGGTGCTCTTGTTATTGATTGTTGGCGCAGTGATCGCTTGGCTCTTAGGGCGCGAGGATCAACAGCTGGCGACTACTTCTCCTTTGCCTGCCACACCCAAGCCTGAACCGAATCACCCGCAACCAGTACCATCCCCGCCGCCTGTTGAAGTGACGCGCAGTGCCATGGTTGAGGTTGATGTCGCGCCGCCAGCCGAGGCAGCATCCGAGCTGGTTCAACCCGATGATCTGACCAAACTCGAAGGGATCGGGCCGAAGATTAATGCCTTGCTGCAAGCTAATGGTTTTCACACCTTTGCCAATCTCGCCCAGGCGGACGTAGCTATCCTCCGGCAGATTCTGGTGGAAGCTGGTTTACGCATTCATGATCCAACAACTTGGCCGGAGCAGGCCGCATTGGCGGCCGCTGGGCAGTGGGAATCGTTGAGCGAACTCCAAGCGCGGCTGAAGGCTGGTCGTCGGAGTCCTTCGCAATCGTAACGCAGCGGTCTATGGTGCCACAACACAGTCCCTGTTGCCTGTTCTCCACTGATAGGATGAATGGTCGATGACGCTTTCTGTCTGGCGTGATATCAGCATTGTCTGGCTAAGTTTATTCTGCCTGATTGGGCTTGCGATTCCGCTGGTGGCGCTCTATTTTGCGGTGCTGGGCTTGAACAGCCTGCATCAAAAGACGGCTGGGGCACTTCGCCAAGGTCAGATATATAGCCGCCAGCTTCGGCAACAGGGAGATCACTTGAGCCGTTCTGTGGCTGAACCGGTGATCCGGACGAGCGGGAAGGCCTCTCGTTGGCGCACTGTGATAGAACGATTATGGAACAATCGAGCGACGTAGCATATCTGCGCGCCCTTGCTTTGCCCCTATCCTGAAATGCTACACCCAGCTTAGAGTGTAGCATTTCAGGATAGAAACTAGTTATGAGACAATTCGGTTGAAGGAAAGATATTATGGGTTATCGAGGGAAAGCAATTGCAATTGGTCTGTTCGCTGGGGCATTCTTGGGCGCAGCCTTGGCATGGATCGCCACGAATGATCAAGCGAATGAATCGGGCGAACCAGTGG
>CAZMRA010000079.1:0-17696 GCA_964568485.1 uncultured Caldilineaceae bacterium | reverse complement strand
GGAAAGGCCGCCAATAGTGTGCTACCGAACAGGGCCAGCAGTTGCAAGGTTGCAACTATGCGGAGAACATATGAATATCGTCTGGATGTCATGCTGTGCTTACCCATACTTACTCCATATTGTTTTAAGTTACCCGAAGCCCTAACAATGAATGATTGAGATTTCGGATGGATACCAACTTTGATAAAACCACTTTGCTCATGCTGAAGTCGCCCCCTGAAGAAAATTCAGCTACCTAGTAGGGGGATGTTACACGGTTGAACCAGCTCATCCTGCCAAGTTTAAGTGAAGATATAGTTACTATATCAACCTCTAAACCAGCCTAGCATCGGTCATTCGCTGCATATTTTGGACCGATTCAATTACAATTTTTGACTAGCAGACCTTACGATGACCTCGGATCCCAGTGTCAGTAGAGTCTGTTAAAGCACTCGCGAGTCGTGCCTGATTAAACAAAACGGCGAATGACTGAGTCACTCGCCGCCTATCAAGACTATAGTTTAAAATTACTCCAACAGCCTATACCCAGGCTAACCTCTCGCTTTAATCCCTTACCGAGGAATCAACCCACGCCTCCTCGCTAATCTCTGGTTGGACCTCGGGGCCACGCTCGCCAATCACTAAGCGTCCTGTCACAACTTGGGCATCGTGCTGAAAGACCAACAACGTATTATGCTCGAAAGCTTCCTGACGAATTCGGCGCTTGGTTTCAATACTGGTCATCGGATCAATATCAAATGCTGGGACCCAGGCCAATCGGTTGAGATGAGCGGCCCAGTTACAGGCATCGCTCAAAAAAAGCAGACTTTCGCCTTGGCTCTCCACCCAGATCATCTGCAAGGCTGCAGTGTGCCCTGGGGCAATATCAGTGCGCACATATTGGTCGATCCGCTGCGGGCCGTCCACCACATTCAGCTGCCCCGTTGCCAGCAAGGATTGCCAATTCTCTGCATGATAGGTCGCCCGCGTACGCTCGTTGGGGAAACTAGCGGCGGCCAGATCGATGCGCTGGCAGAGATAGCGAGCACGCGGGAAGGTGGCGATGACCTCGCCCGGCGTGTGATCATCCGTAGCCCAACGCGTCGCACCCCCGGCATGGTCGGCATGGAGATGAGTCAAGATGACTAAATCAACATCCTCGGGGCGGTAACCCACCTTTTGCAATTCGCCAGCCAAGCGGTCGGTGCGCCCCTCTAGGTGAAGACGGCGACGTTCTTTTTCGCTCAACTTGTCGCCATTCCCTGTGTCGACCAAAATCAACCCGGCATCACTTTCGATCAACAGCGAACGGGTGTCGCTGGGGATCATATTGTCGCTCGTTGGTTGGATCACCCGCGACCATAAGAGGCGGGGCACGACGCCAAAAAAGCCGCCACCATCCACCGGGTGCAACCCATCATTTAAAATATGGCAACGTACCGTGCCCACTTGTAATGTATAAGGCATGTTGTAACTATGGCCTTTCGTGTCAAGTGTTGTTTTGCTCATTCGATACCACCTGCGGAACCAGTCTGGTCTAGCAAACGTTGCCTCTGCAAACGAAGATGGGTCTGCTGCAACCAAATTTCGTGGCTCAAAGAGCGTATCATCGGTTTGTCAGAATGGAGTAAAGCAATGTCAAGCTCTCTCCCCCAACGTGCTAGCCGCTCCAGCTGGGGTGATCAAGTTGCGTTATTGGCGATTTTAGCACTCTCGTCGCTGCTGAGCGTCGTGTTAGTAGCTTTCCGCGTCTATTATTCGGGGGCGATTACCTATACATTTTTGGTTTGGAATCTCTTTTTGGCCTGGGTGCCGTTGCTGAGTGCACTCGCCTTGTGGTGGTTTAGCTCATACGGCCGGCGCGTCTATCTACTTTTGCTGATCTTTCTCGCTGGCTGGTTCTTTTTCTTTCCCAATTCACCCTATCTTGTAACCGATCTACTCCATCTACAGCCGCGCCAGAATATTCCGCTCTGGTACGATGCCTTATTGATCTTCTCATTTGCCTGGAATGGGTTACTCTTGGGCCTGATCTCACTGTGGATTGTACAGGAGGTCATCCAATCGCTCTTTGGTCGGTGGATTGGCTGGCTCCTGGTGTTGATGACCCTAACGGCGAGCGGTTTTGGTATCTACCTAGGGCGTTTCCTGCGTTGGAATAGCTGGGATCTCCTCGTGGAGCCGCGCGGATTGGCTGCAGATATTGCTGCACGACTACTGGATCCCTGGGCATATCCCCATACACTGGCAGTAACGCTGCTCTTCTCGGCCTTTTTGACAGTTGCCTACTTGACCTTTGCGTTTCTGTTACGCACTCGCTGGAGCCGATATCCCCTCTGATCAACTGGGCGCGAGTATATCACGCAGCCAGAGGCCCGCCAAGTTGACAGAAGCTGGACCTGCGCCGATACTCGTAGCAAGGAAAATCAATGAGTAGCGATAGCATACGTAGATTTTGGTTCCAATGTAAGGAGGGGCTATGGCTGATGAACGCCCACCGGTCGAGCCGTTGACCCCCGAAGAATTAGAACGTTTTCTAGCGCAAGCGCGTGCCCAGGGACGCTTGTTAACCGCTGAAGAACGTGCCCAAATTTTTGGCAATTCTCAATCGGCCTCTGCCATCACGCCCGTTGAACCGGCTGTGAGCGACATGAAAGCAGCTCGGTTGACGCCCAGTGAACTTGCGCAATTACAGCAAAATTTTTTCCCTGAACTGGGTGAACCAGAGACAGTGCGCACACCACGCCTGGTGCAAGGGATCATTTTTGATTTTGATGATACCTTGGCCAAACTGACTCGTCCTTTAGATGAGTTGATGGCCATCGGAGCCCAGGCAGCCGATGCGTATATGCGCAGCACCGGCATGAATTTGCCAGACGATTTTTGGCCCAATATTATTGAAGCGCGCCGATTTGCAGAGGAAAAGTCCGAACAGGAGATGGAAGAGCATATCGCCGATGATGCGCTCAGTTTTCTCCTCCAATTTTTTGATTACCCAGCCAGCAAGCTGGATCGAGCGGTGCTGACGCAAGCAGTGGATATTTTTTATGCGCCTGAAATGACTGCTTGGCGGCTGCTGCCTGGAGCAATTGAAACGCTCCAAAGCTTGCAAGCCGCGGGTTATCGGCTCGCCCTGCTGGCAAACCACAGCTGCGATCGAGTCTTCCAGCGCACGGTCGATTATCTAGGCTTGCGGCCCTATCTAGATCTCTGCCTCTCCAGTGCCGGGGTGGAATTTCGCAAACCCGATGTGCGCTTCTTGGAGATCGCCATTGATCGCTGGGAAGCATTGCCTTATGAAGTGGTTGTAGTCGGCGACAGTTTGCGCCACGATATCCAGGCCGGGCTAGATCTCGGTGCCATGACCATCCAGATGATGTGCACGGCCACTCCCCAAGTGGCTCACGACAATCAACAATTGGCGGGACAAGTTGTACCCGATGCCGTGATTACTGAACTACACGAAGTACCCACACTGATTCATACCTGGGCCAACGCCTAACTGCGTCTATGTCTGAAGGTACACTCCGCACGCCACAGCCGATCACTGCCCAGCGCCGTTATCCGGCCGCGCCGTTGGTGGGGGTCGGTGTTGCCGTCTTTAATCAGGCTGGTGAGGTGCTCTTGATCCAACGGGGTCGCCCGCCGCGTCAAGGACATTGGAGCTTGCCCGGCGGCTTGATCGACCTGGGAGAGCGCTTGACCGAGGCTGCGGTCCGCGAAGTGCGCGAAGAATGCGGGATCGAGATCAAGCTGGGCGGACAAATTGCCATCTTTGAGCCTATGGAGTGGGACGAAGCTGGCCGGATCGAATACCATTATGTTGTGATCGACTATTGGGCGAGCCACCAGAGCGGCGAGGCCGTTGCGAGCGATGATGCACTCACAGTGACTTGGGTGCCGATGGATCAGCTAGGCCGTCTCCCATTAGCCAGCGAAACGCGCCAAGTGGTGCGACAGGCCTATCAGGCTTGGTTAGCTGACCAGGCCCAACAGGTTCAATAACCAATCTTCATGACACCGAGAGGATTTTGCTGATTTATGGCATCTGCAAGCCTCCCACAACTACGACCACTCGACTTCCGCCCACATGAATATCAAGGACATCAATATCTGCTCGTGCGCGACCCCAGTCAGCTGAGCGAGGAGACTTTGTTGATCCCGCAACCACTGGCCATGGTTTTGGCCTATTGCGATGGTACACATAGTGCAGCAGCCATGGCCGATGCTTTCCAACAAGATTATGACATCACCATCCCGTTGGCCTTGGTGGAAGAGTTACTGACCGCAATGGATGAAGCCCTCTTTTTGGAAAATGAGCGCACCGCACGAGCTCGTCAATCGGCGCTAGCTGAGTATCAACAGGCGCCTTATCGCCCGCCGATGTTGGCTGGGCTTTCATATCCGGCGGATGAGAGGGAACTCTGGCGGTTATTTCAGGATTATCTTGAAGATTGCGAGATGATTGAGCCACACCCGGTCGATTGGTCGCGGCCGGTCGGTCTGCTTAGCCCGCACATCGATTATGGCCGCGGGGGACCAGTGTATGCTCAGATTTGGAAGCGCGCCGCCGAAGCCGTGCGCACCGCCGATCTGGTTGTGATCCTGGGCACCGATCATTACGGTGGAGATGCGTTTACGCTCACCCGCCAACATTATGCTACGCCCTATGGAACTTTACCCACGGCGCTTCCGCTAGTGGAGAGCTTGGCAGAGGTTATCGGCGAAGAAAAGGCATTCGCAGGCGAATTGCGCCATCGCCGCGAACATTCGCTGGAGCTGGTGGCGGTTTGGCTGCATCACATGCGCGGTGGCGAACCGGTAGAAATTGTCCCCATCTTGGTCGGCGGGCTGCATTCCTATCTGCAGCCGGGGATGCAACCAGCGAATGATCCGCTCTTTCAGCGCGTATTGACCAGCTTACGCGAGCAGACACAAGGTCGGCGGCTCTTGGTCGTTGCTTCGGGAGACCTCTCGCATGTAGGCCCGGCCTTTGGCGGTGCTCCCCTGAATGAAGCGGGCAAAGCGGCAATCCAAGCGGCGGATGCAGAATTGTTGGACTACCTAAGTCGAGGCGATGCCACAGGCTTTTTTGCGGCGATCCAACGAGTGCGGGATCGCAACAATGTTTGTGGGGTAGCACCACTCTACTTAACCCTTCGGCTGTTAGGCGAAGTGCAAGGCGAACCGATTGGTTATGCAGTCTGCCCCGCCGATGAGCAAATTCAATCGATTGTCACCATTGGCGGCATGTTCTTTCACTAAAGATTAATTCGCAATTCACATCAGCAAGAGCAGGTAAAACTAACGTTACCTCCACATGCATCTTGCGAATAAGCGGTTAGCTTGTTCTGAAGCCTATGCGCCGTAAAGCTATGTCAGAAAGGGAGTAAGCTGCTTGCCTCCCCAGCCCCCATTTTCTCGATTTGGTACCATATTTATACCATCTCCGCGAAAAATTGCGGGAACATCTCGCGCAACCCATTCGTCACTATGCTTGCGAGCCGACCTTGACAGTCACACCCAGTGGGAAGTCGCTCGCATCAGCAAGGCCATCCTTGCTTTGTTGAGAATCTACATTTTCAAGTAGTTCTGCGCAGAGCTTGAAATTCCGATTCTCAAACCAGTTATCAGTATAGGCACCAATAATCTGGCAGAAATGCCGGAACAATACAAACTATCGTAAACCGAACGAAAGGATTAGTTTCCAATGTTACAACGTTCAATTCGAACAATCGCAACCCTCGCGCTAGCGGCCGCAGTTTTGGCTGGTACGTTTATGGTAGGGACGCTCGCCTGGGGTACAGTACCGAATGTACAAGCGCAAGCTCAGGAAGTAGTGAATCCCGCCGGCTCACGCACCATCACTGTAGTTGGCGAAGGGCAAGTCTTGATCCAGCCGGATGTAGCCCGGGCAAACTTTGGAGTTGAAGTTGTCCGCCCCACTGTGCGGGAAGCCCTGGATGAGAATAAAGTGGCCATGGATGCTATCTTGGCCGCTTTGACCGAACAAGGCATCGAAGAGCGGGACATCCAAACCACCGGTTTCAGCATCTATGCCGAACGCTTTGGCCCGCAAGGTCCGCTGCCAGAAGATGAGGTGAACTATCGCGTTAGCAACAATGTCACCGTGATCATCCGGGATCTGGCCACCGTAGGGACTGTGGTTGATGCAGCGGTAGAAGCTGGCGCCAACAACATCTATGGCATCGAATTCCGCCTGGATGACCCGAGCGTAGTCGAATCAGAAGCCCGCGAAAGCGCCATTGCCGATGCCAAAGCCAAGGCCGAAGAACTGGCCGAGCTGACTGGGGTCAGCCTTGGTGAGGTTGTGAGCATCAGTGAAGTGATCAGCAACGGTTACTTTGCTTCGAACTTTGCACTAAATGCCAGCATGCCTTTGGGCGGAGCGGCTACTCCAATCTCGCCCGGCGAATTGCAACTGTCCATGCAACTGCAAGTTTCTTACGCGATCGGCGAGTAATTTGGTTCGCTAGCTGACTGGCTAATATAAGCAATAAAAAAAGAGCGAGATCAATGCGATCCCGCTCTTTTTGTTTTAGTTTTATTATCAGATTCAGGCTATTGGCCCCTGTTGAACATTTTTGGGCGATCAAAATCGCCATCATCGGGGGAGCTTATTTATGTTCAGCGAATTTAAAATTCTTCTTCAGCTACAGCGGGGAGTAATACTCGGAACGTTGTGCCGCGGCCTGGCTGGCTAAATACCTGCATCCCACCGTGATGACTATGCACAATCCCTAAAGTCGTGGTGAGCCCAATGCCGGTACCCGTTGGTTTGGTCGTAAAAAATGGCTGAAAAATGTTCTCCATCGTCGCTTGATCCAAGCCAACACCGTTATCCTCTACTTGGAGGCAGACATAATCCCCGGCCGGAGGCTGATTGGCCATATCGTGACGGGTTTCCGGCACAGTCACATTGCTGGTGCGAATGATAATCTGCCCGGATGGGCCTGAGATCGACTCGAATGCATTCAGCAACAGGTTCATGATCACCTGTTGAAGCTGCGCATCATTGGCTAGGACTGGATACAAATCGCTCGACAGATACAATGCAACCTGCACCTTGGGGGTAAGGCGAGGATTTAACAGATCCACCGTTTCGAGAATCACATGGTTCAAATCCAGCAAAGCTGATTCAACTCGACGGCTTTTCATATCTGCCAGTAACTGGCTAGAGAGTTCCGCAGAGCGGCGCGCAGTACGAACGGCGCGCTCCAAATGGCTGCGCGCCGGGCTATCAGCAGGAAGTTTGTTGAGTGCAAGCGTTGTATGAGTAAGAATAATAGCTAATAGATTATTAAAATCATGTACTATACCACTAACTTTGAATGCACTCTGATCAATCTCTTGTTCAGCAAAGAGCGACAAGCATGCAACAGTCTCGGAAGAACTCAACTGACTGTGCAGGGTAGGATCATAATAATGTTGCACGGTACCCAAACTCTCTAGACTCGACCAATTTCAAGACGCGAATTTGCAAGCGTTTGGGGGATCATTCAGGTCTCCAAATCAGCCACAAATACGAAGAACAGGTTAAACTCGACATTCACCGCTTAGGCGAATTGTCTAAGGCTTGCCGCTGTCTCGTTATGATAGGGGTGTTGGGTATACTCATCCGTCATACCATGACCTTCACCGGTAAACTCTGCAATTAATTGGGAGGCAAATTCTTGTAGACTACCAGCACGGATACGCATAACGATCTGACGCTCGTTATCGCTGAGCTGGAAGGTCTCCCCATTATAGCCATTCCGCAGAGCTGCTTGTGGGTCAGACAGCAGAAGATTGCAGAAGCGACGATTGACCACCGCAGCAGATAATACACGGTTCAGATCTGTGCTATAAGTCCCCGAAAATTCATCGGATACAGATTGACGAGGGGCAACCTGAGACCCAGCTGTTGAAAGAGGCCATGTAATCATGAGACCTACACACCCTTCTCGAAATAGGATCGTTCCAGCGACACAACGTGAGCGGATTTGATCGACATCAACAAGACGAACTCATTCATTAGGCTGTTCTTGCGAAGCGGATTGCCAGCGCGCACCAGCCTGCCACAATAACCAAAATGCACCAAAAGCAATCAAAACATCACCAATACTGAAGGCATATCGGATTGACCAAGGGCTAGATGTTACAAATCGATCGCCAAGCCAGGGCAAAATTGTTTGCTCCACTGGCAACAACCGGTCTTTTGTCCACCCAAGTCGGCTACCCAGATCGTAAGGAATGCTCTCAAGCCCCGGCACTAACTCATAAACTGTCTCTGGGGCAATTGGCATCAATCCACCATTGAGACAGATCACTAATAGGTTTAAGCCCAAGCCTAGCCCTAACCACCAAAAAGCAGCATGCTGTCGATTTCGCCAGACAAAAATTAACAGGAGCACCTGAGACCCGATCAAGATGGTGATCGCTGCGGTTGTGCCGATCGAGCGGCGAGTGGCGTCCCAATAAAAGGTGAACCACTGAGGTACAAAAGCGACTGCCACTAACCACAGACTATGCAATTCAGGTAGGTGCAATTGCCGACCGCCAACAACGGCTCTGATTCCCCCGGCAATCAACCCTGCTACTACGGCTAAAACCAGGATCAAAAGGAGCTACACCTTTTACGATTAATGCTTATCTCAAATGTTCTGGAGCCCGCTGGTGATGTTGACAACGCATGCATTCACGAGCCACAACCAAATTACGTTAACTTCCAACAAACGATTAAACGTTCAGCATCCGAAGCAATAGGCGACAGCTTAGAAGTCTCCGGAACCGGCGGGCTTAGCCATTACAACTCGGATATTGTGAGTTTTCTGCTGCCGTGATTGATGGTTCATGAGTTCCTCTGAGTAGTGCTACCTAATTGGGTCCGTTTGCGAAATTGCTCTATTTAACCGTCTGCCAACTACCTAGACAATATGCTTAGCAAGAGGGGCAGAAGTCACCGGAACCACCAGGGGCACCGGCACCCAAGACGAACAAAACCAAGCTACCGACAGCCAAGATCAAGCGCAGTTGTTGAGCATTCAGGTTGCCAAGTTTGCTGTTCAGGGTGAAGAGTTTGCTTTTCATGATGCTTTCTCCTAGTTGTTTCTTAGAAGCTGAGGTCTTGAACGACTTTGCTTCATATCTAAGTTAGTCTGTTGGGCTTGCAACAAGAATTTGTTGTTTGCCGTATTTTCTATAATGATGGCAGGGGGCAGGCATCAAAGTAGGCATCAAAACAGGCTCAAAACAGGCTAAATTTGAGAAAAAAGAGGCAAAAACAAAAAAAACCGACCCAAATCGAGTCAGTTTGCTGGGGACACTCGCAAGTTACCTTACAGAGAGCTAAGTAAATCAATCGTTTTTGGGGCTGTTTGCTTAGGCAGATCGTAGAGTATCAACACTACGAAGTTCGCTCACGGCCAAGCCACTCGTGCAGAGCGCGCGAGGGCTATGTTAGCGAACATCCTTAGGTTGTCTCGTTTAGGAACCACATGCCTGCTGGCGGGTAATTGTGGCTAATGCGTGAGGAGTGCGTATAAATCTGTTGTTTGGGGGGAAGGTGGTACGTCCAGTTCCTCGCGCAGCACTTGCTGGCAGAGGCGATATTGGCGCACGATGCCAGCGCGGTTACCAATCGCCCCATATATCCGCATGATCAGGCGATGCGCATCTTCCAGGCAGGGATCTTGTTCGAGCGCTTGCTGGCAGGTAGCGATTGCTGCACGATGATCACCTTGGGCTAGTTGTAATTCAGCCAGGGTCATCAGCGCGTCCATATACGCTTGCTCTAGCTCGGCCCGCTCGACAAAGGCCCAACCACTTTCAATATCAGCGAGATAGGCACCACGATACAATTCGACAGCGCTTGCATAGAGGGGAATACGCAACGCTGGGTCAGAAAGGGCAGCAGCCTGGGCTAACTTATATTTAAAATTTTCGACATCGTATTCGTAATCGCAAGAGCGATTAAAGTAGTAGAGTTCGTTTTCGAAGCGGATCACATCATCCGGCATGACACTGCGCAGCCGATAGATGGAATTTTTGAAGCGCGTTTTGACATCATTGGGAGAGGCATCTGGCCAGAAAAGAGCCCCAACTTGTTCACGGGTTAGTCCATCGGGGTGGGCCAAGAAGCAAAAGAAGAGGTCACGCGCACTTTGGGTTTGCCAATCGCGGTTAGCGATCAACCGACCATCAAGCAGAACCTCGGCTCGCCCAAGCGCTCGAATAATCAAGCGCGGGGGTGTTTCGGCAAGCCAGCCCTGCAACAAGGGGGAGCTGTGTTGGCGAATTCGGTGGCTGATCAACGGGATCTCTTGCTCTACTTGAGTGAGCTCTTCCAAAAATCGTTCGAGTTGTGGTTTGTTAGAGAAACCTTCTGCCAGCGACACGAAGATCTTTTTCATTGACCGCAGTGCAGGCAGCAATGGTTGGCGGGCCTCCATCTGCTCAGCCGCGGCCAAAGCATCACTGAGAATACGCTGTCCTAGGGTGATATCCTGGGTAGTGCCATAAGCCGCCGCCAGATAAAAGAGCGCTATGGCATGTTCAATTTGCGATTCACTAGCCACAAAGCGTTCAGCGGCATCTTGCAGTGGATTAATGGCATCACTGGCTCGCCCACTCGCCAAATAATACCGCCCGATGGCCAGCTGATAGCGCGCCCAACCTTCGCCACTAGTCCGCCCGCCCAATAGATTTACAGCGGTGTCCAAGCGAGTAAAGGCTTGTTCCCACTGCTCTAAGATGGTCGCTAATTGGGCCAGAGCCAGTTCCAAGTAGAGGGTCAAAAAACGTTCTTTAAGCTTATTGGCTCCAACAAGGGCTTGACGATAGACATTGCGCGCCGCCTCCCAAAGCTCGATGTCGACGAAAAGATCGCCCAAGCTGGTGAGTGAGTAGACCGTAAAGCGAGCATAACCGCTGTGCTCGGCCGCAAGATGGGCCTCGGTCAGGGCGTCGATTGCTTTATCGTAATCGCTGCGAATATGGTAAAGCACCCCTAGATTATTGAGGGTCATCGCCTGGCTAGAAAGATTACCGAGACGGCGAATCGCCTGCAAAGCTTCGGTAAAGAGTTCGAGCGATTCACCGTAATTCCCCAAGGTCATGTGGACACGCGCCAATTCCTGGAGCGTCGCGGCTTCATTTTGCTCATCCCCCAAGGCTTGATAGGTATCCAAAGCCTGGCGCAGGTAACGTAAGCCCTCACGGCGGCGTCCCATGTCGCTCAGCAAAATACCAATCGCCTTTAGAGCGGTACTGTGCAGCTGCTGCGCAGGCAAAGTCGAATCCAGCTCCTCGACCAGCGCTAATGCTCGTTCTACATCGGCCAAGGCCGCACTCTCATCGCCCAACAAGCGGTAGATCACGGATCGCCGCACCAATGCGTAGCCAAGATCAACACTAATCGGCTGCCTACTCAAGGCCGCCACTGCTTGATCCAGCACCACCAGCCCTTCGGCGATCTGCCCCCGCCGCGCCATCACCGCACCTTGCAGCGAAAGCAACGCAGGTTGTTCATGCAACAGTGGCACCGGCATCGCCGTGAGCCAATTATGCAGCAAGAGGATGCGGTCTTGATGGAATAATTCGCTGCCAGCGGTTTGTAGTAGTTGGGCAATGGCGGTGAAGTCACCCAGCTTCTGGTAAGCGCGATAAGCCTTTTCCCACTGGCGCATAGAGATCTGGTATTGGGCCAGATTGCGTAAAATAATGACTTCTTCGTCAGGACGTTCGCGCGCCAGTTGTTTCTCGAGGAATTCTTGAAACAGGTGATGATACCGTACCCAATTGCCATCTTCACCGACGGCAGCAACAAACAGATTGCCCTCCAACAAGGCATCGATCAACATGGCCCACGTCTGGCTAGGGGGAAGCCACTCATCGGGAAAGACTTGGGCACATAGGTCAGCATCAAACTCTTCGAGGGCTGCCGTGCGCAGCAAAAAATCACGCAGCTCTGGCGTTTGTTGATCGAGCACCTGTTGAGCAAGATAGTCGTAGAGATCAACCCCGGCCGCGCGTAGCCGGCGCACCCGCTCGGGCAGATTGCGCAAACGGCTCTGCGCTGACAAGAGTAAACCTGTAATCCAACCCTCGGTTGCTTTTACCAGTTCGCCAGCTTCATTCTCCGAAAGCGATTGCCCATAATTCTGCAAGACCAACTGTTGCACTTCGCTCTCAGAAAAGGCGAGATCTTCGAAATCTAAACCGCTGATATAGCCCCGAGCCACCAGCAAGGGCATATCTGGCAATCCCACCAATCGCCGGGCTGATAGCACGATGTGGCAGCGATCATCAATCTGTTGTGCGAAGCGGCTGAGGAAGGTGCTGATCTCTTCGTTGTCAGCAACCAAATGATAATCATCGAGCACCACCAGATATTCATCATCGGCATGCTCGTATAATTCGTTGACAAGCAGGGTTAAAAACTGATTAAGAGGACCCTGTCCGGCAGCGAAAGCCTGCAATGCGCCACGCAAGGTCGATTCGATCGCGGGGAAGCTCTGGCTCAGACTAGCGATCAAGTGAGAGAAAAAACGATAGCTATCATTATCGAGCGTGTCAAGGGCCAGCCAACAAACAGGAAACTGCACCGTATGGGCAAAGTCCACGAGCAGCGAAGTTTTACCATACCCGGCTGGAGCAACAAGGAGGATGAGCCGATGACCAAGTAGATCAGTCAGTAATTCTACTAACCGCGGTCGTGTCAGAAGATCAGCACGACGACGTGGGGGAATGATTTTGGTGCGAGCAATTAAATCGCTCATGCCTCAACAACCTCCACACGGGTAATCGGCAACGTAAGCCGGATCCTTATATGTTCATCCACAATCAATTAATATAGTTCAACAACCCGCGGAAAATCCTGTTGGCGAGCCCTCTTCCGGGCAAAGCTGGCTTCATCGCGATTACATTCTTGAATGCTATTATGAAAGACAACATCTTCTCAACAGCATTCAGCCTTGATCAAACGGAGCGACAATATTAATCTCTAATCTTAGCAAAAATTAGCTTTGGGTCAAGTGACAAACAGGATGCGGTGAGCCAGAGCGTCCAAAAATCAAAACTACACTCTCTCTGCCAGCCATAAAACAGCAGGCGAGAAGAATGTAGTTTTGATTCACTGGGAGCTTCGGTCTCCTTGATGATGCTTTACACGATCATTAAATGCTTGCCAATTCGGCTTTGGCTTGCTCTGGCTCGGCATTTTCCTGATCATTTATCTGATCGTGATCGGGCAATGCTTGCTCCACCCGCCGGATAGCGGGGAAAAGATAGCCGCCAAAGCTAATCAATGCGCCCAAAATAGCCGTACCGACAAACATCAAGCCGATGCCCGCACCGGGACCAGTACCCACCAGCCAGCCAAAGATCGGGGCCAGTGTCCCTTGCGGTGCCATCGCCGGTTCCAAGATCCGATCTGCCAGCGGACCGGCAATTAGATAGCCAACCGGTTTGGGCAATGTACGAAACATATCGGCAACCGCCAAAACACGCCCTTGCAACGCCGGATGGACTTTGAGCTGCCAGACTGTGATATAGCCGCTGCTGATAAACGGGATAAAAACCGCAGCCACCAACGCCGCAGTGATCCACGCTGGCAAGGTGCGCCCAGTGGCAAAGAGAAAATCACCCAACAGAAATGATACCCCACACAACCCGCAGACAGCATGAATTTTGCGCCGCGGCAACCCCCATACACTCACCAGAATACCGCCGAGCACTCCGCCTCCCCCCAACGCGGCTTGCACCATCCCCAACGCCACTTCATTGCCACCGCTGCGAGCGAGGATCAGCGCAGGCAAGACCGAAAAATAGGTGAGCGCAGCACAAAATTCAATGCCCATAAAAATGATCATCAGGCCAAGCAAGCCTCGCCGGGCAAAGATAAAACGAAAGCCGAATTGTAGATCTTGCCAGAATGGCCGGTTCGGGTGTTCTGTAGTTGCTGCGTGGGCAGAAGGAATGCGTACAAATGCAAAACAGATCATCGCGACAGCAAAAGTCACAATATCGATCACCATCACCCCGCCGATACCAAGCCATGGGAGTAGCGCCCCTCCCAGCAGCGGTGCGGCGATCTGCGTGCCGTTATAAGCCAGTGAACGTAAGCCATTTGCCCGACTATATTGCTGCTTGTCGAGCAATAACGAAACCGATGCCCCATAAGCAGGGTATTGAAAGGCGTCGAAGATGCTAGTCAACCCTTCGAGCAGATAGATATGCCAGATGGCAAGATCACCCATCAAAAACAGGGTAAAGACAAAAATAGTTGTCAACCCAGAAGCCAAGTCGGCGAGGATCAAAATCCGCTTCCGATCCAGCCGATCGACCCAAACCCCGGCGATTGGGCTGATTAGCAAATAGGGGAACCAAGCAAAGAACCCCAACAAAGCCAACGTGGTTGCCTCGCCCGTTTGTTGATAAGCCCAGATCAATAGTGCAAATCGGGTCATCCCCGTGCCCAAGCTGGAGACTAGTTGGCCAAACCACATGGTCAAAAAGGTACGGAAACTGCGTTGCGTGTGCATATTCATAGAATTTCTCCCGAAAAATAAAAAACGCCAACAACCAGGATTTCCCAGTCGTCGGCGTTTTGTTGGATTCTATCCCCAGCTTATGCCGGCTTTGCCGCAAGCTTAGGTGAGCTCACCTTGGCTATTGGCAGTTCAGCATCGCATAAGGTGGGCAACAAAAAACCGCAGCATGAAGTACGTGTGCTGCGGCTAAAATTGCGTTCTTTCTAACAGGCGGCTTTGCACACCGCCAACAAAAAGCTTTGTTTACCGAATCGCAGGCACACTCCTCCCTGGGTCCCCACTTGGGCCGCCTGCTCTAGACATATTCACGATGACAACAATCATGTAAAACATGGTGATTTCTTGGCTTACACAAACTATAAACTACTAATTGACGCTATCGTAGCAACCAATTAGCGTGCTGTCAATAGGCGTACTACCTGTCAAACAATTTGTCGATCTGCGCAGCCAAAGCCAGGTCGCGCCGGCTGATCTGGTTGTCGGCTGCGTGGGTTACGAGGTCGATCTCTACGGTACCGTAAACGTTGAACCATTCTGGATGGTGATCGGCAGCTTCGGCCAGCAGCGCTACTTGGCTCATGAAGCCAAAAGCGGCGACAAAATCAGGAAATTGGAAGGAGCGATGTAACTTCCCGTTGCGCACCGTCCAACCTGGCACGGTGGCTAATTGCTCAGCAAGTTCGGCGGCTGATAAAGGCTGGACTTTGGACATAGGACTTCATTTCGCTAGGTAAAGAGCGGACGGAACTTATACCCATAGATGATCTGCCCTTCAGCGCCATCTTCCCGCAACTTCCGGGTGACCATCTCTACGCGCAACCCGATCTTCACCTCATTCGGATCAATATCAGTCAATTGCGCAGTGACCATCGGCCCATCGTCCAACTTGATCAGAGCGATGGTGTAGGGCTTTTGATCTTCATAACCTTGCGGGGCGTTATACATGGTGCTGAAGCTGTAGATCTCCCCACGCCCGGTCAAATTCTGCGTAAACCGTGTCAGCATTAATCAGCTCCAACGGGGGTTGCCACACCATTTGTCGAGCTAAAGGGCAACAAGGAGGAAAGCGCAAAAGGCGTAGAATCGGCCTGGTCCTCACTTGAATGCCGACAATGCGGACAGACTTCGCGTGGGGGAAAGATCACCTGCTCACAATGAACACAAACTTCAGCTTGCAGCCGATAGCGTTGTTGTTTGGTGCGCCACAAATTTGGAACTGCCATTGCAATACTCTCCGTTCAAACCGTTCAAATCATTTGTGTCATTTTACACAAGTTACTGCCTACTATCATACTCAATCTGGCCCTTCATTTGCTATCGGGCCGCCCAAAAATTCATTTTGAGAGTTTTTGACAGTCTCTTTTAGACGCCCAACAGGTGTGTGACGATGGTAGCGCCGCTGCCCCCAATATTTTGCGTCATGCCCAAACGAGCGTCAGCGACTTGATTGCGGCCCGCCACACCGGTCAATTGTTGCACCGCTTCCACTACCTGATAGACACCAGTCGCACCAACTGGATGCCCCCGGCTCTTGAGCCCACCCATTGTGCTGATGGGCAATTCCCCCCCAATGCCAATGCGATCTTCTTGTGCCCAGCGCCAGCCTTCACCGCGTTTGGCAAAGCCGCAGGCTTCTAAGCTGAGCGCGCTCATGATGGTGAAGGCATCGTGCAGCTCAAAAAAGTCAATTTCATCGGGACGAATCCCCGCCTGTTGAAAGGCACGGCGGCTGCTCAACTCGGCTGCGGCCAGATGCAGCGGATCTTTGCGATCATGCACGGCGATGGTGTCGGTTGCGCTGGCGCTGGCTAAAATGCGCACCGCGCCGCGATGATGACCGCGAGTAAACTCGTGGGCAAATTCGGTCGGGACCAAAACCAGTGCCGCGGCACCATCGCAAACCGGACTGCTATCCATCATGTTGATTGGGGTGGCGATCACGGGTGCCCGCACGTAAGTATTCAGATTAATCGGTTCTTGGAACATGGCATTGGGGTTGTTGGCCCCGTTGCGGTGCGCGTTGATGCTGAATCCGGCAAAGGCATCCAACGGCAGATCATATTCATACATATAGCGCTGCATCAGCAGGGCATTTAGCCCCACAAAGCTGACACCATGCAAGGCTTCGTATTCGGCGTCGGCGGCTGTAGCCAGACCAGCGGTGGTATCTTTGCCGACGGTGTCAGTCATCTTCTCCACACCGGCAACGATCACAATATCGTGGAAACCGCTGGCCACAGCCATGGTGCCCAGGCGCAAGGCTGCCCCGCCACTGGCACACGCGGCTTCTACCTTGGCCGCTTCTACCCCGCGCAATCCGCAAAAATCGGCGATCAGCGTCGCCAGATGTTCTTGATCCAATAAATTGCCACTGAGCATATTGCCCAGAAATAGTGCGTCGGCGCGATCAATCCCTGCGTCGTTCATGGCGGCCGAAATTGCGGTGTAGGCAATTTGCCGAGCCGATTGATCCCATAATTCGCCTACCGGGGATTGGCCAATGCCCACAATCGATACACTACGCATGTGATGATTTGCTCCTCATTGCGAATGTGAAAGCTGATGCGTCAAACAAGACATACCTTGCGACCTTTGACACTCAGTATCATACGCAAAAGCTGTCAATTCATATCAAGATTGGTTTTTCGAGTAATTTCTTGGGTTGTGAGTCGTTGGCCACGGGGCATAGAGCGCGTATCAGCTATCCTAGTCGCTCACTTCAAGATGTAATAAGTGGCCTTTTTGCTACCGATGCGGATCAAGAGATTTTTCTCGACCAGATCAGCCAAATCGCGGCGGATGGTTTCAGCGCTGACATCGGGGGCGAGCTCTTGGTATTCACTATTGGTGATGCGGCCGTGGGTTTGGATGTAGGCCAATGCCCGTTCTTGGCGCTCATTCAGTAATTGATTGTGCCAGCGCTGTTGTTCGGGCTGCGGGCTGACCAACTCGTCGCCCGCCGAGGAGAGGGTTACTTTGAAGCCGGCAGTCGTCTCGGCAAAGCTGGGGGCGGGTAAGCCAGCCGATTGCATGGCAGCGATCATGCGGTCGATGCCGTAACCCAAGCGCTCGATGTAGCCCAGATCGCTCAGCACCGCGACAATGGCGGCATTGCGGCTGTAGCGTTCGTCTTTTAAATTGTCCAATGTCACATGACCAGGCAAC
>CAZMRA010000078.1:0-17961 GCA_964568485.1 uncultured Caldilineaceae bacterium | reverse complement strand
CTAGTTGCTGCTCGTTTTTACCTGATCGAACGCAAAAGAAAAGAACCACTTCCACCAGGGAGTGGTGTGCCAGGAGTGATCAAATCGTACATTCGGGTGGGTGACAAAAAGGTACCTTGTTTTGTGGTCCAATTCAAACGCGCGGGTATCTTCAAGCGTTTCTACCCCCATCATTACGAGAGTGAACAGGAGGCCTTGGTCGAGGCAGCAAAGTTTCATTATGAAACGCAACAAGAATTGCAACGCCTCGAACGCCGCCAGAAAGAGGCAAACGGCAAGCCAAGCATTTCTCCCTATGCATATGAATAGTACGCTCAAGTAGCGAAAAACCCCGAGCAATCGTTTATGGTTGCTCGGGGTTTTTGATTACGATTAGTAGGCTGTTGCTAGAACCAGTTTGCCTTGTCGACAACATTGCGTAATGGTTGCCCGGCGGCAAAACGGCGGGCGTTATCTAGCAGAATCTCAAACTGGCGTTCGGGAATATTGGCTGCATCTTTGACCGCAATGTGGGGCGTGAGCAACACATTGGGCATGGTCCACAAGCGGTGGTCAGCAGGTAGCGGCTCCACTTCAAAGACATCCAATGCACAACCGGCAATCGTCCCACGCTCAAGCGCGGCTACCAAGTCGTCAAGTTTGGTCGTCATGCCGCGGCCGATATTGATGAAGTAGGCGCTGGGCTTCATCCGCTGGAAGCGGGCCAAGTTCCACAAGCCTTCGGTTTGCGGCGTGTGTGGCATGGCCACGATGACAAAATCGGCACTGGGCAAGAGCTCATCCAATTCGTCGGGCCAATGTTTTTCGATGTAGGGAGCTTCGTGCTCCCAGCGGGGATCGACCCCGATGACTCGCATGCCAAAGGCGTGACAGAGGCGAGCCGCTTCGTGACCGATGCCACCCACGCCCGCAATCAATGCAGTGCTGCTGGCTAGATCGATATAGGGCGTTTTGCGGGCATCTGGGTTCCATTGCCGCTGCTGTTGTGCGGCCAGATAATCGGGCAAGCCGCGTGCCAAGGCCAGGACAAACATCATAATGTGTTGCCCGATGTGGTCATCAAAGACCCCGCGCGGGTTGCAGACCACCACTGGATGCTCGATCAACTCGGGGTAATAATAGCCAATATGGGGGCCAACATTCGGATTTTGTAACCAGCGCAGTTGGCGCGCTGCCGGTAATAATTCCGGGGGCACCCAGCCAAAAGCAGCATCCGCATCGCTCAGTTCCTGCTCAGCTTCGCTCAACGTTTCCGGTATCGCCACCTGATACTGCGGCAGCGCCGCGGCAAAACGTTTGCCCCACTCGCGATTTCGTTCATTTTGGGGCGGTAGAAAGACAAATTTGGGCATCAATCCCCTCCTTCCCGAATCCTCGCTTACACAGGTTTGGCGCGACCAGGCCAAACTGACGGGTCGATCAAAAATGTGGGTTGCTCCCCTTGGCACAATTGAATGATTTGATCGACTACACTGTTGGACATCCGCCCATTGCCCTGCGGGGTGTTGCTGGCCACATGTGGGGTGTTGACCACGTTTTCCATCTGGAGGAGTGGATTGTCGGGCGCGGGTGGCTCAGGATCGTATACATCCAAGCCAGCGCCAGCGAGATGACCATCCTGCAGGGCGCGGATCAGCGCTGCCTCATCGACAACGGGCCCGCGGCTGGCATTGATGAGATACGAGCCCGGTTTCATCATGCGTAGCTCACGCTCGCCGATTAGGTGGTGGGTCTCCGCTACCAAGGGCGTGTGCAGAGTCAGGAAATCAGCCTGTTGCAGCACTTCTTCCAAGCTGCCAACGACAGTAACTCCTTCATAGAGATCGGGGATTTCGCGCAAATAGGGATCATAGACGACGACTGGCATTCTGAGGCCCAGCGCGCAGATTTCGGTGACGCGGCGGCCAATGCGCCCAAAGCCGACAACGCCCAAGACTTGGTCGCGTACTTCGATCCCAACCAGATCAGGCCGCGTATAGGGACGATTGGTGCGCAAGTAGTAGTCGGACTTGACGACTCGTTTGGCAACCGACAATAAGAGTGCGACGGCATGTTCTGCCGTGCTTTCGGTTGGCGCATCCGGTGTATTGGCGGCCAAGATGCCACGGGCTGAACAGGCGGGCACATCGACCGCGTTATAGCCGATCCCATGCCGGATGACCAGCTTGAGATTCGGGCCAGCTTGATCCAAAAAGGCATCATTGACCGTGCTACCGCCGATGATGGCAATATCCACACCAGGCAGATCATCCCACTTAGCTTTGGTGATGACTGTGGCGACGGCTTGGAGCCGCTCTAATGCATCCGGTGCGAGTAGTACTTCCGTCCAAACAGTTGGTTTCATAGCTCCTCAATATCTGCTTGTGATTGCTCTGAATCTGCATTCAGGCTAAATAATTCGGGGACAGCCACTCAGGGTCATATGGCTGGATTGCTTAGGCCTCGACTTACAGCCCAAAGACACGGGCGGCCACCCCACCAAAGATCAAAGCTCGCTCACGTTCGGGTTTGTCGGCAAAAAAATCTAGCGGGAAGCGCAGTGCTTTGGCATACCCTTCGCGGCCGCTGACTGGCGGAAAATCGCTACCCCACATTATGCGTTCGGCGCCAAAGGCTTTATACGCTGCTTGCAGCAGGTCTAGCCCGGTCGGATCAAAGGGAAAGGGCATGCTCACAGGCAGATTCCGCTGGCAGAATTCTCCCAATCCATGGATTTTGAGATAGGTATTCGGATACTGCGCCAGCGCCAAAATCTGCTCGGTGATCGGATCCTCTGCGTTGTGCTCTGGCGCTTTGAGGCCGCCCAAATGCTCAATGACGATCGGCAATTCGGGCAGGGTGGCGACCAGCGCGGCAAACTCGGGGCTGGCAAATTGCGGTGCCGAGCCCCCACAACTGACCGGCAAGCCCAGCGCCGCGGCTGCCTGCCAGATCGCCAACGGATCGTTGCCGGGAGAACGGCTATCGGGCGCTAGGCGAACGCCCTTGGCCCCGCGTGCGGCGAGCGCGGCCAGCTGATCGACGGCCGCGGGATCGGCAACATCGACCCCCACCACGGAGACAAAACGCCCTGGATAACGCTGCTCGCATTCGAATTGATATTCGTTGTCGTACTGACCTCTGATCTGCACCAACAGCGCCTGCGCCACCCCGTTCTGGTCCATCTGAAAGATCAAGCTCTCGACGGGTTCATACCAAGCTGGGCTGGAATGGCAATGCGTATCAATGATGATCAATAGAGTGTTCCTTTTGCTTCGGCAGATGCTGCCTCGGCCGCGCCGCTGAAATCAATCTCATCATAAGCGGCGCGAGCAGCTTGGGCCATGAGTGCCCCATCGCTCATCAAGGCGAGGAACTGGAAGCCCTGACTGATGCGCAAGCTGACTTCTGCCGAGCTGAAACAATGTTTGCCCGCCGCTTTGCCGGTCTTTTTGCATGCAGCCAAGACCTCCATCATCGCGGCTTCGTGTGCGGTGCCCGGGCCCATGTCTTTGGCTGTCAGCCCCATCGACAAGGCGAGATCGTTGGGACCAATGAAGCACCCAACCACGCCCTCGACCGACATGATCGCTTCGACATTTTCGACCGCCTGCGCTGTTTCGATCATCACAATCACCGCCAAATTTTCATCGGCCCAGGTGCGGTAATCGCCATCAATGTAGGGCGCCACCCGGCTCCCACCAAAGCTGCGCTGCCCCTTGGTCGCATATTTCATGTTGCTGACCACAGCTTTGGCATCTTCCGCAGTGTTGACCATCGGCACGACCAGCCCCAGCGCGCCTGCATCCAGCGTCCGTTGAATCCAAATGGTGTCGTTCCAGGGGACACGTGCCATGGGCGCGGCGCCGCCCAGTTGTGCTGCGCGGAAGCAATTGACCATTGTTTCAAAGCCCACCGGGCTATGTTCGGCATCCACCACCAGCCAATCCCAGCCGATGTGGGCAATGCTTTCGGCAGCCACGGGGGAACAGAGGGTCAGCCAGGTGCCGACAGCTGGCTGGCCACTGCGTAATTTATCGGTGACGGGGTTGGTTTTGAATTTGGTGATGCTCAATCCACTCATGGTTCATTTACTCCTCACAGCTAATTGGGTTGACAAAGGATAGTTTACAGTTTCGGGAGATTGTCAGTTAGAAACGGCGAAAGATGAGTCACGCATGATGCTCAGCGCAGCTCTGACTCATGCCCGAGGTCAATCGGCAACTGTTGGCCACGCTTGATCGAACGATTGACGGTCTCTAGGATGGCCACATCGCGCAGCGCTTTTTCTGCATCATAGCTGGGTTCGCTGTTGGTTTGGATCGCACGCACAATAGCATCCCAGAGATTGCGGCGGGAATTCTCCGCCGGTACTGGAATCTCGCGGGGCGCTTCGTTATTCTTTTTGATCAGCAGCCGATCGGATTCTACAACGATAATGCCGTCGCGGCCATGCAAATGAAAGTGATTCTCATGGCCTGATAAGCAATTTGAATGGCTGACAATGCCCGTTGCGCCGTTGGGATAGCGGAAATGGAGCGTGATTTGGTCATACTCACCATAATCTGGGCGCAATTTCTGGCCAGTCGCAAAGACACTGCTGGGTGGGCCAAAAATTTCGTTGAGGCTGGCCAGGAGATGGATGCCGCCATCAAAGAGGGTGCCGAGGGGGAAATCGGCCTCTTTACGCCACTGGGTGTTCTCGTAACGTAGGGGGGGCGGCGCGGTATCGGCATCAGTGTGCTGAACGCGCTTCCACAGCACTAGATCGCCAATTTCACCCGCAGCGAGCAGTTGCGCCAATTGCACATCCGCATGGCGATAGGCGGATTGTTCCAAAACAAAGAGCCGGCGCTTGGCCTGTCGCGCCGCGTCGATCAAAGCTCGCCCTTCGGTTACGGAACGAGCAATCGGCTTTTCCATGATGACATCTTTGCCCGCCCGCAGCGCTGCCAAAGCGGTCGGCGCGTTGAAGGCAATGGGGGTAAGCACCAGAACCACGTCAACCTCATCGGAGGCTAACAGTTCGTTAGGATCGGCAAAGAGGGTAGCGTTGGGAAAATGCTGAGCCGCAGTTCGGCGGGCATTTTCATTGAGATCACACAAGGCTACGGGGGTGAAGACATCTGACAATTGGCTCAGCATGGGCTGATGTTCACGAATCCAAATCAGGCCCAAGCCGATCACGCCAAGGCGGATCGGGTGCATGCTTCTTCCTTCTTCTTTCTGTGAATATTCGATTGATCCCTGATGGACACACGGTGAGCAGTGCGCCCAAACTTGCTGTTCTCGACTGGCAGCCATTCACCAATTGGTTGTGGCTTCTGGGTTACTTGAATTGAAGGGGTGGTCTAAAAGATGTAAAGCCTTTGCTTGCTTTTGTCAAACTGATGACTTGGATCGCGCCAGATGTTGCCCTGGGTTTGCGTCAGCATCCTTTGACGCCACTAAAGATCGCATGCCCCGCGTCCATCCAGTGGACGTCGACTGCATCGAACCCGGCTGCTTCGAGCCAGCCCAATTGCTGGCGTAAGGTAGAAGGCTTGTCGATTTCATCGGGCAACGAGCCGCGATACATATTCCACTCCGTGTCGCGGAACGCCTCAAAGGCGGCGAGATGCCCATCCAATGCTTGGGCCCGGGCCATTACCGCACGATCCCAAGCTGCCGCAGCTACTTGCCAGCCCTGCTTGTGCGTTGGCAAGATCACATCAGCAATCACGAAGACACCACCTGGAGCAAGCAGGTTGTAGATGTCTACAAAGAGCGCCTGCTTTTCCGCGCCATCCAAATGGTGAATTGCCAAAGATGAGACGACCGCGTGCACTGGTTGCTCGAACTGTCGCCACGTTGGCGCGGTCAAATCGAAGTGGCGGGTTTGGAAACGCTCCCCAAAGGCAGCTAAGCGCTGACGAGCCTTTTCCAGCATGGCCGGGGAGCCATCATAGCCAAGAATGGTGCTGGTCGGGCGCTGCTTGAGGATCGTCTCGGCGAGTAAACCTTCGCCACAACACAATTCTACCACGGTGAATGGTTCATCACGAGGCGGGATCAACGTCGCGATGATGGCAAGTTGATGCTCTCGTTCGGGCACAAAATAACGCCCATAGTCGAGAAAGGTTTGCGAATTCTCTTCGCTCCAGCTGGGTGTTGGTTCGGCCTGCATAGGACACTCCCTCAAGATCGGCTCAATTCAATGGGGCACAACCATCTTAGCGCATGAACGGAAATTTGTGATCCCAACCTAGCTGCCAAAACGAGCTTACGGGTGAATCTCGATAGAGTCCAACCAAACTTGGTCATCGATCGGTGTGCCTGCTGGATCGAGCACGGGCAAGCGGATGCCATCGGCTTCGTTGTACCACCCAATGCGCACTTGATAACGCCCCGGTGGCAGCGGTGTCGGCCAGGTCAACTCGTAGGGATCCAACACAACCTGCCCGGGCAACCAGCGATTGGTGTTGCTGGCATAGCGTAGCGGACGTCCATCCGCTTGCGCCCACAACGTGCCTTGCTCATCGATGATGTGGACAAAGACCTTGTACGAATCGCTCATGGCTTGGCGGGCCAGCCAGGCCAATTCCAGCTTGAGGCCAGCCTCATTCGATTGCAAACGGTACCCCTGTAAGGCGATCTGGCCGTTGAATTCATAAGCAACATCGATCAGCGGCGGTGGCTCGGCGGCTTGATTGGCAACTGCCACCGGCCCACCGATCAGCAACCCCGCAGCGATCAGTAGCGCTGCGGCCAGCTCGCGTTGAATCCAGAGTGCCAAGCTCAGCACGCCCAATCCCGCCAAGCCAGAGAGAATCAACACCGCTTGGCGCAGCGGCGTGCGGCCATACGTCAAGGTAATTTGATGCTCGCCAGCCGCAATCGGCAGGCTGACGACGCCGAGCAAGCTGCTGGCGACCGGCTCAACCGACTGACCATCGATCTGCGCTTGCCAGCCGGGGAGGGCAAACGCATGGAGCGAAGCCTGCCAGGGCTCCTCGCTCACCATGTTGGCGACCAATCGATTGCGGGTCAACTCCTGCAGTTGGAGGGAGGCGGTTACCGGCGGTAAGCCACTTGGTTGGGCTGGACCAGTCAGGATCAGGTCGCGCCAGTCTCGGCAGTGGTGCAGGGGCGTTGTGCGCGGCACATACTCATACGCCCAGATCCAGCAATTGCTGCGCAGATTGTCGGCTTGATCAAACTCAAAGGCACGCAGACCACTGTAGGTGATGTGCTCGTTGGTGACGATGTCGATGCCCAGTGAGCGCAACATGGCAGCGTCCGTTGGCAGATGATACAAGCCGCTGAAGAAATACCAACCCAGCCAGGCCAACAGTATGATTCGCCCCAGCCGAGCTCTAGAGAGTGGGTGGAACGAACCAGTCACGAATGCCGCAATACCCAGGGCGGCTGGGCCGAGCCAGCGGAAAGGAAATTGCAACAGCGCCACCACAGGTATCCAGTTCCAGATAGGCACCAAAAATGGCGTGGCTGCCAGCATACCCAAGAGGGCAATCCCAGCCCATAAGAGTGAATTGGCCCGTTGCGCAGGTTTCCACTGTGGCCAGCGACGAATCAATAAGAGCAGTGCTCCACCCAGCAATAGCCAGAGTGGCAATCCGAGCTCAGGCATCGTATGGGGATTCGTGTAGCCAATTAAAGGCGATGGCTTGAGCAAGCCACTCAGGGGAATCAGTTCATTCTGATAAGCCTCTAGGGCCGCTTGCGGATCGACCTGGTTGATGCCGTTCGTTTCCAGCAAAGCCGGCAGCCAATAAAAGCTGCTGAGCAGTCCGCCTGCCAGCGCCGCCGCGAGTAACCAGCCGAGGCGGGCGAGTTTGGTATGGGGCGAGCGCCAGAGCAACCAGCCTGTGTAAAGTCCAGCTACTGGCAAGAAAAGCAGCGCCGAGAGAAAGTGGCTCAGATTCAACAGCATAATGGCCACGGTGGCGGCCAACCAAGCGCGCCAGCTGGGGTGGTTGCCCAACTGGTCGATGGTCAGAATGACAAGAGGAGCGATGGCCAAACCTAGTTGTTCGGCTAGAGCGGCGCGGATATGCAGATTGGCGAGCAGATAGGGATGAAAGAGGTAAAGCGCGGCCATCCACAACCCGGCGCGGCGGCCAAACCAGTGTCTCCCCAACCAGCCGCTACTCAGCCCTGTGGCCATGGCGATCAAGGTAAAGCCCAGTTTGAAGCTGAGGACATAATCATGCGTCACCAGTTGGAACAACTCGAGGAGCGCATAGGGCAGCGGCGGATAATAAGCCAGCACCGCATGTCCATAGCCCAAACCGTGATCGGGGAAGCGAAGTGGAAAGGCTTCGCCGTGGCGAATTTGCTGATCCAGGGCGAAGAGATGAAAGATATGGGTCAGGCTGTCATCGCTATTGGGTAGACCCGGCGTAAGCCAGAGCGGCAGTGCTGCTAGCAGCCCCAAGCTGAGCACCGCTAGGAACCAGAGGGGCAGGCGCAAAGAATGGATCATGCTTGTTTGTAACGATTTGGTTTGGCCTCGGTGAACACGATGATGTGCAGTTTACCAGAAGATCAGCCCCAAGGGTGTATTCTTAGCTCAGCGCGATCAGATTGACAGCCCCTGATCCGCCGCGTATAATGCGCGGGCCCTTTTAAATAGCTGTGCAAATTCCAACTTATTGACAGGTACCTTTATGAGTAATCCATCTTCGCCCACCGAAAAGAGTCTGGCCCCACTTGCTTTGATCCCGCTGCCCCTGGGCAAGGTTCGTCCCGCAGGCTGGTTAGAGCGCCAATTGCAAGTCCAAGCCGCGGGCATGAGCGGCCATCTCGACGAATTTTGGCCCGATGTTGGCCCCAATAGCGCTTGGCTGGGTGGCGATGGCGAAGCCTGGGAGCGCGGTCCCTATTTTTGCGATGGCTTGGTGCCACTGGCCTATTTATTGGATGATCCTCGGCTGCGCGCCAAGGCCGAACGCTGGATGCAGGCCATGATCGCCAGTCAACAACCGGATGGCTTTTTTGGTCCGCTGCAAAATCGCGATCCCTGGCCGCGTATGGTCGCACTTAAGGCGCTCAGCCAATATCACGAAGCTACGGGCGATGAGCGCGTCTTGACGTTAATGACTCGCTATTTTCACTATCAAGCCAGCCAACCGCCCGATCTGCCGCACAAGGAATGGCGCGGGGTTCGCTATGCCGAAAATCTGCTGAGTATCGCCTGGCTCTATCGCCGCACTGGGGATGCCACGCTGTTAAATTTGGCCGAGCAACAATTGAATGCGGGGTTTGACTGGAGTGGATATTTCTTACGTTTTCCCTGGCGCGAAAAGATCGCGCAGCCCTTTACCTTCCGCCATGAACATCACGTCGTCAATGTGGCGATGGGCCTGAAGACCCCAGCGGTGCATTATCTCTTCCGGCATGATTTGCAGCAACGCTCGGTCGTGGAGACAGCCTTGCGTCACTTAGATACCTATCACGGACAAGTGACGGGCGTCTTTACAGGAGATGAACATCTTGCCGGAATCTACCCTACGCAGGGTACTGAATTGTGTGCTGTTGTTGAAATGATGTTTTCGCTGGAGAATTTGCTGGCCATCTTTGGCGATGCCGCCTTTGCCGATCGGCTCGAGCAGGTGGCTTACAATGCCCTGCCCGCCACATTTACCGCGGATATGTGGGCACATCAATATGACCAGCAGGTCAACCAAGTGCTCTGCTCGGTGGCGCCCCGGGCCTGGACCAACAACAGCGACTCCGCCAATATCTTTGGCTTGGAGCCCCATTTTGGCTGCTGCACTGCCAATTTCCACCAAGGTTGGCCTAAGTTGGTCAGCCATTTGTGGATGGCTACGCCCGACCATGGATTGGCCGTGACTGCCTATGGCCCCTGTGTGGTTCAGGCGCAAGTTGGGCAGAACAAGACGCCGATCACGCTACGGGTCGAGACCGACTACCCCTTCAACGAACATATTCAGCTGCACATCGACGTGGCGGAGCCCGTAGAATTCCCTTTTTGGCTGCGGGTACCTGCCTGGGCAACCGATGGGATCCAAGTGCAGGTAAACGACGAGATGACGTCGACTTGGCTTTCATCGGGCTATCATGCCTTGTTGCGCTGTTGGCAACCGGGGGACCGGATCCGCTTGACCTTGCCGATGCCGGTGCGTGCCGTGACCCGCAATCGCAACGCGGTTTCGGTGCTCCGGGGACCGCTGGTCTTTGGCTTGAAGATTAAAGAAGCCTTTGAGCAGATCGCGGGTGAATTGCCCCATGCCGATTGGGCTGTGCATCCCAAATCGCCCTGGAACTATGGCTTGCTCCTCGACCGCACTGATCCCAGCCGGACCCTCTCGGTCGAAACTCGCCCGGTTGGTAGCGTTCCATTCGCACCCGACCAAGCCCCCGTCACCATCAAGTTGCAGGGGCGGCGCCTGCCTGAGTGGACGGTGGAGAACAATTCGGCTGGCTTGATTCCGCCCAGCCCAGTTCAGTCGGACGAGCCCCTCGAAACGGTGACGCTGATCCCGTTTGGCAGCACCCATTTACGGATCGCCGAATTCCCTACCGTGGCTCAAGACTAAACCAGACCCATGTCCGATCCGCTTCTGCTCGAGCTCTACCAAACGCCGCAAGCCAGCGCTGATCAGCAGTTGGCCGCGCACTATGCGCCGATTCTCTACTTTGATGCGCATGAGCCTTTTTTTCCGCTGGCCGCGGGCTACACCATCTTCCGCAGCGATCAGCCTTCACCCTCGTTCACCCGGCAGATCAGCCTGCGCGAGGAGAACCACCCAGCTGCCGAACTGGCGATCGAATATGCCATCTGGTGGGATTGGGACAGTGGCCATTTGTACGAGTTGGAGCATGTGTGGGTCTATGTGGATGCCGATGGGCACGTGGTCCATTGTGAGGCGAGTGCTCACGGGGGATTTTCGACCATGGTGGTTGATGGGCAACCGCCGCACCAAGGTGATCGGGTGGTGCTCTACTCCGAGCCGGGCAAACATGCCTTTGCCGCGACGCCCGCCTGGCCCGCGGATGTCTATCGTCCGCATCCTCGTGCCACCACGCGCGAAGCAGCCGGCATGGGCGGGCTACTGGTCAACGATCTCTTTCGGGGGCGCATTCATGCCCGCACACCATTAACCAATACCCTGGTGCGCACTTATCTGCAACGGCAAGGCTTTTTGCCCAGTTGGAACTTTTCCCAAGAATTTCGCTTCACCCCGGAGCAACTTGTCCCCTGGCCCGCGCTCGATGCTTGGATCCCACGACGGATCGACTGGTGGGTGGCCGAATTACAGCGAACAATCTCGCCGTCAGAGTATCGCTTCTTGCGCGTGGGCCATCGCGGGGCCAGTGCCTATGCGCCTGACAACACATTGGCTGGCCTGCGCAAAGCCGCGGCTTTGGGGGCCGACATGGTGGAGGTGGATGTGCAATGTACAGCCGATGGTCAGGCGGTGCTGGTACACGATGCGGCACTACGCACGGCTGATGGCCATTGGTTACCCGTTGCGCAGAGTACCTTGGAACAATTGCAGACCGTGGAGCTGGGCGGCGGTGAGCGGGTGCCCACTCTGGCAGAGGCCATTGCCTACTGCAAAGAGGCCCGGCTCGGCATGTACATCGAACTCAAAGATGGCCGCACGATTCCTACTGTCCTCGGGTTATTGCACACCAATCGCTACACGGGAGCCAGTATTATTGGCTCCTTTCGGCCGGATTGGCTGGCCGATGTAAAGGCTCGCAGCCCGCATGTGGCGACCTCAGTTCTCTTTGGCGCCACCACGGTGGAGCCCGTCCAATTCGCGGGCGCAGTCGGCGCCGATTATGTGCATCCTTGCTGGGAACGCCGCTCCGCCCGCCCCGATCAATTGTTGACGCCAGCTTGGCTCGAAGCAGTGCGTGCTGCCAATTTGGGGATTGTCTGCTGGCATGAAGAACGCCCCGACGTGATCGCTAGTTTGCGCTCTCGGGGCGTTGATGCCATCTGTAGTGACCAGCCCGAATTGTTGATCAACTCGGTGGCGTGAAGGAGGCTGCCAGCTTACCTCCGCGGTGAGCGCCTGCGTCGCCGGGATGAATTGCTGGGTTTGGTCGGCGCTGCCTCACTGCTCGGTGCAGGTAGTGGTGCGTGCAAAACCTGCTGATAATAATCATCCAGCAGCATGGTGATAATGGCTGATTCCTCTTCGTTTTCTGCCAACCGCCGCGCCAAAGGCAGAAATCGCCGACTGCGTTCGCTTTGTAAGTTGTCGCGTGTTCGCAAGCGCGCTTCAAGCAAGGCCGTCAAGCGCTCGGCAACCACTGCCTCCACATCCTCGTCGGAAGGCAACGTCCGCTCTTGGAAGGGCACCCCATACCGTTTCGCGATCCGGTCGAGTAGCAGCTTTTCACCTCGGCTGACCAAGGAAATGGCGATCCCCGTTGCACCCGCGCGGCCGGTGCGCCCAGCTCGATGCAGATAACTCTCCATATCTTCCGGCGGTTCGTATTGAAAGACATGCGACAGCTCGGGAATATCCAATCCCCGTGCCGCTACGTCGGTCGCTACCAAGAACCGTAAGGTGCCTTGGCGGACGCGAGCCAATACGCGTTCACGGTCGGGCTGGGGCAGATCCGCACTCAGCTCATCAGCATCATACCCAAAGCGCTGCAATACCACAGTGACAAAATGAACATGGGCTTTGGTGTTGCAAAAAATGATCGCCGAAGCAGGATTTTCGATCTCCAGCAGCCGCACCAACGCCCGTTCGCGTCCCCGATCGGGCGCTAGATAGAAGATGTGCTCTGTCTCTGCCACGTGGAGTTGATCGCGGCTGAGCGAGAGAAATTCTGGCTTGGGAATAAACTCGTAGGCCGTGCGGAGCACATACGATGGAAAGGTGGCGGAAAACATGGCCGTATGGACCGGTCGAGCAGGTAGGTGGCGCTGCACCTGTTTCATGTCGGGGTAAAAACCCATCGACAACATGCGGTCAGCCTCATCAAAAATCAGCATCACCAAATGTTCCAGCTGCAGTGTGCGCTTCAGCAGATGATCCAGAACCCGGCCGGGTGTGCCGACTACAATCTGCGCACCTTGGCTTAGGGCCTCTGTCTGCTGTCGGTAGCCCACACCCCCATAGACTGCAACAGCTCGCAGCCCACTCTCTTGACACAATCGCTGGGCTTCTTGCCAGACCTGTTGTGCCAACTCACGCGTCGGCACCAAGATCAAAGCTTGGCAATGAGACAAGTTGGGGTCCAACCGTTCAAGCAGTGGTAATAAAAATGCTCCGGTTTTGCCGCTCCCCGTGCGCGCTTGGATCAACAAATTGCGGCCAGCCAAAAGATAGGGAATGGCACGCGCCTGGACGGGCATCAATGTGCTCCAGCTGGCTCGCTGCGCTGCTGCTTGTATGCGCTCTGGCAGTGTATCGAGCGCTACTTCTGGCAAAGGATTGTCAGGTTCTTGAGGTAAAGTAGGGTAGGGTATAGTCAAAAGTTACTCGGTTTCTGATACAGGTAAATCTAAACGTAGGTAAGAACAATACGCTCTTTAGGACTTCTAGTATCGTTCTACGACTAAATGACGAGCTGGCAGGTGGTTATTCGGACGATTTTAGGGACAAATGACGTACCTAAAGATACGCCGTAAGGAGGATGTCTTCCTGTCTGATACTCAGTATAATGTTTGTATCGTTATAAGCTACAGACTTAGGGGAGAACAGACAGAAATGGACCATCTAACTAATTTATATGGCAACGACAAAACCATTGTCCTGATCGCTGAACCCCCAGGCCCTTGTCGATGGGCTCTGCATCACCTACTCGAAGAATCCGCAATTGTTACTGATGTGGTAGATACAGGATTGGAAGCTATTCTGTATGCCCGTCAGCATCAACCAGATGTAGTTGTGCTTAGTCAAAAGTTAACGGATATATCGCTCAAGCAGGTTACTGAGTATGTTTTGCGTGTCTCTCCATCCAGTAAGATCTTTCTCTTGAGCGACAACCCAGATAGTGCGGATGTCACCAGTGCTCTGGAGCACGCACGTCGTCTCGTGACCGAAGAAACCTTACGTGAAGTGTAAGTTGGTTCGAGGCTAACTTAACACTTAGATTCTACTCTTACCTCTGCGTCCACTATACAGATGAGCAAACTGAGTCTGTGCAGTTCTGTTCAGGCTTAGCTGTACCACCCTCACAAAAGTTTATCATTAATCTACTTAAAACAGAAAGCCTCTTGTGCCGCCATCAGGCTCGACACAAGAGGCTTTCTTTGCCGTACTTTTTTGGCTCCTCGGGCTGGACTTGAACCAACAACCATTCGGTTAACAGCCGAACGCTCTGCCGATTGAGCTACCGAGGATCATCGGCGGCAACGTCTATATTGTACACTGTTGAAGCCGATTCGTCAAATTTCAACCTGTATTGATGCACATGTAACAGGTCCTGCAACGCCCCGAATTACTGCGTTGGCAATCATTTTAGCCGAGATAATCACGCAGTTTTCGGCTGCGGAGGGGATGGCGTAACTTGCGTAGGGCTTTGGCTTCGATCTGCCGCACCCGTTCGCGCGTGACGTTGAACTGACGACCCACATCCTCGAGTGTGCGGGTAATTCCATCCTTCAACCCAAAGCGCATAATCAATACTTCGCGTTCGCGCTCGCCTAGTTGATCCAGAATTTCGCCCATCTGCTCTTGCAGTAGCCGAATCGTTGCCGAGCTTTCCGGCGCGGGGATGGTATCATCTTCGATGAAGTCGCCAAGTGAGCTATTTTCTTCAGTGCCCACTGGGGTGTTCAGACTCAATGGATCTTGACTCAGTCGTTGAATCTTTTGCACCTTTGCTGCAGCTCGTTCTAACCGACGGCGCAGTTCGGGGTCTAGCACTGTACCCATCCGCATGGAGCGGCGTACCTTGTTGGCCTCGTCGGCTTCTAGAAAATCCATTTCGAGGGCGATTTCCTCGAAGGTGGGTTCACGACCTAGTTCTTGTTGTAGATTGCGCTGAATGCGCGCCTGGCGATTGATGGTCTCGACCATATGCACAGGGATGCGGATGGTCCGCGCTTGGTCGGCGATTGCCCGGCTAATTGCTTGCCGAATCCACCAAGTGGCGTAGGTGCTAAATTTGAAGCCCAAGGTGTGGTCGAATTTATCGACCGCCCGCAGGAGCCCTAAGTTCCCCTCTTGGATCAGATCCAAAAAGTTGAGGCCACGACCGATATAGCGTTTTGCCACGCTGACCACTAGCCGCAAGTTACTTTGGGTCAAACGTTGGTGGGCAATTTTGCCATCCAAGAGCTTTTCTTCAAGCTCGTCGATTTTTTGGGGATCATCCAGTCGATCTAATTCCTGGAGCGCCCGGTTGAAACGCGAGACCGTGTTTTCACTGGTGGGAAAATGGAGGCCAGTCAACTTTTCGAACTCTTGAAGCGCCTTGTTCCCTACCTCGATCCGTTGGGCAAGATCCATCTCCTCTTCGGCGGTCAGCAGTGGGTCGCGCCCGATATCGCGCAGATACATCCGCACTGGGTCGAGGCTGGTTGCCGACTCGGCGACATCAGCAATTAATGTCTCCAGCGGAATATACTTTTCTTGCTCGATTTCTTCTTCGAGTTTGGTATCACGCTCGATATTGGGGAGAGCCGCGCTCTCATCTTCGGGCTCTTCTCCCTCAGGGATATCCGCAAAGAGATCGTCCTCTTCTTGGACCTTTTCCCCCATATTGATGTATTCGTCTAACTCGCTTTCCGAAGTGCCATTGGCTCGCACTGGGGGAGTAAGGGGCGAGCGAGGAGTTACTTCTTCCGGCGGTGTTCGTCTTCTTCTACCCATGGTTGTGTCCTGCGCTACTCAACCGTTCAACCGATTTGGAGTCCTTGTTCGGGCTGATTACGGCTAAATAAGAGTCGTCCAGCCTGCTGACGAGATTGTTGAAGGTGAAAGAGTTCTCGTACATGATGATTTTTGATATTGCTCCATTGTTTGGAGCCTTCTAAGTCGCCCTGGCGTACAGCATCATCTTCGAGAAACTTGATATTTTTGCTTTCCAAACTAAGCCGCTCGATGCGCAGCCGGATCAGGGTACGGACAAGGTCTTCGCGTATCTCAGTAACATTACGCGGCGGCAATTGTGCCCCATAGGCTAGCAATTCGGCAAGTCGACCATGTAAATGCGCTGTTAACGACTCTTGAAAAAGTTCAATGTCCCACTGTTCATCGCTGCTGATGAATTGTTTTAACGCCCGAAAAATTTCCTGATTCTCCACCTTTTGTAGATCGCTACTCTGGAGTGGGCTGATCTCTAATTTTGCCGTTGCCCCAGCCAGCCAGATCAATAAGTTTGGGTCGCTCAACAAGGAGGCGAGTAGATAATCTTCACGATCATGGATAGGTTGGCCGATCGGGTTAGGACTGGCTGGTGCTGTCTCAGCCTCCGCTGCCACAGGTGCTTCTGCAGCCTCGGCAGATGATGCTCGGCGGTGTCGCCCTCCAAACTGAATGGCCGGTCGTTTCCGGTCGGGCCGTTCTTGTACTAACTGTTTTGTTCGGGCGACCGCACGAACGCGCTCCCAGATCGTTTGTTCATCAAGTCGCACCCAGCGACTAAGTTGATCGACATAGTGTTTCTGTTCGATCTCATCTTGTAATTCGGCGATCAAAGGAGCTAAGTCGGCTACCGCCTGCCCTTTGCCCTGCACCGTGGCTAAATCTTGCTGACGGGCGATCAAATCAAAATAAAAATCAACCAACGGTTGAGCATGTTCAATTAGGCGCTGCCATTGCTCAGCCTGGTGGCGGATGACATCATCGGGATCTTGCCCATCGGGCATGGCACAGATAAATAAATTGGCACCCAGCCGCTCTTCCATTTGAATGCCGCTGGCCGTCACAGTTGGTTTTTGCACTCGCCCCAGTGCTTGCCGGGCCTGATTCAAACTACGCAGCGTTGCTTGTTGTCCGGCGGCGTCGGCATCCAACGCTAAGACATAATTGCTTGTATAACGCTGTAATTGTTGCAGCTGGTCAGTCGTGAGCGATGTGCCCATACAGGCCACCACATTGGTAAACCCATGTTGGTGGGCCGCAATGACATCCATATAGCCTTCAACGATCACCACTCGGTCGGCTGCCCGAATCGCCTGATGGGCGAGATCCAAGCCATAAATCACCTTTGACTTATGAAATAGTGGCGTTTCGGATGTGTTTAAATACTTGGGTTCACTTTTATCCAGCACTCGCCCCCCAAAACCGATCACTCGGCCTTGACGGTCGCGAATTGGCATGATCACGCGATTGCGGAAGACATCATAAGTGCTGCCGCGCTCTTCGTGGCGCTTGATCAGCCCGACTGTTATTAACTGCTCAAGTGTATAGCCCTTTTCAAGTAGATAATCGCGTAGTCCACTCCACCCATCTAACGCAAAGCCTAGGCGAAACTGTTCCCTTGTTGCTGCGTCGATCCCACGACGTTGTAGGTAGTCACGAGCTGGTTGCGCTGCCGGATGATGCTGAAGGATCTCTTCAAAATAATGCGCTGCTGCTTCATTGACTTCATAGAGATGAGTGCGCTGTTGAGTAGCAGAGTTCTCTTCGCTTGCTTCTAGGTTGATGCCTACTTCGTTCGCTAGTAGCTGGAGCGCATCGCGAAAATCGAGATTCTCTTTGCGCATGACAAAGCTGAAGGCATCTCCACCAACTCCACATGCCCCAAAACAGCGCCAAGTATTTGAATGGGGAAAGACGATGAAGCTGGGGGTGCGTTCGTTATGAAACGGGCATAACCCCTTGTAGGTGTTGCCACTCCGTTTTAAGGGAGTATAGCGAGAGATCAGCTCGACGATGTCAACTCGTGCTTTGACTTCGTCGGTTACACTCATACTTGGCTCCGTTATGTAATCAAGATCCACCAGCCTATATTGGGCTGCTGAATCCTCTTATTCGCGAACTGTCGTCACGCCACCATCAAGTAGCAATTGACAATCACGCCTCATTGAAGCTTGTT
>CAZMRA010000077.1:0-18046 GCA_964568485.1 uncultured Caldilineaceae bacterium | reverse complement strand
GCCCCTGCTCTGGATGCTCTCGGCTTCGTTGATGCCTCTTTCCGAGGTCATCAAGGTGCCGCCAGTCTGGTTTGCGCCGACCAAATATTCGCTGGCCAATTACTGGGAGGTATGGTCCGTCGCCGACTTTGGGCGTTTCTTCCTCAACAGTAGCCTAGTTGCGGTGGCGATCACCCTGCTCCAGCTATTGACCAGTTGTATGGCTGGTTTTGCCTTTGCGCGCTACGATTTCCCTGGTCGGACAGTCATCTTTATCATCATCTTGGCAACCTTGATGATCCCCTTCCAAGTGCTCATGATCCCACTCTTTATCATGATGGCGCGTCTGGGGCTGGTCGACACCTATTGGGGGATGATCGTACCCGCGATCGTCTCGCCGTTTGGTATCTTTTTAATGCGGCAGTTTATGCTGGGGATTCCCCGATCCTTGCTCGAGGCGGCGCGGATTGATGGTGCGCCGGAGCCGCTGATCTTCGGCTCGATCATGTTGCCACTATGCAAGCCAGCCATTGCGGCACTAACGATTTTTACCTTTCTCGGTTCGTGGGATAATTTTTTGTGGCCCCTAATCGTTGTGAATCGCAAAGAACTTTGGACTTTGCCCGTTGCGATGTCACGCTTTACGGAACAATACATCTCGCAAACCCACTTGCAGATGGCCGGGGCCAGTGTTATGTTCTTACCGATTCTGTTGGTCTTTTTGTTGATGCAACGTAACTTTGTCGAGGGCATTACTTTGACAGGGATCAAGGGTTAAGAAGGAGCAGGAAAAGCGATGAACACACAGACGACTCCAACCATCAAATCACTCAGCGACGAGCAAGTAGCGCAGTACGAACGCGATGGATATGTGCTCGTGCCCGATCTGTTCACGCCTGAAGAGGCCATCGAATGGAAGCAACAGTTGATCCAGCGCCTGAGCGACGAGGGTTTGCTCGGCAATATCCCTTCCGGTGTGCGCGTCTGGATGGCTGACAAGGTAGATCCCTATACCGATGTAAAAATGAAGGACCCGTCAATGTTGCGGATCTTGCAACAGCTGATTGGGGAAGATGTGGAATTTCTCAGCTTCAAAGCGGTCTTTAAGAACAATAAGACTGCCTTCCGTTCACCCTGGCACCAAGATTGGGCCTACTGGCAGGGTAGCACCAAGATTTCGGTTTGGATCGCCTTGGACGATGCAACGCCCGAGAATGGCTGTTTGCAGGTTGTACCAGGCAGCCACAAACAGGCAGTGGAGATGGAGGAGGTACACGAGGACAAAGGGTTTGTTCATCGCATCAGCGACGAAAAAATTGGCGACCGGCCTGTAGCCACCGTGCCTGTGCCTCGTGGTGGTGCCATTTTCTTCCACGATCTCTTGCTGCACGCCTCTTGCCCCAATATCAATGGCCAAGATCGCTGGTCGGTGATTCCGACCTATCGCAACGCAGCTATAGCTGATAGCTCTACCATCTGGAAGACTGCAACGGTCCTCAGTGGTTCCAGTGTCAATGTCTAAGGCACAGTGTTCGTCAGTCTAATGAGCTGCCTCTAGAGCGGTGCGCATTCGTGCCGGCGTCAATGGCAATTGCCGGATGCGCACCCCAGTGGCGTTATAGACCGCGTTAGCGATCGCGGCAGGCGTCGGATTCTGACTCGCTTCGCCCGCGCCCAGAAAGGGCAATTCCGGCCGGTTGAGGATCAGCGTCTCGATGGGCGGCGCGGCCGTAAAGCGCAGAATCGGATAGCTGGCCCAGTCACGGCTGGTGATGCCGTGCGCATCAAAGGTGACTTCCTCCAGCAGCGTCCAACTAGCGGCCTGCACAAAACCACCTTCCAGTTGATTGCTCAGGCCATCCGGATTGACCACTTGCCCCGCATCCGCCGCGATAATCGCCCGCTCCAGCTGGATCTGGCCGCTGGTCAAGTCCACGCTCACTTCCACGGCGATGGCGCAATAACATTGCACATTCTTGTATTGGGCGAAGGCAATCCCCCAACCTCGCCCAGTACCCGTCGGTGCGGTGCACGGTTGCCAATGCGCTCGCTCCGCGGCCGCCCGGATCACTGCTTTGGCGCGCTCATCTGTCAAGTGCCGCAGCCGAAACGCCACCGGATCCACCCCCGCGGCCTCGGCTAATTCGTCCATAAACGATTCGATCGCAAAGATATTGGCATAGGCGCCAAGGCTGCGTAGTGAAGATGTGCGCAGCGGGCTATCCGCCACCAGATGGTTCACGATGCGCCGCGTCGGAAAGGCATAGAGCGGATCGGCATTGCGGTAGCCGCCAAAATGGCGAGCGCCCAGCATGGCCCGCGCCGGAGGCGGACTCAATGGATTGGCCCGATGCCAAGCAGCCAACAAGCCCGAAACGGCCGCCGCCGGCCGCGGCCGTGCCGTATGTGGATAGCCCCAGCCGTCATGATTCCAAGCGATGACTCGCCCATCCGCAGCCAAATCGGCCTGCAACTTGATCACCATGGCCGTGCCGTATGGCTCCCAGCCATGCTCATCAGAGCGCGACCACTGGAGGGAGACCGGACGCCCCGGGCAGGCCAGCGCCAACAAGGCGGCATCGAAGGCCACATCATCAGCCCCGTTGTGGCCGTAACATCCCGCACCATCCATGTGGATCACCCGAATGGCGGCGGGATCCATGTCCAGCGCCGCAGCAATCGAGCCGCGTAGCGGATAGGCGCCTTGTGTGTGGCTCCAAATGGTCAATTGGCCATCCTCCCAGAGTGCGACCGCGGCCGAGGGTCCTAGCGAGGCGTGCATTTGGTAGGGGCGGAAATAGGTGGCGCTCAGCCGCTGTTGCGCGTCCGCAGTCTCCATCAACGGTGGGATCGGTTCATCGGTAGCGCTGCCCTCCACAATCAACTGAGATTGGGCGGAGCTACTCAGGAGTTGCTCATAGATTGTATCTTGACTGGGCAAAGGCTTGTCGATCTGCCAGCGAGCTCGCTCAGCCAGGGCAGCGCTGAGGGCGATCGCCTGTTCCTCACGTTCGGCAATCACGCCGAGAAACGAGCCATCCCGCACGACCTTGATCAAGCCGGGCATGTCCGCAATGGCGGATTCATCGACGTCGAGCAAGCGGGCGTTATAGCTCGGTGGGCGGATGATGCGCCCATACACCATGCCCGGCAAGGCGAGATCTTGCACAAAGCTGGGTGCGCCGGTCACTTTGGCGGGGAGATCTACCCGAGTGGCAGCGCGGCCCACCAAACGATGTGCGCTCGCCGGTTTGGGCTGGATCAACCCCGTGGCGGTGCGGCCAAATTTTTGTCCCCCAAACAAGTCCCAATAAGTGATGCTGCTCCCAGTCACCGGATCGGTGATCGTGCCGTCGGTCACGGTGAGCTGATCCGCCGGGGTCGCCGCTTCTAAGGCTTCAAAGGCCAGATTCAAGAGATGATGGCGCGCTTCGGCGGCGGCTTGGCGGATAGTTGCGCCGCTGGTCTGCAGCGACATGCTGCCAGCCGTCACCCCTTCATCCGGCGTGAGTTCGGTATCGGCATCAACCACCCGGATGCGCTCGAGGGCCACATCCAATTCTTCAGCAGCCAATTGCGCCAATGCCGTCTTGATCCCTTGGCCGATTTCGGCTTTACCCGTAAAGACTGTGATGGTGCCATCGGCTTCGATGGATAACCAACGATCTAGCTCGGGTGTCTCTTGCAAGGCAGGCGGCAAACCCGCGGGCGAGCCCGGCGGCAACGCCACCGGCGACGGCGTGAGCACTTGATAACAGCCCCCCTCGGCCAAGCGCCCAATCCGCAACTTGATGGACGTGCGCACGCGATCGTAGACGCCGCAGCGGCAGAGATTGCCCTCCAGCGCTGTGCGGATCTCTTCGTCGCTAGGATAGCGGACGCGATTGAGCAGCCCTTGCGCGGCGATGATCATGCCGGAGAGGCAATAACCACACTGGATGGCTTGCGCCTCGATGAAGGCCTCCTGCAGCGGATGCAATCCTTTATCGGTGGCCAAGCCCTCGAGCGTGGTAATCGACAGACCTTGCACCACCCGCACGGGAATCTGGCAAGATGGCACATCGGTGCCGTCGATCAACACCTTACATGCGCCGCACTGCTCCAATCCACAGCCATATTTGGGACTTTTCAGCCCCAAGTCGTTGCGCAGCACATAGAGCAAGGGCGTTTCGCCATCCACGGTCAAGTGGTGCGTTGTGCCATTCACCGTCAACGTGATCACTTCGCTGGCCGAGGTCGTTGTATTCATGATTGGATCTCCGCGGGGTAAAGGATGCGCACACGCGGCAACTCACCCAATCGGGGTGGATTGGGTGAGTGCACGAGCTCAATTAGGGGGCATGGCAGCCCAAGTTCTTATTTGGGACCGATGTAAACCACTTCCGCCAAGATGCGGTCGGGGGTCTCGAACATGACTTGATAATAGGTCGAGTTGGCGTCGGAGGAAAATTCTGGACGATGGCGCGGGGTGGAGAACAGGTGCTCGATCCCCCGTTCGGCCAGCCAAGCTGCCACTTCATCCACCTCGGCTTGGGTAGAGGTGTGAATAGCAAAATGGTTCAGACCGGGGCCATCATAGTCGTTCTCGGTCGCCTTGAGGGCTGTGTTAAACCACAGACTGATGCCTGTGCCGTCGCCCGCGGCCAACATACCTTCGACGTCGTAAAATACTTTCCACCCGAGAAAATTGAAGAAGTCGCGATAAAAGCCCTGGTTCTTGCTGTCGATATGAAAGACCAAATGGCCCAATTTGGTTTGCATGGTGTGCTCCTTGTTGCTGATTGTGGGAATTTTGTAGAGCACAATTATAGAACAGACATTCTAGATCGAGTAAAACAGCCGACTCAATGCGGGCATGCCACTACTCAGGCGTGACATAGGCCGCGGTGATGCCGCCATCGACCAAGAACTCGGTGCCGGTGACGAAGGAAGATTCATCCGAGGCGAGATAAAGCGCGCCATAGGCGATCTCTTTGGCTTCGCCAAAGCGCCCCATTGGGATGTGCACCAGACGGCGCTGCTTCTTTTCTGGCGTGTTGAGATACTTCATCAGCAATTCGGTGTTGAGCGGACCGGGGCAGAGTGCATTGACGCGAATGCCTTCCCGGGCGTGGATCACGGCCAGCTCACGCGTCATCGACAACACTGCGCCTTTGCTGGCGGTATAGGCCAATTGGGGCGTGGCCGCACCGAGCAGCGCCACAAACGAAGCCGTGTTGATGATCGAACCGCCGCCGGCGCGACGCAAGGCCGGAATGCCATATTTGCACCCCAAAAATACGCCTTTAACGTTGATCTCGAAGGTGAGATCCCACACGTCCAGCTCGGTATTGATGGCGTCATCATCGGCGGCGTGGCTGATGCCGGCATTATTGAAAAGCACATTCAGCTTGCCGTACGTCTCCTCGGCAAAGCGGATCATCGCTTCGGCCTCGGCGGGTTGCGAGATATCCGCGTGCACATAGGCAGCTTCACCGCCCGCACTGCGCACGAGTTCGACCGTCTCGGCCCCGGCCGCGTCATTAACATCCACCACGACGATCTGCGCGCCTTCTTGGGCGAACAATAGCGCAGTGGCACGCCCGATTCCACTCCCCGCACCGGTGATGAGGGCGACTTTATTCTGTAAGCGCATGACTATTTTCTCCGAAATTGTATTTTGGGAAAGCAAAATTGCTGAGCTGCTTGGCGAGTTTAAATTCGCTCAAAATAGCGCCGCCGTTCCCAGTCGGTGACGGCATTGTCGAAGGCTTCTTGTTCCTTGCGGAAGAAATGGGTGTAATGCTCGACCACCTCTGAGCCAAAGGCTTGTTTGGCGAAATCACTGGCGGCAAAGAGATCGGTGGCATTGCGCAGCGAAGCCGGAACGCGCGGCAGATGTTGAGCTTCGTAAATGTCCCCTTCGAAGATGGGGGGCGGCTCGATGCGGTTGGCGATGCCATCCAGCCCGGAGGCAAGCGCCGCGGCATAGACCAGATAGGGGTTGCAATCCGCACCAGGGACGCGACATTCGATGCGCAGACTCTGGTCACGGCCCACCACCCGGAAGCCCGCCGTGCGATTGTCATAGCTCCAAGCAATGCGCGTCGGCGCCCAGGAACCGGCCTGATAGCGTTTGTAGGAATTGATCGTCGGCGCGTAAAAGACCATCAAATCGGGCAGATGGTGCAACCATCCACCCAAGAACCAGCGAAAGGTATCTGAACACAAAACCGGGCCTAATGGTTCGTCCCCCTGAAAGGCATTTTGTTCACCTTGCCACAAGCTGAGGTGCACATGGCTGCTGGAACCGGCTCCATCGGCGGCAAATTTGGCCATAAAGGTCACGCTGATGCCCATCTGGTCGGCCACCTCTTTGAGGCACTGCTTGTAGATGACATGCCGGTCGGCCATGGTTAAGACATCGGCATAGCGCACATTCAATTCATGCTGACCCAAGCCCCATTCACCCTTGGAATTTTCCACCGGAATGCCCGAATTGCGCAGATGGCGCCGCACTGCTCCGTGAAATGCCTCGGTACGTGCACCTTGCAGGGCGTGATAATCTTCGATGTACCAGCCTGCCGGGGTCAAGTCTTGAAATTTCTTGCTGGCTGCTGCTTGATAGGAATCTTGGAAGAGAAAATACTCCAATTCCGAAGCTGCTTTGGCGCTAAAACCGGCCTGGCGCAACTGTTCGATCTGGTGGCGCAAAATCGAGCGGGGAGCCACGCTGACCGGCACATGTGCCCGTTCGTTTTCGATATCGCACAAGACCATGGCCGTGCGATCCAGCCAAGTAGCGACGCGTAAGGTATTCAGATCCGGCACTAGGTGAAAATCACCATAGCCCCGCTCCCAGTTGGCAAATTCATAGCCGGGCACGGGCTCCATCTCCATGTCCACCGTTAGCAGGTAATCGCAGCCATGGGTCCCCTGTTCAGCGATCGCTTCCAGAAAATATTCAGCATCAAAACGCTTGCCCATAAAACGACCGTAGTGGTCGGTAAAGACAACGAGCACCGTATCGATGCTCCCGGATTGCACTTGCTCACTTAATTGTTGCAGGCTTAACATGCCATAAAGGGTGGCCATAGCGCTCCTGGGAAACAAACTTTAACATAGCGGATCGGGGCTTTGGGAACCACCATCCCCCAATGCCAACCCAGCTAGTTTTTGTTTTTGAAGGTTGGATCAAGCGCGTCGCGCAGCCCATCGCCGATCAGCGAAAAGGCGAGCACGGTGAGGGTAGTCAGTAGACCAGGGCCAATCAGTAGATGTAGACCGAGCAGTTGTTGCGTTACGGGATCGCGCAAAAAGATAAAGTTGGTGGCGCGGTGCAACATGTTGCCCCAACTGGGAGTCGGTGGTTGCACACCCAACCCCAAGAAGCTGAGAATTGATTCGCTGAGAATCAGCGAACCTACATCCAGCGCCGTCAGTACGATGATCAGCGGGATGGTATTGGGCACGATATGGTTGAGCATAATGCGCCAGTTGGTCGCCCCAATGGAGCGTGCAGCTTGGGCGTAATCGAGCGAACGAACTTTGAAAACACTGCCGCGCATAAATCGGGCGGTCCCGAACCAGCCCAAAAAGCCCAAGAAAAGCGTCAAGGTGACTGGACTGGGGGAGAAGATCGAATTGATGATGATCAACAAATAAATGGTGGGGATGGTGGTCATGGTGTTGATGAACCACATCACCACATCATCCACCCAGCCGCCAAAATAGCCAGCCACCACACCAACTAGCACCCCCATCACCAGCGAAATGGACGCAGCCACCAAGCCGATCGACAGGCTAATCCGTCCGCCATACAACAGACGCGCCAGCATATCACGCCCCAGTTGGTCGGTGCCCAGCCAGTGGACTGCTCCATTGGCCTTGCCCAAGATCGTCGGTGCGGTGAGCGGATCGGTTCCCAACCGCCATTCCAAATAAGGCCACAAATAGACTGGTTGATAGGCATTGGCCGGGTTGGTTGTGTTTGGATTGACGCCCAACATGCCGGTGATCACGCCAGCCCCAATCGAGAGTAGCCCGATGAGGAACACAAAACCCAGCGCCGTCAATGTCAGCCGGTCGCGGCGGAGCGTGCGCAACGCAATGTGCCAGATGCTCTGCGACTCGCGCGGTTGTTCTAGGACGCGCTGCAATTCTCTAGGTGAGGCAGGTAAAGAGTCTGGTTTAACTGCCATGGAAGCTCATCAATGCTCGCTAAGCTAAACGGACACGGGGGTCCACAAGGCCGTAGAAGATATCGGACAAAAGATTGCCGAGAATGGTCAGCACAGCAAAAAACATCCCAGCACCTAGCACCAGAGGATAGTCTTTCTGAAAAACCGCATCAACTGTCAGACGGCCCATCCCCGGCCAGGCAAAGATCGTTTCGATCACCACTGCGCCGGACAAGACCCCCACAATGGCTGGCCCCAAAATGGTCATCAGCGGGATCAAAGAATTACGAAACACGTGGCCAAACCAAACCCGATTGCGCGGGAGGCCTTTGGCATTGGCCGTCCGGATAAAGTCCGCTTGGATCACTTCGAGGGTTTCGGTGCGCATAATGCGGGCAAAGCCAGCGATCCCACCCAACGACAACGCCACCGAAGGCAATACAATATGGCGGACGCGGTCCATCAGATCAAACTGCTGATTCAGCGTCACCGTTTGCCGACCGCTCGAAGGCAAGACCCCAAGCATTACCGCAAAGATGACGATCAAGCCCAAGGCAGTCCAGAAGATGGGGACCGAATGGATGATTGCTGTGAAAAAGCGGATGCCGTTATCATAGGGCGATCCATAGTTAACCGCTGCAGCCAGCCCGAGCGGAACGCCGATCAACAAAGCCAGGAGCAGGCTAGTGACCCCTAATTCGAGCGTGGCGGGCATCCGTTCGAGCAACCGATTCCAGACCGGCTGTTTGGTCGTCAAACTAGTGCCGAGATCCCCCCGCAGGATCCCCCCACCCACATCGCAGAGCGTGAGATTGATGCCTGCTAGATAGCTGCATTTTGCATTCCGCACAGTCGAAAATTCTTCGCGCACATCCCCAACTCGCCCGTTGACCCCGATCAGCCAGCGGATATATTGGACGACTTCATGTTGATCCAAACCTAACTGACGACGCAAGATCGCACGTGTCTCTTCAGTAATGGTGGGATCAAACGTACGGGTTAGGACTGGGTCACCAGGCACTTGGCTCACCAAAATGAAGCTGATGATGCTAATGCCCAGTAATGTTGGGATCGCCTGCAGCAGGCGGCGGATAATGTAGCGGATCATAAGAGTGAGTATGAGATACGAAATCCGGCTACGGAGTTCAGCGTGCCGAATCTAGCCTGCTGAACTCCGCAGCTCGTAGCCTAACCTGTTATGGGGCCAAATACCACTGGTGAATATTGTAGGCAAAACTCCACGGGCCGGGGTCAATGCCCTGCCAGCGCGTGTTGTAAGCGGTATTGCCCACGGTACCAGAGAGCATCACATAGGGCAGATCGTTGTGGATGATCTGCTGGATCTCCTTATAGAGCGGAGCCCGATCTTCGGGAGCGCACCCGGATACGGTGACCGCCTGGGTCAACAACTCGTCAATTTCGGGATTGTGATAGCTGACAAAGTTGAAGCCACTGCCTGGTGTATCGTACTTGGTTGCCCAGAGATTCTCATCGTTGGGGTCGGTGCCGGTGTTCGTCCAGCCAATGATCACCATGTCGTAGGTTTGGCCCAACATGCGCTCAACCAACACACCAAAGTCGATTGCCTCGAAGTTAATATCGAAGCCGAGCTGGCTGAGTTGATCCTGCACCAAGGCGCCAATGTCCTCACGGACCGTATTGCCAGCGTTGGTCAAGAGCGAAAGGGAGAGCGGCACACCATCTTTTTCGCGCACACCATCGCCATCCTCATCGACCCAGCCTGCCTCTTCGAGCAAAGAGATGGCCAGCTCTTGATCATAATCGTAGGGCTGAAGCGTATCATCGTGGGCCCAGCTGATTGCGGGTAGCACGTTCGAGGCCAATGGATAGCCCTGGCCGAGGTAAACGTTATCGATGATGGTCTGATAATCCAGCGAATGGGCAATCGCCTTGCGCACATTCAGATCGCTCAAAATGGGGTGAGGATCTTGTTCGATCAGATTGCCATCCGCATCCTGGCCAGGTTGCGGATTGTCGGGATTGGCAAGGTTGAGCGCAATAAAGCTGTAGCCATCATCCTCATAACGATAAACTTCGATGTCGGGCAAGTTCTGCACGGTAGCAAGCTGATCCGGCGATACCGACATCGTATCAATTTCACCATTTTGCAACTGGGTCAACTGCGTACCTGTGTCGGGGATGATGCGAATGATGCGCCCATCCATATAGGGTGCACCTTCCCAATAGGTTTCGTTGCGCGCCATCGTGATATTGTCATCACGCGACCAGCTCTGGAACAGCAACGGACCAGAGCTCACCGTAGGTACTTCGTTGAGTGCACTGGTCATGATGTCGCTAAAGTCCGGAGCATAGAGGTGGCTGGGCAGAATTGGCAAGCCCAGATTGAGCAACCCGTCGCAGCGATTGGTTTCAAATGTTACTACCACGGTTCGTGGATCGGGCGCTTCGATGCTGGCGATACCTTCGAGATTCGACTTGCGCGGTGTTTCTACCAGATCGCTAGCGACGGCATCGTAGGTAAACTTGAAGTCCTCGGCATCGACCGGTTCACCATCGCTCCAAGTGACTCCTTCGCGCAAGGTGAAGGTCCAGACCAAGCTATCCTCTGAAACTTCCCAGCTTTCGGCCAAAGCCCCATCGGCCGTGACTTCCCCAGTAAAAGGATCTGTGCCGATCAACGAGAGGAAGAGGAAATTAGTCACAGCGGTGCTACCAGTCTCAGACGAGAGAATGGGATTGAGATTCTCCGCATCAGCGATACTTGCTTCAACCCAAACCCCACCAGGTTGCGCCTCGCCACTCGCTTGTCCGGCAGGATCTGCCGTTCCGGCTGCGGATGGAGCAGCGCCGCTGTCTGTACTAGGAACCACTGGAACAGGTTGCGCACAGGCGGTGAGGATCAGCGCCAGTATGGTACTGATCGCCACCCCACGGAAGTAATTTTTTACCATGTCGGCTCCTTCTTGAAATTTAATTACTTACTTAAGAATCTACCGGTAAATTCTGCGCCAAATCATCCTGCTAAGCCAAACTTGGAGGCAACAACCCTTTTACTGATAGCTTCTAAGTTTGTGTGAAAACTGAATCTTGCCCCATAAGTCAGCAAAGAGGCAAGATTCAACATTCCCTAGTATACGCTTAATTGGAAGAATGAACATAACCACGCTTAATGTTAGCGTAAGATTTTGTTACTCGTTCGTTCAACCAAGTGACAAGCCGTAAAGTGATTGGGCGATTTTTCCTCCAACTCTGGAATCTCTACCTTACAGCGTTCGATCGCAAAAGGGCAGCGAGTATGGAAGCGGCAGCCGGTGGGAGGGTTGAGAGGGGATGGCAATTCACCTTTCAGAATGATCCGCTCGCGCCGGGCACGGGGACGAGGCAAAGGAATCGCCGAGAGCAATGCTTGTGTATAAGGGTGTTGCGGACTGCGATAAAGGTCCTCACGATCGGCAACTTCCACCAATTTACCCAAATACATTACCCCAACGCGGTCACTGATGTGTTCGACCACACTCAGATTATGCGCAATGAAGAGATAGGTTAGCGAAAACTCTTCGGACAACTTGCGCAACAAGTTGAGCACCTGCGATTGAATCGATACATCTAGCGCCGAAACCGGTTCATCGCAGATGATAAATTTAGGCCGGAGTGCCAAGGCTCGGGCAATACCAATCCGCTGACGCTGTCCACCCGAGAACTCGTGTGGATAGCGATTTGCGTGATAGGGATTGAGCCCCACTTTGTCGAGCATCTCGAGCACAATCGCTTGCCGTTCGCGCTTGTCACCGATACCATGGATCTCCAAGCCCTCAGCAATAGTCTCGCCGATCGGCATCCGCGGATCGAGGGACGAATAGGGATCCTGGAAGACAATCTGCATATCGCGGCGCAAGGATTTCATCTCGCCGGGGCGTTTGCTGAAGACCTCTTCCCCATCAAAATAGACTGAGCCAGCGGTCGGTTCTTGGAGGCGCAGAATGGTACGACCAATGGTCGATTTTCCACAACCGGATTCTCCCACGAGGCCAAAAGTCTCCCCAGCCCGCACCGTAAAGCTGACATCATCCACCGCTTTCACATAGGCGACAACGCGCTGCAGAATCCCTGCTCGCACCGGGTAATAGGTTTTGAGATTTTCAACAACCAACAAATCTTTTGGGCTAATGGTCACCGGAATGGTCATATTCTTGCTCGACAAAAATTTCGTCACCAACAAAGTTCCAATCGGTGCGTTCTACCCCAGCCCAATGATGAGCGGTTTCTGGGAGACGCATATAACAACGAACGCTATGGCCAGGTTGGATTTCCACGAGGGGTGGCGTTGCCCCGGTGCAGAGTTCTTTGGCATAGGGGCAGCGGGCAGCAAATTTGCACCCCTCTGGCAGATCGATCAAATTGGGAACCGAGCCAGGGATCACAGCAAGGGTATCTTTGGGCTCGCCCAGGACTGGAATAGCGGCCAACAACCCTTCAGTATAGGGATGGAGCGGCTCTTCAAACAGGGTCTCAACCGCAGCATATTCCACAATTTGCCCAGCATACATCACCGCAACGCTGTCACACATCTCGGCAATCACCCCCATATCGTGGGTAATCAACAAGATTGCCGTCCCGGTCTCATCACGCAAAATCCGCATTAGATCCAAAATCTGCGCTTGGATCGTCACATCCAATGCAGTGGTTGGCTCATCTGCAATTAGCAACTTCGGTTGGCTGGCCAGGGCCATGGCAATCATTACGCGTTGAGCTTGGCCACCAGAGACTTCGTGTGGGAATGCGCGGGCCCGCTTCTCGGCATCCGGAATGCCTACTTTGCGCAAGAGTTCAATCGCCTGCTGCCACGCATCCTGCTTGCTCATACTATCGTGGATCATCAACACTTCGGCGATTTGATCACCAATGCGGAAAACTGGATTGAGGCAGCTGGTCGGCTGCTGAAAGATCATAGCTAGTTCATTACCACGCAACTTGACCAGTTCCGCTTCGGGGAGTGTCGTAAGTTCTTTGCCCAAGAACCAGATCTGGCCCTCGATGATCTGAGCCGAAGCTGGCAGTAGGCGCATGATCGAGAGCGAAGTCACACTTTTGCCACTGCCCGACTCACCTACTAACCCCATGATCTCGCCAGATCTGATCTGAAAGTCTACGCCATTGATCGCCTGAACGATACCATCTTCGGTATCGAAAAAGGTCTTTAAGCCAGAAACGGCCAAGAGTGGCGAATCGATTGTTTGCTGATTGGTCATAATTAAGACTTAGGCACAGAGTTTAGCGCTTCAAGCGCGGGTCAAGCGCATCGCGCATACCATCACCAATAAAGTTAAACGCTAGTGAAACCAATACCAACGGAATCCCTGGGATCAACGGGAGCCAGGGATGTTGAAACATGTAACTACGCGCTTGATCCAACATATTCCCCCAAGTAGGGGTAGGATCTTGCACACCGAGGGCGAGAAAGCTCAACGCAGCTTCGGTGATGATCACCCCGCCGATATTGAGGCTGGCATCTACCCAGATTGGCGCCAAACCGTTGGGGATCAAGTGGCGGAAGATGATGCGTGCATCCGATGCGCCAAAGGCACGCAGCGATTGGACAAAATCTTGTTCGCCCAGCGAAAGTACCATCCCCCGCATCAATCTTGCTGCGCTCAACCAGCCGAAAGCGGTCAAAATCAAGATCAAGACGATGATTTTGTTGGTCTCATTAGCTGATGTCAGGAAGAGTCCACTTAAAAGCCGCGTGACAAAAGCGGGCACGGGCAATTGTGAATCGGTGCGGATCAAAATTGCCGAGACAATCAGCAGAATTGGCAAGAGTGGAATTGAGAGCATGAACTCGATCACGCGCGAGATCACGGCATCGACCCACCCGCGATAATAGCCAGCGATGGCCCCAATCGTCAGGCCGATGGTCTCCGCCAGGAGCGTGACCATGACAGCGATCACGAGCGAGATCCGCCCGCCATATAGGACACGCGTAAAGAGGTCGCGGCCCAAATGATCGACGCCGAGAATGTGCATTTGGCCATCGCTGCCGAGAATGCCAGGCGGACCAGGTCGGCTCGGGGCAGCAATATCTTGCAGATCACGCGGGAAGGAGGTAATCCACGGGGCCAGGAACGAGAGGAGCAACATCACCACTACAAAGATCAACGAGATGAGCGCCATACGGTGGCGCGCAAAGCGGCGGAGAACCACCCAAAATTGACTTTCCGGCTCTTCTATAGGATGGTCTACCGTAGGTGAAAAGGAACCAGCCGCCGTTGCCATACTACAATCTCCAACCGCTCAAGCGGACATTACAAATCATACGCACGAAGAAAGTTAGCCTACGTAATGCTGGGCCGGATGTGGCCTAGCTCGTTACGAGTAGCGAATACGTGGATCAACCACTGTGTAGAGTATATCGCCCAGCAACGTAGCCATCACCGTTAGCACTGCGATGATAAAGATAAAGGCCAGTGCAATCGGATAATCATTCTGATTGAGGGCATTAAAATAAAGCTGCCCCATCCCCGGCCAAGCAAAGATCGTTTCCGTGAGGATGGCCCCAGCAAACAGATTTGGGATCTGCAACACTAGCACAGTGACAAAAGGAATCAAAGCATTGCGCAATGCATGTTTGCTGATCACCAATCGTTCGAAGAGCCCTTTGGCCCGAGCGGTACGGACATAATCTTGGCGCAACACTTCCAACATCGACGTGCGCACAAAGCGACTCCATGTGGCCACGCTGGTGAAGGTGAGCACGGTGATCGGCATCAACAGTCGTAATAAACGATCAGCCAATGATCCACCTTCAATACGCGGCAACCAAGATGCAATCTCATAGCTGCGGACAGCCACTCGTCCACCAGGTGGCAAGTGGGGCAACCAGGGCAAACTACTCTCTAAAAAGACGGGCATCACCGCAAAGATGAGGATCAACAAAAGGCCGGTAAAAAAGACCGGCATGGATGATCCAAAAAAGGCAACTGTACTAAAAAAGTAATCAAAGCGAGAATATTGCCGAACAGCGCTATACACACCGATGGGAATGCCGATTAGGAGAGCAAGCACCGTTGAGGTGACCATCAATTCGAGCGTCGGACCCAATCGGCTCAGGATCTCATCGATGGCCGGGCGACCTTGGCGGATCACCGTTGACTTGCCAAAATCGCCGCGCAAAATCCCCTTGCTACTCAATATCTCGGGATGCAAAACCGGCAATTCCGCCAAATAGACATAATCTTCACATTGACCAGTTTGGTCGTTGAACAAGTAACAGCCAACGGGAATATTTGCGAAAAGTTCGCGTCCCCCGACCACAATTGGACCGCTGGGAAAACCAATCAACCAGCGCGAAAAGCGGACCGGGCCGTAAAGATCTAACTCAAATTGGGCACGAATACGTGCGAAGTCTTGGGGAGTTAACCGTTGCTGGCTTTGCCGCAACCCAGTCAGCGGCCCACCTGGGGAGTAATTAAAAAGCACATAGGTGAACATAGCTGAAAGCAAAACCACCAGTGCCATTTGGAATAAGCGACGGATCAGATATGCCGTCATCGTAGTGGCCTCTCTCGGCGGGGTAGCAAAGGCGGGGCCAGATCATTGAGGAATGATCCTACCCCGCCATACAACACAACCTAATTCAGCTCAACCTAGAACAATTTGTGACACATCAAACATCATACGTCAACAAACTCGTGACGAACAAGGTCTGCCAACACTAACTTACTTCGTGTACAAGTTGAAGTCAATGTGTTCCCAGGTTGGGCTAGCGATGATCTCGACATGGATTTGGTCTTCGCCAGCGGCATCCAGCACCGTTTGGACTTCAGCACCAGCGCCGAGGGTCGCCTTTTCGAGATAATCAACCTCACCACTTAGCAATTGAGCAACTGCCTGATTGGTGTCGGGGATAATCAGCACAACGATGCGTTGCACGCCAGTCCCCGGTTCATAATAGGGGTTGGCTTCCAGCGTGATGCTCTGGCCGCGCACCCATTCAGTCAGCACAAATGGACCATAGCTCAAAGGCTTCTCCGCAACTTCGGGGAGCGTTGCCCATTCTGCAGCCGGGACATCAGCCAACACGCGCCCATCCGACAAAACCAAATGGCTGGGGTAGGTAAATGCTGGGGAACCACCGCCAACGGTCCAAGGGGCGATGTAATAGGTAGGTGTCTGCACACCGGGCCAATAGGTGATGGTGTACTCTAGCCCATCACTAAAGGTGACATTGGCCAGCGGATCTTCTTCCGTACCAAACGTATTGCAACCGTTAAAGGTAGTTGCACCAGATGTGCGGTCGCAGTTGATGCGGAAAGCGAGCTCAAGGTCGGCAGTGGAGCCGGGCGTACCATCGCTCCACGTGTATGGCTTAAAGCGATAGGTGACCACCAACTGCGGCAATTGGAGCGGGCTCGTGCCATCGTATTCGACGATCTCACCGTTGACGAGGATGCGGGTCCCTTCGGCCAGCGGCTCGGGTTCACCATCGGCATTATAGACAGTATCACCCAAGGCGACGTCGACCAGCTCGTTCGTGGCTAAGCCAGATTCGATGGTGCTAAACCCATCCTGCAGCACTGGCTGGAAGTCATAATTGTATTGGGTGTTGCCAACACCAATCGCCATCTGCGCAATCTGTGCTTGCACGGCCGCGCTCTCTACCAGCGTGAACATGGAAGCGGGCTCTTGCGAGAAGCCAATGACCACGGTATCACCACCGTCGGCTAACGACCAGGAAGCAGCGCTTGCTGTGCCATATTCAGTCGGGTCACTGATCAAGCCTTGCAGGTTGGTGCTCCAAGCTTCGGCTTCGGCGCGTTGGAACATCGGCAGCGAGACCATATCTTTCGAGAATTCGGTCTGAACAGCTTGATATGCGGCAATCCGCTCGTCGCGATTCAGTGTGTTGTTGGCCTGCACAATCGCATCACTGGCGGTTTGGTTACACCACCCCATGCTGTTCTGACCGAGCCAGTTATTACTGGGCAGCGGGATTTGGTTACAAGCATACAGGGTTTGACCACCTGGATCAGCTTCACCGACCCAAGCAAAGGCACCTAGTTCGAAATCGCGGCGGGCCAAACCAGTGGTATCACCAAACCACCAAGAGGCCGGCGCATAGAGTGGCACTACTTGAATACCGCAATCAGCTAAGTATTGGATTGCCACTGCCGTCCAAGTTTGGCGGAACTGAGCGTTGGTGGTGGTCAACTTCAATGAGAGCGCATCGCCATTGGCGTTGTTGCGGATCCCATCACCATCTGGATCGGTCCAGCCTGCTTCTTCAAGCAGCGCGATTGCCTGTTCTGGATCGTAGGGATATTCGGTAATGTCGCCACCATACGCCCAGTGGGTCTGGGGTACGAAGGTGTGCATCAGCAAGGCAGCCTTGTCTTCCACATAGGGGAAGACAGACTCAATCACGGCCTCCCGGTCGATACAATATGCGATTGCCTGGCGTACCCGCACATCGCTCAAAATGGGGTGGGGCGTAGTATAGTCTTCGATACCAGCGACGCCAGCACCGGTGTCACCAGGAACCGCTGCACCCCCCGGCGAAGCAGGTACAGAACAAGCGCTGAGTACCAAAGCAAAGGTGGTAATCAACGCAAAGAAGGCAAAACGTTTTGCGTTCATCGCATTTACTCCTCTAACAACAAGATTTATCACACAAAGTGCGTACAATTTACTACTCATAAAGCCAACAAGCCACATAATGCCCGTCGCCGTAATCCTTGAAGGGGGGCTCTTCGGTGCGACAGACATCCATAACTTTGGGGCAGCGGGTGCAAAAGTTGCATCCTTGGGGTGGGTTGGCTGGGCTAGGGACATCCCCCTCCAAGATCATCCGCTGACGCCGGCTTTCAATTACTGGGTCGGGAATCGGTACTGCCGATAGCAATGCCTGAGTATAGGGGTGCATCGGGTTT
>CAZMRA010000076.1:9234-18095 GCA_964568485.1 uncultured Caldilineaceae bacterium | reverse complement strand
TGCATTTCGATCTCGTCGTTGCGCTCGGTGAGGCCGCACGCCAAGTATTGCTGGTGCAATTTGGCCAACGCCTCGCGATCTAGCTCGATCCCCAGGCCGGGTTCGTTGCTGACGGTCAGGGCTCCATCTTCAAACTTGAAACGGCCACCGACCAATACTTCTTCCGACTGCCAGGGATAATGTGTGTCGCAGGCATAGGTGAGATTGGGCGTCGCCGCAGCCAAATGGGCCATAGCCGCCAGCGAAATCCCGACATGGCTGTTGGAATGCATCGATAGCCCGCGGTCAAAGACTTGGCAGATGCGCGCCAATTCAATCGAAGCCCGCAAGCCACCCCAGAAATGGTGATCACTCAAAATGATCGACTCGGAGTTGTGCTGAATACTGCCCGGGATGTGGGCAAAGGCGGTGGTGCACATGTTGGTGGCCAGCGGGATGTTGACCGCCTTGGCAACCTTGCCCATGTTCTCTTGGCCGCGTGTGGGATCTTCGTAATATTCGAGGATTCCCTCTAATTTGCGGCCAGCCTCGATCGATGTTTCGACCGACCAAATGGCGTTGGGATCCAAGCGCAAGGGCGTTCCAGGGCCAAACGCCTCGTGGAGGGCGTGCATGGCGGCCACTTCTTCGTCGGGTGGGAAAACACCCCCCTTGAGCTTGATCGACTTGAAGCCAAATTCTTTGCACATGGCCTGCGCTTGTTTGACCACACCTTCTGGGTCGAGCGCCGCGGCTTGCCGGGCTGCTGCCCAGCCAGTCGCTTGTGGGTCGGTGCCAAAGCCGAGTTCACCACCAGCACCTTCGTATTTATAAAAGAGATAGGCCGAGAATTCCACCCGCTCGCGCACGCGGCCACCCAGCAGATCACAAACCGGGCGTCCTGTCGCCTTGCCCATCAGGTCGAACAAGGCCACTTCGATCGCGCTGTTGATGTGGACAATGCGCCGCATGTCCCACGGGCGGTTGCCACGGGCTGCAGCGCCTTCTTCCCCAAAGCGCTCGATCAGCCCCCGTTGGATGGCGTTGAGCTGAAAGGGGTCTTGGCCGATCACCACTTCGCGGGCATCTTCGAGTGCTTTTGTGGTGGCCGCACTGCCTGGCACTTCACCGAGGCCATAAAGTCCGTTATCGGTGACAATTTCGATGATGGTGCGCAATGCATAGGGTGCATGTAGGCCGGCCGCGTTGAGCAAAGGCGGATCGACAATTGCGATCGGGGTGACGTGCATATCAGTGATTTTCATGGTCTCTCCAGGAGTACTGAGGCCACAACCAACACCCGCCGTCTGGCAGGTTGGTCACTGTTGTTGAAGTTGTGGCGAGGTTGGCACAAAGTTGCAATGCTATTGTAGCACGAGCACACCAAATGAACGATGGACAAAAGGTCGCGGGCTACACCGCCCCATAGGCCGCTCGGTCTGCAATCACCGTGACCTTGTCGGCTACCTGCTGCAGATACGACGCGGGAACCTCCGGCGTGATCGGCCCTGAGAGCGCCTGTTGCAGAATGGTGCGTTTGCCCGCGCCCGAGACGATCAACAAAATCTGGCGAGCAGCCAATAAAGGTGCCATACCCATGGTGATCGCCTGGTGGGGTACACGAGCGCGATCGCCATCAAAGTAGCCCACCGCCGTCTCGATGCTGGATTCGCTCAAGTTTAACAAGCGGGTTGGCTCATCTCCGGCTGCGGGTGGGTCGTTATAGCCAAGATGACCATTGGGACCAAGCCCCAAGACAGCAAAATCCAAGCCCCCGGCAGCGATCAATTCAGCATCATAGCGGGCACAATCAGCCGCGATCTGCGGGCTGTTTCTGGGCAACAACACAAGCTGCGCTGGTGAAATGCCCATGGGCTGGAGAAACTTACGCGTCAGCCAATTGGCAAAGGTGTAAGGATCCTCTGGGGGCAGATCGGCATATTCATCCAGCAAACGAACTTGTAAACCGCTCGCATCCACTTGGCCCACTGCTCGGCGCTGGCTCAACTCCTCATACAGCCCGAGCGGAGTGCTGCCGGTTGGGAACACGGCAACCGCCTTCGGGTTGTTTGCAATTTGGCCCACCACCCAATCGGCCGCGGCCTGACTCAACGTGGCATAATCTTCCACAACAATTAAATTCATGGTCATTCCTTAATCTGCGGCAAGCAGGGCTGGCGTGGGGACAGCTATTGCTTCTTCTTCAGTCACAGGCTCGACCCAAACTTCAGTATCATAAAACATGGCGCTTCCACCCATATCGGTCTCATCCTGTGGCGTAATTTGATTGATATTGCGGCCATCCGGGCTGTGTTTAAGCCACCACAAGCCAGGGGCCAACACGGTACCGGGCATGATGTTCGGTGTGATCACGGCCGTCAACCGTACGCTGCCCAGCGCATTGTGGACCCGCACAGTCGCGCCATGTTCGATCTGGCGGACAAGCGCATCCTCGGGGTGAATCTGGATCAAGGGCTGGTCCTCGCGGTGCATAAAGCGATCCAGATTCGCGAAGGAGCTATTCAAAAACGAATGGGCCGGCGGGGAAATACAGACCAGCGGCGCAGTTTGTAGTGCGCTCGTTTGCGAATCAGGTTGACGCGCCCGTTTGCGGCGTGTCTCTTCCCAGCGAGGCGGCGTGTAGGTTGGCAACGGATCGTAACCATCGCGGGCCATGCGCTCGCTATAAAATTCACATTTGCGACTGGGCGTCGAAAAATTGCCTTCGGCAAAGGGCAGATAAGGCTGCGGCAAGTTTAGGCGCACAAACCCCTCGTCCAGCAAGCGCTGCCACGTAATCCCTGCATAGGTAGCATGGCGCTGCTGCTCGATCAGCGTGCGCAGCAGGGTTTCATCATCCATGCGGAAACAGGGGTGGTCGTACCCCATGGCGGCGGCCAAGCGCCGGAAAATTTCGCTATTGGGCAAACTCTCACCGATGGGGGCAATCGCCGGGCGATTGAGCGAAAGATAGGTGTGGCCATAGGCGCATAAGATGTCCCAATGTTCGAGTTGGGTGGTGGCCGGCAACACATAATCCGCGTAATCCGCAGTATCGGTCTGGAAATGTTCAAGCACCACCGTGAACAAATCCTCGCGCTGCAAGCCGGCGATCACCGCTTGCTGATCGGGGCAGACCGTCACCGGGTTGCAATTGTAGACAATCAAGGCAGCCACCGGCATCCCGGCATCAGCGGCAGTCGGCACGGGATCGGTCGGGCGGGGATGGTAGAGCGCCGTCGCGCGCCGTTCCGGATCCAAACTGAGGGCATCGCCCAACCGATTCATGTTGAAGGTACGTGGCTGTCGATCCCCCAACAGCTGCGGCTGAGTGAGCAACGTCCTATTCATGCGGCGGAACGTCCCGCTGGTACTCAATTGGATGCCCCCGCCTTGTTCCCGCCAAGCACCGACCAGCGCAGGCAAACAGGTAATTGTGCGGACAGCCATCCCACCACCAAAATGGCGTTGCAGCCCATAATTGATGCGAATGGCCGCCGGACGAATGGTGGCATATTCACGGGCGAGCTGGCGGATGCGCTGCGCGTTCACCCCGGTGATCGAAGCAGCATGCTCAGGCGTCCATTCCTGTACCCGCGCGGCGAGCTGCTCGAAACCAACGGTGTAGCGCTCGACATAATCGGCGTCATATAAGCCTTCGTTGATGATCACGTGGATCAAGGCGAGGGCGAGCGCGCCATCCGTGCCGGGATGGAGCGCGATCCACTCATCCGCGGCTTGGGCGGTGCGGGTGTTCGCCGGGTCGATCACGATCACGCGTGCCCCTTGCTTGCGCGCTTGTTGAATAAAGGGCCACAGATGCAAGTTGCTAGTGAGGGTGTTGCTGCCCCAGATCAAGATCAACTGGGCATGGGCATAATCTTCGGTGGCCATGCCTTCTTTGGCGCCGATGGTGTAGCGATACCCTTCGCCCCCGGCCTCCGCACAGATTGTCCGAGCAAGGCGACTAGCCCCCAGTTGATTAAAAAAGGGCGTGGCTATACCTTCCCCTTGCAAAATCCCCATGGTGCCGGCATAGGAAAAGGGCAAGACTGCCTCTTCGCCATATTGGGCGATCACCCGCTTGAGATTGTCGGCAATATCGGCCAGTGCCTCCTCCCAACTCACCGGCACAAATTGCCCACTGCCTTTGGGTCCAACACGTTTTAAGGGTGTTGTCAAGCGATCGGGGTGATAGGTGCGCTCCAAATAACGATCGACCTTGCCACAAAGCCGCCCCTGGGTGATGGGATGGGCGCTATTGCCCCAAATATCCAACGCGCGGCCGCTTGCGCGATCCACAGCGACTTGCCAACTGCATGTATCTGGACAGTCATGGGGGCAGACGCCAGTGACGATCTGAATTGCCGGATCCTGCTCATACAGCGCCAATTTCGACATTCGAAATTACCTCCAATGGAATTCTGCGCCCAGCTAGCGGGCAGGGTCAGCGCCGATTATTACAACCATTTTGGGATGGATTCTTACCAGCAAATATTTCGCAGTCTAACAAAGAGCAACGCTGATGGCAAGGGGTAATAGTAGCGAAATCGCTGAGCATCATCTATCGGTAGAGGAAATTGTAGCCTGCTGGCCGGAAAAACTTAGTTGGAGAAAAAGTAGATTAAAAGAAAACGTGGCAAATCTCGCCACAAATTGTGCAACCTGCACAATTGATCCTTCATGAACTTGGAAATCTTGGATAGAAAAAAAACGCTAAATTTGGAAGTACAATACGCATATTGCATGTTTCTTCACTTGCTTGCCGTCTGTGCCGGAACATTCGGCGGCAACGAGCACTTTCAGAAGTCATTCATTTTTAACGAGGAGAGTATTGTATGGCGCTCGGCTGTAGCACGCCACAAGATGTCACCAAAGCGATTGAAGAATTAAAGATTGAATTTGTCGATCTGAAATTCACCGACCTTTATGGACAGTGGCACCATTTCTCAGTACCGACTGATTATTATGATGAAGGTGATCTGTTTAGTACAGGTCTAGGCTTTGATGGTTCATCAATCCGGGGGTTCAAGTCAATTGAGAGCAGCGATATGCTCTTGGTCTGCGACCCAACGTCGGCCTTTATCGACCCGATCTGCGCTCGCCCGACCTTGAGCTTGATCGCCAACGTCTATGAGCCGGGCAGCATGGAGCCCTTCAGTCGCGATCCCCGGAATGTGATCCGCTACGCGGAAGCATACCTGAAATCGACCGGTATCGCCGACACCATGTACTGCGGGCCCGAAGCTGAATTCTTTATTTTTGACCGAGTCCGCTACGAGAGCAATCGCAATGCGGCTGGCTATGAGCTGGATAGCAGCGAAGCCTACTGGAATACGGGTGATTGGGGCCCAGGCCACAAGGTGGGCGTCAAGCAAGGTTATTTCCCGGTCGCCCCGTTTGATGCCTTCCAAGACATTCGCTCAGAGATGGTCAACGAAATGATCGCTGCTGGGCTAAAGATTGAACGCCACCACCACGAAGTGGCCACGGCAGGGCAAACCGAAATTGACTTGCGCTTTGCACCACTCATCCAAATGGCTGACTGGATGCAAATTTACAAATATATCGTCAAAAATGTCGCCGCCCGCCACGGCAAGACCGCGACCTTCATGCCCAAGCCGCTCTTTGAGGATAACGGTTCGGGTATGCACGTCCACCAGAGCTTGTGGAAAGATGGTGAGCCCATCTTCGCCGGTGACAAATATGCCGGTCTGAGCCAAACTGCTCTCTGGTACATCGGTGGTATTCTTAAGCACATCAATTCTTTGCTGGCCTTCTGCGCACCGACCACGAACTCGTATCGCCGCTTGGTGCCTGGCTATGAAGCACCCGTCGTGATTGCCTACTCGGCCCGCAATCGCTCGGCGGCCTGCCGCATCCCAGCCTCGTCGCAATCGCCCAAGGCGAAGCGCGTCGAGTTCCGCTGCCCCGATCCGGCCGCGAACCCTTACCTGGCATTCTCGGCCATGTTGATGGCTGGTTAGGATGGTATCAAGAATCAGATCGATCCTGGCCTGCCCTCGGAAATTGATCTCTTTGAAGGGGAAACCCTCAAGCAAGTACGAACAGTTGAGGGCTCGCTGGACGCAGTGTTGAATGCGCTCGAAGCGGATCATGACTATCTGACTGCTGGTAACGTCTTCAGCGAAGAGCTGATCGAGACCTACATCAGCCAAAAGCGCGTTAATGATGCCGATGCCGTGCGCTTGCGCCCGCATCCCCACGAATTTGTAATGTATTACGGCGTCTAAGCACCCGTGTCTCTAGAAGGTGGTGTTGCGTCTTGCTCGTTCAAGCGCAGCGCCACCTTACTTTTTCTCAGCCAGCTTACGCAGCGCCTAATTAAGCTTCAAAGAAGGCTAGTACGCGCGCTTGAATTTTATCAAGGCTTGCGTAAATTCTATCTTATAATAAGATTATCTAAGTGAGCGTTCGCTCCTAGCAAGCTGCAGAACTGTTATCGCTGCGTAACTAGACATCGAGATTTATCAAAAGCTTTGGCGCTCCCTAACATCGCTGCTAGAAAGGGGGCATGGGTAACTCAAAGGAGAGAGCAGCCATGAGTATGATCCATTCATCCGAACAACTCGAACGCGTTGACGAAATTATCAAACGCAACGACATTCGTTTTATCCGTCTTCAATTCTCCGATATCATCGGCGCCGCCAAACACGTCACTATTCCGGTTAGCCATTGGGATACAGCAATCAGCCATGGGATCTGGTTCGATGGGAGCTCGATCGAAGGTTTTGCGCGTGTTGCAGAAAGCGACATGTATTTGGTGCCGGATCTAGAGACCTTTGCCGTGATTCCGTGGGATATGGATCTCTCAACCGCCCGCGTGATCTGCGATATTTATACTCCTGATGGTGAGCCGTTTGAAGGCGACCCACGCTATGTCCTCAAGCGCCAATTAAGACTCGCCGCCGAACTTGGTTTGGATTATCAAGTGGGGCCGGAGCTTGAGTTTTTCCTATTTCGTCGACATGCCGATGGCAATCTGACGCCGTTGATGCCTCATGATCAAGCTGGCTATTTTGATGTCAGCACCGATCAAGCCAACAATGTGCGCCGTCAAATGGTGGATGCACTGCAGGTGATGGGGATTCAAGTCGAAGCGGCCCATCACGAGGTAGCAAGCGGCCAAAATGAGATCGACTTCCGCTATGGTCCTGCGCTCAAAGCAGCCGATAGCACCATGACATTTCGCATTACCTTAAAAGCGATTGCCCAGAAAAATAACTTACATTGTACCTTTATGCCCAAACCACTCGCCGGTGTCCATGGTTCGGGCATGCATGTCCACCAAAGTCTGTGGGATATCGAAAGTGGCGATACGGCAATGTGTGATGTCGACGATGAGTATGGGCTGAGCGACGTCGCGCTGCAATTTATTGCAGGACAGCTATTACATGCGAAGGCCATTTCGCCAATTATTGCCCCATTGGTCAATAGCTATAAACGGCTGGTGCCCGGTTATGAAGCGCCCGTCTACATTTCGTGGGGCCGCACCAACCGCAGCGCGTTGATCCGCATTCCGCGCATTAGCCATGGGCGCTACCGCAGCACACGCTGTGAATTACGCTGCCCGGATCCCAGTGCCAATCCCTATTTGGCCTTTGCGGTCATGTTGGCTGCCGGCTTGGACGGCATCAAACGGCGGCTCGAGCCTGCCTTACCGGCCGAAGAAGATCTGTACAACGTCGATGGGAATCGTGCCGGGCTGGATACGCTACCGGGTGATCTTGGGCAAGCAATCGAGGAATTAAAGCGCGATGAGGTGATCCAAGCTGCGCTGGGTCAACATGTTTATGAGCGCTATGTGGAAGCAAAATCCCAGGAGTGGAATGAATACCGGCTCTATGTTAGCGAGTGGGAACTGGAACGCTATCTGACCGTTTATTGAGCACTCGTAGGTTGCCCTGTTGGCTGTGTATCAGCCGATCCTTAGTGATCAAGTAAAAAAGAGACGCGTGAGTGCGTCTCTTTTTTTGTTTACTCCCCTTCTGCAAGCAGAGGATCTGCCAATTCGCCAGATGAAAATCAGTCAGCCGAGTTCAGTGGTGGCATATGCGCTTTTCAAGCGTTTTTTGTGCCTGATGCAGGATTTTCCAAAGCTGCCAGACATGGTATAGTTGCCATGGCTGGCGAATCCTTTGCCAGCGCAAATCTGCTTTTCCAAAGCTTGTGAATGGCGTATGGTCTGGTTGATTCTCATCCTGTTGTGGGTAGCCTTGACGAGTTGGTTTTGGTGGCGAGCACGCCGCCAACCACTCGCACCGGCGCGGCATCTAGACTTGCTCGCCGGTGGGTTGCTAGGGCTGCTCACCGTGGGCTTTTTCTGGCGTACGATCAGTGGGGACGTTTATCAACCTGCTGATGGGGGCGATTTGGTGAGTTTTCTCTTTCCCACCTATCGCTTCACGGCACAACAACTTAGCCAAGGCGTTTTCCCCCTGTGGAATCCTCATCTCTATGGCGGCGCGCCGTGGATCAGCGACATTCAGGCCGGTCTACTCTATCCGCCGCATCTGTTGCTCTTCTGGTTGCAACCCGAGTTTGCCTATCCCACCATGCAATGGCTGGTGATTGCCCATCTCTTTTGGGCGGGGCTAGGCATGTATGTGCTTGTGCGCACCTTACGTTGGGAAGATCAAGCCCGCTTATCGCGATCGGGGGCTCTCTTGGCAGCGTTGGCTTTTCAATTCAGCGACCCCTTACTGATCCATTTTGGCAACCTCAATCTGATCGCGGTGCTCAGTTGGCTACCGTGGATCCTCGCCGCGTTGGCGCGTGCCCAACAACGGGGGGATCTGCGCTGGGCCGGGGTGGCGGGCTTGCTCTTCGGGGCCTGCTTCGCGAAGGCGCCACAGACGGTG
>CAZMRA010000076.1:4525-9224 GCA_964568485.1 uncultured Caldilineaceae bacterium | reverse complement strand
GGATCCTCGCCGCCTTAGAGCGCAGCTACCAGCAGCGCAATCTACGCTGGGCTGGGGTGGCTGGCTTACTCTTTGCCATTGCCAACCTTGCGGGCCACGCACAAAGCTCGCTCTATATCGGCTTGGCACTCGGCGGTTTATTCCTTTTCCGCCTGCCGAGCATGGTTACGGCATGGCAGCTGACGCGCCAGTGGCGAGCGTTTTTCCCACTGCTCGCCCTGTTGATTACGTTAACCATCAGCGCGCTCTTGACGGCGCCGATCTTGTTGCCCACGCTGGAGCTGGCACAGTACACTGAACGCCAGGATTTTTCGTATCAAGCCACTGTCGATTTTTCGCTGGCTCCCACCCAAGCAATCGGTCTGCTGACCCCAGGCTTTTTTGGGCATGGGCCTGCGCTGCATTGGGGCCTTTGGTCGCGGGTTGAAACACCTTTTCTGGGCGTTGCCACGCTAATTTTGGCGCTAGCGGGGCTCTTGCTAGCTCCGGCCAATGGCCGACGGCGGCTGCTCCCTTGGCTGGGCGTGGCCAGCTTGGGCATGATCATCGCGCTGGGGATTTACGCCATTCTGCACGGCTGGCTCACGGTACTGTTGCCCGGCTTTGGTCAATTGCGTGCGCCGGCCCGGGCGCTAGTTTTGTGGGGCGTTGGGCTATCAATCTTAGCCGCCTATGGGTTTGACCAAGTCCGGACAACCATCCAACCGGCCCCTGGGGAAGCAATCCTGCAAAAGCTACTCCGCTGGGGAGCGTTCATCCTGGTTGGGATCTTCACTCCGCTGCTGTATATGGCATTACTACTCACTCAACAAGATCCGACTGCCTTTTTGCGAGCGTCCGTGGCGGCATTGGCGCTTACCATTGCCGCGGCTTGTTGGCTAGCAACGTGGGCGCTGATCGCGGCCCGCCGTACCGGGTGGATCAACAACGCAATCTTTGCAGGGTTGATGCTCGCGCTGCTCTATGGCGATCTAGCCGCGGCTGGGGCTTATACTGACATCAGTCCCGAAGATCCGACAAGGGGCTACCAGCACCCCGAGATTCTCACCTTCTTGCAAAATGAGCCCGCGCCCTTCCGCATCGATACCGATACGGGCATTACCGAGCTGTGGCAGCCCGATACCGCGATCTTGGCCGGTCTGGAGGATATTGGGGGCATTGCCAATCCACTTGCGTTAAGTCATTGGCAAGAGTTGCAACAGGCCACCGGCGGGCGTGGCACCCAACTCTATGATCTGCTCAATGTGCATTATGTGATTGTGCGGGATGACACACCACTGCCTGAAGGGGATTTTGCTTTGGCCTTTGATGCACCTGGGGAGTTGGCTGTCTATCGCCACGAAACTTCGCTGCCGCGGGCGTGGCTGGTGCACGAAGCCGAAATCACAGTGGACAGTCTAGCACGCATGGGCGAAGCAGGCTTTGATCCCGCTGCCAGCGTCATCCTGGATCCGGTCGCTGGTGAGCTGCAGCCCACAGCCCCAGCCACTGGCGCTGAAAGCGTAGAGATCAAACGGCGTACTGCCAACAACCTGACTGTGCAGGTGCAAGCAAGTACGCCGGGTTATTTGGTCTTCAGTGAAGTTTGGTATCCAGGTTGGCAAGCGACCGTTGATGGCAGCGCCACACCAGTCCTCCGGGCCAACCATAGCTTGCGGGCCATTTACGTACCCGCAGGCGAGCACACGATCGAATTGTGGTTTGCGCCCACTTCCTGGCGGAACGGCTTGGTCGCGGGCGCTCTCGGGCTCATCCTGCTAGTGGCAGTGCTACTCCTGGGTCGCCGTATCAGAGCGGTTGATTCGCACTTGCCTCAGCCTCATCCAGCGGCGTAGTTGGCACGTCAGAGCCTGGCCCCACCAAGTATTGCGCACGCCACGGCACATAGTGGCTGGTGAGCGTATCCGTGCGAGTAGTCCCATCCTCGACAATGGTCCGCTGCACGGTCACTGTCATGCCGGGCTTTTCCCACTCCACTTGCTTCCGTTGACCAGGAGCTAGCGAGGTATCGACCGTAAAGGTAGCGGGCTCTGGTTGCCGAATATCACTCTTGACCGGCGTGCCAATCGTCACCACCCGATTGGGTTTGGTGCCATACAGATTAAAGGTCAAGACCCCATTCACGGTATCCACCACCGGCTCAATCAACAGATAAGCGCCGGTATCATTGCGGAAGCGGAAGTCAACTGTTGGCGTGTAGATCGCTGCGTCCAGCCCGGGCTCGCCATACCAATCGACAATATAACCATGATTATAGCGCTCTACAATGGGCATACCAGCAGCGTAGGCCGCCCGAAAGACGGTAGTGCTCACTTGACAGACACCGCCACCGACGCCGACCACCGTCTGGTCGCCATAGATCACCAACGAATCTTCGAAGCCATTCGCGGACGTGACATTTTCGACAATCTTGTTAAAGCTAAAGATCCCATTGGGTGGAATAACCACACCATCAAATTGTTCGGCGGCCACTTCAATATTGCGCACACGTTCGGCACTGCTGCCTTTGAAATAGGTAGTTCCCGAAGCAATCAGCTCGCGGATCCCTAGCTCAGCGATGCGCTCGCCGTCGACCGCTGGCACAACATTGTTCACAGCCAACTCGGCTTGACTCTCACCATTGCGCAATGCATCGACGAGTGCTGTACGGGTTGCTTCTTGATCCAGCATGCGGCCATGCGCGCTCGTCTGGATCACGGTGAGACCACCGGTATCCCGGTTAAAGCGCAGCCGGGCATCGCGCGGTTCGCGATCGATCTGCGTTGCCCAACCCTCCAACAATTGAGTGACCGCGGCTTCGTTGATCGCAAATGGTTCTATGCTGCTAACAAGCTTGCTGAGCATGGCCGTATCCAGGGCGAATTCTAGACCGAACTCCTGGTTCCGCAGTCGCACGGGGCGCAAGGTGGCGGCTTCAGTTGCATCAAGTTCCGGCAGCGTAGCTGTCATCACCGGGGTCTGCTCGTTAACGATAAAGGGGGCGGTGATGGTTTCGTGCCACAAGCTGTTGCGCAACGCAGCTAAGGTCGCTTGGGTGGTCGCTTCAACATCCACCGTCACTGCGGGCACGGCTGGAATCAGTACATCCCCAATTTGGTCGGCGGGACGCCCCGGTTGATTCACCTCGCTGGCCAATTGCGCAATCGCCATGCGCAGCTGGGCTTCATCCACCTGGAGGGGTGGGATGACATTGTAGCCACGGATGACAGTGACCAGCTGACTCGCCACCTTGTTGGAGAAGTCACCTTGACGCCCCACAAGATAGGCCTGATTCACCGCGGCCATCAGATCCGCCTCAACAGGCACCTGATTCATCACCAGTGGCCAATACTGGCCCCCATAAGAGAGGCTGACTGGGGTGTTCATATTGTCGGCAAAATAATCTTCCAACGTGCGCAGGGCTGTTGCACGAGTCATACCGCCCACAGGAACCCCGGCCACACTAATGCCATAATAGATGCGATTGACAAACCAAAAGTGCCAGAGTGCACCGCCAATCAACATCACTAGGAGCAATAGGAATATCAGCAAGCCAGCAAAATCGAGCAACGAACGTCGGAATCCTACCGAAGGGACAGAAGGAGAAGAGAGTGGGTAAACCGAGTGCATAGCGATTTAACCTAAACGAACAAAGACAACCGGACTGCAATCGTAAAATTTACGCAAGCCCTATCTGCATCTCATGCGCTAGGAATGGGCGAAGCCAGTACCATTGATCAATGGCTACGGCTAGAACCAGCTCCAAGTAGCCAGGTATGGGATCAGATAGAGTAGCGGAATCAATACATCCAATAAAACGAGTAAGCCAAAGGGTAAAGCCCACGCAACCAAACACAGGGCTTCAGCGAGGCGCACCACCCAAGTCGGCCAGCGCCAGCCCGGAGAGGGTGCCCCAGTTGCCGATTGAGCCACGAGCATAAAACATGGTTGAATCAGCAAGAAGCAGGCCCAACCAGCGGTTAGCACAATCGTCCATTCCTGCATGTTCCCTGTACCGTAGCCAATGATGGCAAACGAAAGGGCTAGCACACCAGCGAGAACAGCTGTTGTCCAACCTTGGACTGGTCGTAAAACTTCGCGCCAGCCAAGTGCAATGTAAGTGCTAAGGGGCAAGCTCCCCCAAAACAAATAACGACCTTGGTGCTGTACGAATTTCAGATTGTACCAGATATAACTTGCTAGCACAACCAACAATAACGAGGCAAAACAGGCCAACACCCACAGCTGATAGTCATCCATATCCATTTCTGGGCCACCGGTGATTAGCCGCACCAAAGCCCAGAGAACACCGAGAAAAATGACTCCGCTAAAGAGGAGCAGCGCGGTATAAATCCGCTCATCCATAAAAACGTTGAGCCAACCAAAGACGCCCCAAAAGCTGCGAAATGTAAAGCTGAGCGCTCGCTCCAAATAGTTATCCCATCCGTATTGATTGATCCAATCGATGGTGCGGGGTTGGCCCACCACGACTTGATCATGCCAGCGGGTGCCGAGGATATCGCCGGGACCATATAACCACCAATTGCGCACCCAGAGCGGCAGCCCACAGAGCACAGCCGGCACCCCAACCCAGAAGATAGAACGAATCGCCTGGAAGGGGGTGGCTTCATGATCGCGCCGCCAATACACCATCAGCATCACCACAAGTGAAAAAGGCAGCAGGGCATAGGCATAAATTTTGGTCAACAAGCCTAGCCCG
>CAZMRA010000076.1:0-4515 GCA_964568485.1 uncultured Caldilineaceae bacterium | reverse complement strand
AGATGCCTAGGACCAACAGTTGCCGCTGCGCCACCACTGGGGAGACTGACTCATCCGGATAAAAATAAGGGCGCATCCATTGCAACAGGCACAACAAGCTAGCCACCACTAGCAATTCGGCCAGGCTGTCATTGTTCACCGTGGCGGTTACGGCCAGATGCATGGGCAAAAAGGCCACAAACGCCGTCGCGCTCACTGTGATTAACGGTTTACCGGGGAAGACAAGTTCCAGGCAGCGATAGATCAACAGGATAATGCCCGCGCCGATCACGGTATTCAGCAGGCGCAAGGCCAACAAATCACCATCACTCAGCCAATAGACGGGCGCTGCGAGGAGGTAATAGAGTGGCGGCTGATACGACTCGTAACGCACCTGGGCAACCAGAGCCGCCACCCGAAATTTGGTCGTATGCAACCAGGCCAGCAAAGCTTGGTTATAGTCCCCCATGCGCAGCACAGGGAGTTGTAGATTCGTGGCAATATCAGCGATGTAATTGTAATGGGCTGGCTCGTCCGGCGCTTGCCAAGGGGGTGTCGACCGAGCCAGATTGATGGCCAAAACGGCATAGACCACGAGGATCAGCATCAACCAGAGGCGCGGCTTGCGAATGTAAAATTGATCGAGGTTCGGCAATTCACTCACGAGTTTAACTGAAAAGAGGGGGACGAGTCCACATAGCCAGGAAAAGCGTATAAACAACTTGCAGTCCCGACAATCTAGAGGCAGCTGCAGGGACTGCAAGTGATCTTTCTATTCGACCCAGCCGTGCATATTGGCCGGTTCCAATTTGGTGAAGAGTGCGGCTGGTTCGCGCAAAGCCTGCCCAGCGGGCAGTGGCTCAGCCTGCCAGCGCCCTGTTGCCGGCGTGTGGTCATAGCGCAGCACGCGATGCCCCCCGCGGGCATCTTTAATCGTCTCTGTATACTGTCGGCCAAAGAGCGGCTGATCGTACCCCAGGAAATGGTGTACGGCTTCGCTGCTATGCGGCAAAATCGGTGCCCAGAGCAGGGAGAGCCAATCGATCGCTTGCAGCGCAACATAAACGGCTGTCGCCGCGCCTTGCGGATCAGTTTTGATCCGCTTCCAGGGTTCTTTCTCATTCAGATATTGGTTGACGCGCTGACTCAAACGCCGCACTTCGATACAGGCCGCTTTGAGTTTGACTGCATTATAGAGCGCGCCCACACTATCAAAGCCTGCTTGGATCTCAGCCAACAGGGCGCGGTCGCTCTCGTCGAGTTCACCGGGCGTAGGCACCACGCCGTCGTAGCGCTTATAAGCAAAGCCCAACAGCCGGTTGACCAAGTTACCCCAGTTGGCCAACAGCTCGTTGTTGACGCGATCCATAAAGTCCGACCACGTAAATTCAACATCGGCTGTTTCCGGCGCCAAGACGGTCAACACATAGCGCCATGCATCTGGTTGGAACTGTTCCAGCACCGTATTCCAGCCGATCACATTGCCGCGGCTCGTGCTGAATTTACCCGATCCCAGGTTGAGGTATTCATTGGCAGGGACATCATAGGGCAGATTCAATGCCGGTGGCGGCCCCTCATTGTAGCCAAGCAACATGCCCGGCCAAATGATGGTATGGAACGGAATGTTGTCTTTACCAATGAAGTTGTAGATACGCGCCTCGCCATTGACCGATGCATCCCACCAAGTACGCCAGGCTTCGGCGTCGCCGTTCAGACTCGCCCATTCGATGGCCGCGCTCAAGTAACCGATCACCGCATCGTACCAGACGTAGATGCGCTTGTTGTCAGGGATGCCCTCTACAGGGATCGCCACGCCCCAATCGATATCACGCGTAATGGCCCGACCATGCAATTCGCGCAACTCCAATTGGCCGCGCGTAAAATTGAGCACATTCGGCCGCCAGTGCTCCTTGCCTTCGTTGATCCAGGTGAGTAGCGGGCCGTTCATCTTGCCGAGATCGAGAAAGAAGTGCTCGGTTTCGCGGATTTCCAACTCCGTATTACCGGTTAGCTTCGAGCGCGGATTTTTTAGTTCGAGCGCGTCGTAGATGCTACCACACTGGTCACATTGGTCACCGCGGGCATCGGCGTAACCACAGACGGGGCAAGTTCCTTCGACATAGCGATCAGCCAAAAAGCGCCCGGCTTGTGGATCGTACAATTGCTGCTGCGTATCGCGATAGATATACCCGGTCTCCAAATGACGCTTAAACATCAACTGCGTCACTTCCCAGTGGTTTTGGGTATCCGTATGGGTATAGAGATCGAAGGTCAGGCCCATTGCCAAACAGCCATCGATAAAGAGGCTGTGATATTTCTCAACCACCGCTTCGGGCGAGATGCCTTCCGCATCGGCCTTCAGCACAATGGGCGTGCCGTGCGTATCCGAGCCGCTGACCATCAACACTGAATTGCCCATCATCCGTTGGTAGCGAGCAAAGATGTCTGGCGGGAGGTAAGCCCCGGCAATCTGCCCGATGTGTTTTTCGCCATTACAATAAGGCCAGGCAACACCAACTAGGATCGTCTTCGGCGTGATGGTCATATCACTTCTCCACAGATAGTCACAGATACAGTTACTTGTACGTCTAACTTACGCAGCACCTGCTCAAGTTCCGAAGAGAGCCCATCCAAACGTGAAAAGATGGCCTCTTCAACTCGCATAAATTCTAGCCAAAACCACCCAGTTATCAGGAGAATATTGTTTCAGTACGAATCCCAAATTAGGCGTACCAGACTGCTTCGGCACAAATTTATGGATAAACTCTAAAAAGTATAGCAGAAGAGCCTAATTTCTGACTATTTTCGCGTACACCATAGAACGGTAGCCAACACGACAGGTTATGTAAACCTTGTGCTTGACACGAAATGGCGGACATGTTACACTATTGGGTAATGTTATAACGGCGTTGATGGAGACGAGTAGACTTTGTCTGCTGGGCAGCGAGCCTGGGTTGGTGTGAGCCAGGTGCAGTCAGCGAGGTTGAAAATCCCTCCAGAGCTGTAGTCCGAACTGAATACACACGGGGCTTGTTACAAGCAACAGAACGAATGTGTACATCAAAGTAGGCGCTACCGGAGTCGTGACCCGTTACCCTCACGACGAATTCGAGTAGAACTCGGCTTCGGCACAAGGTGCTTGTTCAGTGAATTGCTGACAAGAACCGGGGTGGTACCGCGGACTTTCGAGCCCGTCCCCGTTTGGGGACGGGCTTTTTTTATTGCGATAAGCAAACGGGATGCAGTAACCAGATATATCGGTTACGCTTTGCCTTTGGCAGCATACCCAGTGAGGCAATTGATCGACATGACCGAGTTGCTATTTTATCAAGATGCGTATCAAAAAGAGTTTGACGGCCAAGTGACCGCCGTACAAGCCGGTGAGGGTGGTCTGCGGGTGGCTCTTAACCGCACAGCCTTTTATCCAGGGGGTGGCGGTCAACCCGCGGACAACGGCTGGCTGGTGATCAACGATCATCGTTATGTGGTGAGTGGCCTCAAGAAAGAGAGCGGCGAGATCTGGCACCTCTTGAGTGATGGCCCAGCCCCGACTACTGGCGACCGGGTCCAAGGGACATTAGATTGGGAGCGCCGCTATCGCTTGATGCAAACCCATACGGCCATGCACATTCTCTGTGGCGTCGTCTGGCGCGATTACGGGGCCAGTGTCACCGGCGGTAATATGGATCCTGGTGAAGGGCGCATGGACTTTGAGTTCGCCAACCTGACGCGTGACCTGATCAGCGAGATCGAGGCCAAGTGCAACGCCGAGATCGCCGCGGCCCGTCCGGTGCGTGCGCAGATTCTCCCGCGCGACGAAGCGTTCCAGATTCCGGACTTGATTCGCACCAAGATCAATCTTTTGCCCACCGGGATTCAGGAAGTGCGCACGGTCGAGATTGTGGGGCTGGATTTACAGGCAGACGGTGGCACCCATGTAGCCAATACCCAAGAAGTTGGTCACCTCCGCGTAACGGACTATAAGAGCAAAGGTGCGATCAACAAGCGCATTTATGTCAAGATTGGTGAGTAATCGTTTTCCTGAGCATCGATTTGTACATTCTACGCCGAACAATTTTCAAGCTAGGACCATCACTTTGGCGATTTATAGGTGAGAGCAATGAGCAAAGCAACCCAATTCAGCGAGGTAAAACCGTCGGTCAGCTTCCCAGAGCTGGAGGAGCAGATCCTGCAGCTTTGGCGTGACCGCAATGTCTTTCAGCGCAGCATGCAGGAGCGCGAGGGCCAGACGCCGTACGTATTTTTCGAGGGGCCACCCACCGCCAATGGCCGACCGGGTATCCACCATGTGTTGGCCCGCGCCTTCAAAGATATCTTCCCCCGCTACAAAACCATGACGGGTCATTATGTGCTACGCCGTGGCGGGTGGGATACGCATGGCCTGCCAGTTGAGATCGAGGTCGAGAAGCGGCTAAAGATCAGCGGTAAGCAGCAGATCGAAGACTATGGCGTGGCTGAGTTCAATCGCCTGTGCAAAGCCTCGGCCATGGAGTACATCCAAGAGTGGGAACGCCT
>CAZMRA010000075.1:0-18105 GCA_964568485.1 uncultured Caldilineaceae bacterium | reverse complement strand
CTTGCATGGTGACGACAAAGACCTTTTTCAGACCGAAACGGACATGGAGCGGATGCAACGCGCTCACCAAGTGAGTCGTTGTGCAGTTCGGGTTGCAAATGATAAAGCCAGGCCAGCCCCGCTTCTCTTTTTGGACATTGATCAACGCTAGATGTTCGGGATTGACTTCCGGGATCATCAGCGGGACGTCGGCGTCATAGCGGTGATTACTCGAATTGCTGCAGACGATGTAACCAGCCGCTGCAAACGCCTCTTCGATTGGCCCGGCCACTTCGGTCGGCAGCCCACCAAAGACAATCTGGCAATCAATGCCGGGCTTGCACTCTTGAAGGATCACCTCGCGCAGGTGTTCGGGCATATCACCACGCAGATTCCACTTGCAGGCATCGGCGTAGCGCTTACCCACGTTGCGGTCGCTGGCACAGAGTGCCGTAATTTCAAACCAGGGATGCCCCTGGAGCAATTGCACAAAGCGCTGGCCCACGGCACCCGTTGCACCGAGCACGCCAACTTTGATCTTCTCGTTCATGATTCATCTCACATTCAAAGCAATTCAAGCGACACCAGAAATAAGCAAGCTACAAAACGCTCTTTTGCCCAATCTCTGCATCGCACAGGTAGTTTAGGTTGAATAGACTAACTCGATCACATCGGCCAACACGCCACTGGCGGTGGCATCTACCCCGGCCCCGCGCCCTTGGACCACCAAGGGATTAGGGTTGTACCAGCGGGTATAAAATTCCACGAGATTGTCGGTACCGCTCAAGCGCCCCAAGGGGCTATTGGCATCGACCAACGTGGGAGCCACGCGGCACTGGCCATCCGCAATGGTGGCTGCATAGCGCAATACCTGGCCTTGTTCCTTCGCTGCGCTCACTTGGCGGGAGAATTCCTCATCCAATTCGGGTAAGGCAGCGAGGAAATCCGCGACCGAGAGCGAATCCATGCTTGCCGGATAGAGCCCTGTGATCTGTACATCAGCGAGTTCCAACGACCAGCCCAGGCCACGCGCCAAGATCAGCGCCTTACGGGCCACGTCGACGCCACCGAGATCATCACGCGGGTCGGGTTCGGTGTACCCAAGTTGATGGGCTTCGCGCACGACTTCGCTCAACAGGCGACCTTGTTGCAGGCCGGTCATCACATAGCCAAGCGTGCCCGAAAAGGTACCAGCAATGCGTGTGACCGTATCACCGCTGGCCACCAAGCGATTGAGCGTGGCAATCACCGGCAGCGCGGCCCCGCAGGTAGTTTCCCAGCGGCTGCGCCCCAAGTGGCGCGTCCTCGTGGTACCACCGGCTCTGGTGAGCCGGTGGTACACCTCCTGTTGAACAGTCAATGGTTTCTTGTTTGCGAGGACAACTTTGTAACCGCGATCGAGGGCAAAGAGCAACGCGGGAATGGTTTGGTCACTGGCAGTGCAATCCACCACGATCGTACCATCCCGACCTGCCACATCGATCACACCGGCAAGATCACTTTGAGGACCACCGAGCGCGTGGTCGGTCAGCGGTTGGCGGTTGGCTTTGAGGGCCAGCACCTCTTGCAACTCAGCAGGGGTGAGACCGGTGCCTGTCTCGGCAATGACTGCGCCGCGGCTATCCGCCACGGCCAAGATCTGCAGACTCAAGCCATATTCCTGGGCATGCAACGCCCGATTTTCGTCGATCTGGCGAAGCAGTGCTTGCCCCACCCCACCAACGCCCAACAGAATGATTGGTACTTCGATCATATCCGTGCCAGCTTTCCAAACTCATCCGGTGCTATTGTAGCACAGGCCATGATTTTTCTAGAACTAACCGACGGGTATGGATGGCCAGTGGACGACGCCCCGTAGTGCAGGCAACATCGGCCACGAATGGCTCTATTATCCAGCAGTCTTGGTGCGCTCGGCAGTTGGTTTGTGCAACTCAAACATGTCGTGGATGGCGCGCAATGCAGGAGCGGCGGCATCCTCTTCCACCACAAAGCTGATGTTGGCCTCGCTCGACCCTTGTGCGATCGCAATCACATTAATCTTCTGTTGGGCGACCGCACTAAAGACCCCAGCTGCCAATCCGGGCGTGCCGCGCATGCCACTACCGACGACGGCGACGATCACGACCTTGTTATGGCCACCGATCCGTTCAATATCACCGCGCTCGATTTCGCGGGAAAATTCATTTTGCAGCGCCTCAACGGTTGAAGGCACCGCAGCTTCTGGAATCACAAAACAGATATTCAGCTCGCTGCTGCTCTGGCTGATCATCAAGACATTGGTGCCGACGCCGGCGACGGCGCCAAAGGCCCGGGCTGCCACCCCCGGCATGCCCATCATGCCCTTGCCGGTAATGGTGATCAGGTTCACATTGCGGATGGCCGTCACAGCTTTCACTGCGCCTTGTTCCTCACCATCACTGCGCTCCACGATCACGGTTCCCGGATGTTCAGGATCAAACGTATTGAGTACGCGCACCGGGATCTTCTTTTCGATGGCAGGCACCACGGTCTTCGGGTGTAAAACTTTGGCGCCGTAATAGGCCAGTTCGGCGACTTCTTCGTAACTCAATTGGCGGATGCTGCGAGCATTATTGACGATGCGCGGATCACAAGTCATTACGCCGTTCACATCGGTCCAGATTTGGATCTCGTCGGCATCCAGCACAGCCCCCAAGATGCCGGCCGAGTAGTCAGAGCCGCCACGACTTAGCGTGGTCGGAATGCCACTGACCGTCGCGCCGACGAAGCCGGTGACAACGGGGACAATGCCGCGTTCGATGAGCGGCAGCAAACGGGAGCGACTGCGTTCGCTGGTGGGCGGCATCAACGGTTCTGCCCCACCAAAGACGCTATCGGTCACCATAATCTCCACCGCGTCCACTGGTTCAGCCGGAACCCCCGTGGCGCGCAGCACCGCGGCCAAAACCGGTGCGTTGATGCGCTCGCCCAATCCGCTGACCAAGTCCAGCCCGCGGGGCGTCAACTCGCCCAAAATGGCAATTCCCTGGCAAATGCGTTCCAGTTCTTGCAGACGCTCGTCCAAATCAGCCTTGGCTTGGGCAAGCTCGTCTGCATCGGTCAAAAAGTGTTCGAGCACAGCCAGTTGTTTTTGGCGCAATGTTGTGATCAGGGTTTGGTTGGCGGTGGCATTGCCAGCAGCCGCTTGCTGGGCGGTTTCGATCAGCAAATTGGTCACACCACTCATCGCGCTGGTCACAACGACTACCCCAGGACGCGAAGTTTTGGCTTGTTCCAGCCACTTTTGTTTCACAATTTGAGTTACAGCGGCAAAAGCATTGACACTACCAACCGATGTACCGCCAAATTTCATCACCAACATTGTGTGAGCCCTCAACCAGTCCGTTCTCTATACTTTGATGTCTATATGCAGCTGAGTAAAACAAAAAACGCTTGGAATTAGAATTCAAAATAACGTGCCGATTTTATCACGCTTTTTCAACCCTGAAGCGAATGATCAAAAAGGCCAGCGCGCCTAAAAACGGGGCCAAGATGATCAAGACTGCCCAGGCAAAGGTATGAAGGGAGGAGAGTCGCTGTCCGCTCAATTGCCACAAAGCAACCAGCGACAGGCCAATACCCACGACTATCAACAACAGATTGGCTAGCTGCGCAATCAAGAAACCACTCTGTAGTTCGGGCATGGTTGGTCTCTACTCCTTGAATTCCGGGTACTACAGCCGCGCCATTAACCAATCGGCGATTTCTGCTGTAGCCACATCCTCCTGTTCACCGCTGACCAAGTCTTTCACGGCCACGACACCTGCCTCCACCTCACGTGGGCTAATCAGCAAGGCATAGCGGATTCCCCGCTCTTCGCCATATTTAAATTGTCGCCCATAGCGATCCAATTCAGGGTAGAGGTCGACGCGGATGCCCGCGGAGCGCAGTTGTTGCGCCAGTTGCAGACTTGCAGCCACCGTGCTCTCATCGAATTGGGTGACCAAGGCTTGCGGCTGCCCGGCCAATCGCTCGGGGAACATGCCACGCTCTTCCATGACAAACAGAATGCGGTCGAAGCCCAGGCTAAATCCACAAGCCGGAATACGTTGCCCGCTAAACATGCCGACGAGATCATCATAGCGGCCACCACCACCCAACGAACTGCCAAAACCCGCGACGTGGACTTCGGCGATCATGCCGGTGTAATAGCTCAACCCACGCGCCAAGTAAGGATCAATCTGCAGATGCTCCGCGGCCGGCCCCACCGCGCTATAGGCCAAAATCTGCTTGAGTTCGGCCACGCCACGGCTGCCTGCTTCGGAGGTAGCGAGTTGTTCGCCCAGCCAAGCGAGGAGTTCCTCGTTCTCGGAGGGCGCAGCGGCCATCGTGCTCAACAGTGTTTCCGTGACCTCCGTCGAGAGACCGCGCGTCTGCAATTCTTGGCGCACCCCATCCAGTCCGATCTTGTCGAGCTTGTCGATGGCCACAATGGCTTCGCTCTCTTTATCGGCAGGCACGCCACAAGTTTCCATGATGCCACGCAAAATGCCGCGGTGATTCACCCGCAGCGTGAAGTGATTCTCGCCCTGAAAACCCAAAGTTTGCAGAATTTGCGCACCGGCGGCCAAGACTTCGGCCTCGACCAGTTGGCTGGAAGAACCAACCACATCAACATCACACTGGAAGAACTCGCGGAAACGGCCTTTCATCGGGCGGTCGGCGCGGTAGACTGGCTGGATCTGATAGCGCTTGAAGAAGCGCGGCAATTTGCTGCGGTATTCCGCCACCACCCGAGCCAATGGCACCGTGAGATCGTAACGCAGTCCGGCATCGCTCACGCCATTTTCGCTCGGTTCGCTGCGTAAGGCTTCGGCCAGTTTTTCACCGCGCTTGAGCACCCGGAAGATCAACTGGTCGCCTTCTTCACCATATTTCCCCAGCAGGGTGGAAAGGCGCTCCATAGTGGGCGTTTCTAGGGGTTCGAAGCCATAACTTTGAAAAACCCGCTCGATGATGTCGATCACATAATTGCGCCGCAATACATCGAGTGGTAAAAAATCGCGCATACCGCTGAGCGGTGCAGTATTAATTTTAGCCATGTTCCATCTACATCCTCAACACTTGCGTTGGCTCGACATAAGGCAACCCAAAGGCTTCGGCAACCGCATTGTGGGTCAATTGTCCGCGATAGGTGTTCAGCCCATGTTGTAGCGGGCGACTATTCACGATCGCGCCTAAGCCCTCACTTGCCAAGCGCAGCACATACGACATGGTTTGGTTAACGAGCGCAAACGTGCTGGTGCGTGGCACTGCGCCCGGCATATTCGCCACCCCATAATGCACAATCCCATCCACTACGTACGTTGGATCTTTATGGGTCGTCGGCTTGGTGGTTTCGATACAGCCACCTTGATCAACCGCTACATCGACGATCACCGCACCGGGCCGCATACTGGACAACATCTGGCGTGTGACCAATTGTGGCGCGCGGCCGCCTGGGATCAACACCGCGCCGATGATCAGGTCGGCATTAAAGATCGCCTGTTCAATGTTATAGTCGTTGCTGGTACGCGTTTGCAAGCGCCCCTGAAAAACATCATCCAAATAGATCAGCCGATCATGGCTAACATCCAGCACAGTGACTTGCGCGCCCATGCCCATGGCCACCTTGGCGGCATTGGTGCCCACGACACCCCCACCCAAAATCGCTACATTGGCGGGAGCCACGCCAGGTACGCCACCGAGCAGCACACCACGGCCACCATTTTGTCGTTCCAAACAAGCCGCCCCGACTTGCGGCGCCATGCGTCCGGCCACCTCGCTCATGGGCATGAGTAGGGGCAATTTGCCATTTTCGGTCTGCACGGTTTCGTAGGCAATAGCCGTCACCTGGCTAGCGAGCAGAGCTTCGGTGAGTGACCGATCCGCGGCGAGATGTAAATAGGTAAAGAGGATCAGATCAGACCGCAGAAAGCCATATTCGGCCTTGATTGGCTCTTTCACTTTAACGACCAACTCAGCCGACCAAGCATCGGCAGCACTTTCCACGATCTCACCACCGGCAGCTTGATATTCAGCATCGCTGATCGCGCTGCCTTCGCCTGCCCCCCGTTCGATCAACACTCGATGACCACGCGCCACCAAAGCCTTGACGGCACCCGGCGATAATCCGACTCGATTCTCGCCATCTTTGATCTCTTTGGGCAACCCGATGAGCATACGCTTTCTCGCTCCGACCGATGCCGTTATTACAGCATCGAAACCTGCACCTCACCAACAGCAAGCCACACTTGCTGAGCCTGAATGATTGCGGCGCCCGAATCGACAACGATAGGCACTCTTGGGCGTCGAATTTCAGGATAAAAACTTCATTGTCCAGTGTAACAGCCGCTGTCGTTTCAAGCAAGGTATTGGGGATGGTGTTTTGCCAAAAGCGCGGTTTGGGGCGACAATAGCGAGGTTCCTGCAGGCAGCAGAGACTAATTCTGATGGAGGAGCATGGACAGTAGTAAGGCAGCCATCCCAGCCCAACCCATTGCCAACAGAGAAGCTCCGGCGCGGGTTGAATCCGCCCCACTCGACCAACAAATTTTGCAAGAGTTGGTGAACTTACGCCAAATCCAGGCCGAACAGCTCGCCGTCCTCCAGCAAATCGAACAGGAGCTCCGTACAGTACGCTGGTGGCGGCGCTTTTGGGGCAGCCTACGCTTCATCTTGCTGCTGCTTGTGATTGGCATCTTGATCTATCTGCTGGCCGATTGGCAAGCTTGGTTGCAATATTTGGCTTGATCGCTTACCGAGGATAGACCCTGAAGACGAGGCACCGTTGATCTGCCATGAGTGAGAATCCACAAAGCAAATCCACACTAGCCCGCTGGAAACAAGGTCTTGCTCGTTTTGGCGAGTGGGTGAACAGCGGTTGGGTGCATTTGGTCTGCCAAATTGCCAATCTGCGCCGGCGCCTCTGGCGCAAAACCCTGCCCGATTACGCCGTGATTACCTTGGATGGGTCGATCAGTGAACGGCCGGCACGCATGCCCTGGTGGCGGCGCTTTGTCCCTGGCGCTAACGAACATTCGCTCAGCTTGGCTTCGTTGGCCGACACCCTGGAGCAACTCGTCGGGGAACCCACCCTGCATGGAGTGATATTTCTGATCAAAAGCCCCAGCCTCAGCCTGGCCCAGGCCCAAAGCCTTGCTGCCATTTTTGACCGCTTCCGCCAGCGCGACCGGGAGCTGCACGGGGCGACAGCGGCCCCCAAGCGGATCATCTTTCACCTCGAGCAATTTACCCGCCCGCTCTGCTTGGCCGCCTGTGCCGCCGATCAAATTATTGTGACGCCGCTCACGGAGTGGAATATTCTCGGGTTTCACAGCAACCCGACCTTTTGGCGAGACACATTGGCTCAGCTCGGGATGCAGATGGATGTGGTGAAGATCGCGCCCTGGAAGACCGCTTTTGATGCGTTCAGTGAACCGGTCATGACGCCCGAATACGAGGCGCAAACACAGTGGCTCTACGACAGTCTCTACGAGGAGCTGGTCAATGGCATCGCCAAGGGCCGCAAACTCACGGTGGAAACGGTCAAGCAGCTGATCGATGGGGCGCCGTGGAATGCCGAAGAGGCGCGGGCTGCCGGGTTGATCGACCAAATTGCTTACGAAGACGAATTACCCGCGCTGCTGGGGTCGACCGAACAACCAGCCCGCCTCAAGCCAGTCGACGAGTTCCAACACTTGCTGCTGCGTCATCCTCGCGTCCGCCCACGGCAGGCGATCGCCGTGATCAGCCTGACTGGCTCGATTGTGCCAGGACGCAGCCGCAACTTTCCGGTGCCCTTGCCCATCTTCGGTGAAGAAACCTTGGGACATCTCACCGCCCAACAGCAGATCCGGGCAGCGCGCAAGCAAGATCAGTTAGCGGCGGTGGTGGTGCATGTCGATTCGCGCGGGGGTTCTGCGCTGGCCAGCGACTTGATCTGGCACGAATTGGCGCTGCTCAACGCCGAGAAGCCGGTGGTGGTCTATCTGGGGGATGTGGCGGCCAGTGGTGGATATTATATTGCCTTGCCCAGCCGTGAAATCGTCGCCCAGCGGACGACACTCACCGGCAGCATTGGGGTGATCACGGCCAAGCCGGTGCTGCGTGATGCTTACGCCAAATTGCAGGCCAAGCGCTATTCGATTGGCCGCGGGGCCCACGCCGATCTTTATAGCGAAAATCAACCTTGGCAAGGCAGCCAACGCGCCAAGATCGAAGCAAGCGTGCAGTATAACTATGCGCAATTCAAGGAACGTGTAGCCGCCGACCGCGACCTGCCATTCGAGTCATTGGATGAGATTGCCAATGGCCGAGTCTGGACTGGAGTACAAGCGCTGGCGCATGGCTTGGTCGATGCGTTGGGGGACTTTCAGCTGGCAGTCGAGCGGGCGTGTGCGCTGGCCAATCTGCCCACGGATGGCCGTGTGCGCGTCGTGGATCTAAGCCCGCCCAAGCAAGTCCACTTAGCCTCGCCGGTGCAGGCCGCCCAAACTTGGTGGCGGCTGAACACAACCCCGTTGCTCACTTGGTTGCAACTGCTTAGCCAGAATGATTGGCTGAGCCTGCTACACCACGAACATGATTGGTGGTTGGCGGCGGACTATCCCGAAATTCGTTTTTAAGTGCTCAATGGAATGAACCAATGCTGAATGTGCAAGCAATCCGCGCCCAATTTCCGGCGCTGAACGAGTTATACAATGGCCGTCCCGCGATCTTTTTTGACAACCCCGGCGGCACACAAGTGCCCCAGCGGGTGATCGATGCAATCGTCGATTACCTGACGCGACGCAACGCCAATACGCACGGGATCTTTGAGACCAGCGTGCGCAGCGATGCCGTGCTCGACCAAGCCCGACAGAACGTGGCCGATCTACTCAATGCGGATGTGGATGAGGTAGTCTTTGGCAACAACATGACCTCGCTGACCTTCCACTTGGCACGCTCACTCGCCGCAGAGATCCACGAGGACGACGAGATCATCCTGACGCGGGCCGATCATGATGCGAATGTGGCGCCCTGGCTGCGGCTGGCCGAAGATCGCGGCGCCCGAGTGCGCTGGGCCGAGATTGATGAAGAAAATTGTACGATCGACCTCGCCGAGATGCGCTCACTGTTCAACGAGCGCACCAAATTGGTCGCCGTCGGCTATGCCAGCAACGCCAGCGGGAATATCAACGACGTCAAGACGATCATCGGCTGGGCCAAGGAAGTTGGCGCCTACAGCTTCATCGACGCCGTGCAATATGCCGCGCACGGGCTGATCGACGTCAAGGCGCTCGATTGTGATTTTCTGGCCTGCAGCGCCTACAAATTCTTTGGTCCCCACGTGGGCATTCTCTACGGCAGGCGCAGCCATCTGGAGAAACTTAATGCCTATCGCGTCCGGCCAGCGGGCGAGGCGTTGCCCGGCAAGTGGGAGACCGGCACCAAAAATCACGAAGGGATCGCAGGCGTGAGCGCGGCGGTTGATTATCTCGCCGACTTGGGCGTGCGGTACGGAACGGCTTCCCCCACGGCCAGCCAACGCGAAAAACTGATCGCTGCGTTCCAAGCCATTGGGGAATATGAAAGCCTGCTGATTGAGCGGCTGATCGAAGGGCTCGAGGTGATCCCCGGCGTGCGCATCTATGGGGTCACCACTCGCTTTGATTGGCCGCGCCGCGTTGCCACCGTGGCACTGCGCAAAGAGGGCACCACGCCGCAAGCACTGGCCGAACATTTGGCCGCGCAGAATATCTTCGCCTGGCATGGCAATTTTTACGCCCACGAATTATCGCATTATCTCGGGGTGGAACCGAGTGGCGGTTGGCTGCGGCTCGGCCTGGTGCATTACAACACCCTCGACGAGATCGACCAATGTCTGCGGGTGTTGGAGCGGCTCTGATCGCTCAGGCGTTCAGCGGCTGCTCTTGATACTCGTGCGTGGTGGTGTCGTATAGGCCCCAAGTTAGCACGCCATAGAGGCCCAACAACTCGCCGGGATTGACCAGCCAACTGCGGCCAATTTGCTCGTGGTGGCGTTGATGATTGTGCCCATAACAGACGAGATCGAATTGGCCCGATTGAGCAATGCGCAAGGCAGGCTCGGGATAATGGATCATGGCGATTTGCCGGTCACCAATCGTCAATTCGGCGTAGATACCGTGCAAAGTCACATTCGGGTGTTTGCTGGCGATGGTCTGCAATAAGCGGCCGTCGCCATCGTTATTTCCAAAGACAATGTGAATGGGCCCAGCAAAATTTTGTGCCAAGCGGCTGACCATAAACTGGGCGCATAGATCTCCCAGATGGAGGAGATGCTCGGCCCCGCTGGCCTTGATCGCTGCCAATGCTTTTTCCAAATTGGCAAAATTGTCGTGAGTATCGGAAATCAAAGCAATTTTGGTCATAAATTTCCTCGTAGGATTTGCCCAGACGCGTGCTCACTACTCGCTGAGCGTTTGTACACCGAGCGGCGCCACTGGTCGCATGCGTCGCGGTTCATCTACCCAATAATACATCAACAACCCACCGACAGCAGCGGCGAGCAAGGCCGCGGCAAAGAGACCGCCATACCCCAAGATTGTCGCCAGCCAGCCACCAATCAATGGGCTCAGCGTGAGCGCGGGGGCAAGCAGCGTATTGGTCAACCCGATATAGGTGGGGCGATATTGTTCCGGGGCAAATTCGACAATGATGTTGAAGGCTGAGACATTATCAGCGGCCAGATAGATGCCTAGCAGCACAAAGGTCACCATCAACCACTCGATGGTCGGCGCTAGCCAAGCGGTGAGGACGGCCGCCAGCATCAGCACGGGCGCCACGGTCAGCACGATCTTGTGGCCCAAGCGGTCGGCGAACATCCCCCAAACCAGATTCATGCAGGCTTGGCTGGCAACCAGGAGCGCAGTAAAAATACCAATCTGCACACCGCCCACGGCAAAGCGTTCTTGCCCATAAACGGTGAAAAAGCCCACCGCCATCGTGCCTAAGTGGACCACACTGCGGCTAAGCAGGTAGCGGCGAAAATTGCGATCCCCACGGAGGATGCTCGGCAGTTGCGCCAAATAGCGGCGGAGGGGGATGGGCTGCTTTAGGTTCTCACTCGGGGGTTCGCGATTGAGGGATAAGCCGAAGAAGGAGATGTTCCAGGCTACAAAGGCCAGGAAGAAGATCCAAGCGAAGTTGATGGGATAGGCAACCCGCTCCAAGATGTTGCCAACCACAAGCGCTCCGCCGATCGCCAACAGTGCGCCCAAACTGTTGCTAATCCCTGACCAGATGCCGCGACGCTGGACTGGGATCACCTTGGCGATCATGTCGTACCAAGCGGGGGTGGCCATACCACTGGCTGCGGCCCCCACCCCCAGGAACAAAAAGAGCAGCACCAAGGCCAGCTGCGGCGCAGATCCGGCCAAGAGCCAGAGCGTCAAGCCGATCAACAGATAGGGGAAACGCTCGCCCAGTCCACCGATAAACATCACAAAGGGCTTTTTGTAGCGTAACTGCTCGGCATGGTTCGCCATCAAAAGCTGGGGCAAATAATAGCTCACACTATAGAGCGCGGGGATCAGGCCGATGGCGAGCTTGGAATCGGTCAGGGTACTGACCAGAGCGGGCAACACCGTCTCACGCGAGACGAGACTACTCCCCAAGGCAAAGAAGACCATGTCCAAACCGTTGACAACGGCGTTCCAACGAAAATTCTTTTGGCTTTCTGATTCGAGCATTGCTTCCAACGCGCCCGCACGCTGCAGTTGTTCGAAAGGTAAAAGGCGATTTTACCCTTTGATCCCCGTCAGCGCAATCCCCTGCACAAAGAGCCGTTGCCCCAGGAAGAAGACAATCAAAACTGGCAGTAGCACGATCAGCGAGACCGCCATCATGTAGTGGAAATCCACCTGGCCATACTGCCCGCGGAACATGTTGAGCCCCACGGCCAAGACTTGTTTCTTGATGTCGCGGATGTAGATCAGCGGATAGAGGAAGTTGTTCCAGTTGCCGATGAAGGCGAAGATCACCACCGTGGCCAGCGCGGGTTTCGCCAGCGGCAAGATGATGCTCCAGAGGATGCGCCAAGACGAAGCGCCATCCAAGCGGGCGGCCTCATCCAGATCATGTGGGATGCTCATAAAAAATTGGCGCAAGAGAAAGATGAAGAAGGGCCAGCCGAACCACGCCGGGACCATCAGCGGCAGCCACGTGTTGTTCCAGCCCAGCCGCGTAAAGAGCACATATTGCGGGATCACGGTGACTTCTTGCGGCAAGAGCATGGTGGCGAGCACCAACATAAAGAAGATATTTTTGCCGGGGGCGCGCAGCCGGGCAAAGGCATAGGCCGCCAAACAACAAGAGATCAGGTTGCCGATGATGTTATTAATGGTAATGATCAAAGAGTTGCGCAAAAAGAGGGAGAACGGCAGATAAGCATTCCAACCCTCCCAGAAGTTGCTCCACAGCACCGGGTTGGGAATCCACTGTGGGGGATAGACAAAGATCTGGCGCGGCTCCTTCAGGGAAGTTGAGAGCATCCAAATCAAGGGCAGGATAAAGAGCAGCGCGCCAGGGAGGAGCAACAGATAGATCACCGTAGCATGGATGATCTTACGGGGCGTTTTGCGCTGCCACCACCATACGTCATTCACCCGCCGCCGTGCACCAGCACCCGTCAGTGCCGAATTTTCCAAGATTTGGCTCATTTCCGTACTCCCTGTCTCGCAGCAGGAGCTGCTGCCACCGCCGCGTCAATCACTGAGTTTGCTGCCATCATCAATTACGCCCGCTCTTCGCCTTCGTAGTAGACCCAACGCCGGCTCCCCCACAGTTGCAGCAGGGTCAGCCCCAGGATCAAGGCAAAGAGGATCCAGGCCAACGCCGACGCATAGCCCATCTTCAGGTATTGGAAGGCGGCTTGATAGATGTAATAGACGTAGACAAAGGTTGCGGTGCCAGGACCGCCTTGGGTCATTACCAACACATCGGTCAGGATCTGGAACGAATTAATCGTCGAGATCACGATCACAAAAAAGAGGACAGGTGAAATCATCGGGACAGTGACATAGCGAAACTCATGCCATTTGCTCGCCCCATCGATGCGGGAAGCCTCGTACAGCGTTTGTGGCACCCCTTGCAGCCCCGCCAAGATAATGATCATGTTGGTGCCGATGCCCCAAAGGCTTTTGAGGACTAGCGCTGGTTTCGCCCAATCTTGGCTTGCTAACCAAAGTGGGCCTTTGATGCCGAACAGCGATAACATATAGTTCACTAGACCAACCTGCGGGTTAAAGAGCCAGATCCACAGAATGGCGATGGCGACACCACTGGCAATCGAAGGCATATAGTAGACCACGCGCAGCAACGTCGTGCCCGGCAAATTCTGATTGAGCAAGATAGCCACAAAGAGCGCGCCCAATGTACCGAGGATCACGCTGCCGACCGAGTAGTAAAAGGTATTGTAGGTGGCGATCCAGAAGAGATTGTCCTCAAAAAGGAGTTGGCGGAAGTTCTCGAACCCCACCCATTCCACCGTTGTCAAGCCCGTCCAGTTGGTGAAGCTAAAGGCAAAGGAGGCCAACACGGGTCCGCCGGTAAAGAGGATCAGACCGATCAACCAAGGCGAAATAGCCAGGTAAAAGTCTAATTGCTCACGCTGGCGGAGAGTCAACGGGCGCCTGCGAATCAACGCAGCGATGGTGAGCAGCATACGGTTGCTCCTTATCAATCAGCTAAGCCGCGCGAATTAGGTTCGTTATCAGCTACGGCTGCTGGTACTCGTTGTGAATTGCCCTTCACGCACTATCCGGTAGGTGCGATCTCGAAACCGCACCTACCCTGATGCGAGGTCTAGGCGATCGATTTCCTTGCGGCTAACGATGCGGTGTTCCGCTAGCTGCCCTGCAAGCGTGCAGCCGCAGCTTCCAGCACCGGTGTGCCCTCGGCAATGATGGTGTTGATCGCTTCATCGACCGTAGTTTCACCATTCTTCAACAAGGTGGTCTGCCGGTTGAGGATGTCGAGAATTTCACCGCCGGCCAGGGTCTGGTACGGGCGGTCGGTCTTAGCATAGCTATCCAATGCCTCCAGGAAATATTCCGCATGCTCTGGCGCGGGCTCGGAATTCATCCAGGACTCGTAAGCATCTTTGCGGGCGGGGCTCCCACGCCCAGTGCTGCCCCACATGGTCTCCATCCCCTCTTTGGAGAGATATTCGCGCAGGTAATTCCACGCCTCATCCACGTGCTGACTGTCACGGGTCACGCCATAGCCGCTGCCAAAGGATCCCGTGCCGCGGGTGGCGGGTCCCTTCGGCCAGGGCGCCACATCCCAAGCAAAGGGAGCAAAATTGTGGATGGTGGGTGTGTTCCAGGAGGCAACATTGCTCATGGCGACCCGGCCAGCGATCCAAGCCCCTTGTTCAAACGCAGTTGATTCTGCCGGGGTTGGGGCAGATTTGTCCACATGGATGATGTCTACCCAAAATTGCACAGCCGCACGTGCTTCGTCACTGTCCAATTGAATAACCGTCTCATCCTCGTTAAAAGGCTCGACGCCCCAACCATAAAACATCGGGCCATTGGCGGTGTTGCCAAAATCAGGCAAGTTACCGGAATACCCCCACTGCGGGTTGTTGCTATCGGAAAGATCGGTGAGGGCCAACGCGGCTGCGCGGAAGTCTTCTACTGTCCAGTCGGCATTGGGATATTCGTGACCAGCTGCGTCGAAGATGTCTTTGTTATAGCCCAGAATGACTGGACCGTGGTCGTAGGGAATCTCATATTGATTGCCGTTGAAGCGGTAGAGCCGGAGCGCCTCTTCCCAAATACCTTCGATGTTGAAATCGGCATCTTGGTCGATGTAATCCTGCACGCTGACGACCACGCCTTCGTAATTCCATGGGAAAGCATACCGCCCGTGTACGTAGATCACATCGGGCAGTGTGCCAGCCGCCGCCCAAGTCGGCACAATCTGGTTGTGATCGCCCCACGTGTTATTAGTGACGGAGATCTCGACGCCCGGGTGCGATTCCATATAAGCGGCGTCAAATTCGTTTTGCACCGGCAAGAAAGCGGCTTCCCAAGCATGGCCAAAACTCAGCGTGATCGTTTCGCTGGCGGGTGCGTTGGCCTCACCTGCGGCCCCACCAGGGGCCCCGGTTGGTGCCACACAAGCAGCCAGGGCAGCTGCGCCCGTCATGGTGGCCGAAAGCTGCAAGAATCTGCGGCGCGAAAGATACTGCGTCTGCATGGACTTCCTCCTTTGGTTCACACAAAGTCTTTCGTTGAATGAGGAGCTACAGGACAGAGTGAGCAAGCCATTTTTGCATAGGTGCGTCCCGCCAAAGAGACGCTGGGAGATGCAAACATAGCGTGCGCTCTGGGTACTTCTGGAGTGGCGGCTCTGCTCAGGCCGAAGAACAACCGAGCAGGCCACCAACGAAAAACACGCTCTATAGATTGCCCGGATCGAGTGCCTAGCGAGCGTTTGATTACTAGAGCCCGCTAGCTCGCAGCGCAGAAATGGGTGGTGGCGCGGTTGAACGCCGCTCAATGACCACCGTGGGCAACACAATTTCTTGCGGCATGGGGAGATCCTCCTCGAGGATCCGCGTCAAGAGCAACTCGGTTGCCCGCCGCCCCATCTCGCTCGCCGATTGGGTGGCGACCGTCAAAAATGGATCGATCATGATGGCCAAGGGGAGATCATCAAAGGCCACCAGTGAAATATCCTCCGGCACGCGCAACCCTTGCTCGCGCAACAGATGAAAAGCCCCAATCGCAATAAAGTTATTAGCGGCAAAAAGAGCAGTAGGGCGTTCTGCCACGGCTGTCGCCAGCGCTGCCATCCGCCGCCCGCCGCTCATCGTATAAGTATCGCGAAAGATGAGGTCGTGGGGCACAGCCAGCCCACACTCCTGGAAGGCCCGCTGATAACCGACCACCCGATCCTGGGCGGTTGACACATCTTCCGGCCCAGCCAACATGGCGATGCGGCGGTGGCCCAAGTCCAAGAGCAGACGCGTGAGATCCACAGCAGCCTGCTCAGATTCGCCTCGGATCACATCGACAGCAACGCCAGGAATGCGGCGATCCAAAACGACGACGGCAATTCCATGGCGCTGGAGGAAGGTGATCGGTTCGGGTGTACTGCGCGCCGGCACCAACAAGACCCCGTCCACCTGCTTTTGCACCAGCACAGTTAAATATTCCGCCTGCTTGCGCTCCGATTCATCGGTATTACAAAAGATGACATTGAACCCGTGAGCGCTGGCAACATCTTCCACCCCCCGAGCCAGGGTGGTAAAAAAAGGATTCGTAATATCGGTTAGCAGCAAAGCCAGTGTTTTGGTCCGTTTGGAACGCAAGCTGCGCGCCAGCGTATTGGGGACATACCCCAGGGCGGCAATCGCCATCTCGACGCGGGCGCGCGTGGTCGGATGTACGTACCCCGTCCGGTTGAGCACCCGCGAAACGGTCATGGGAGAAACGCCAGCCCGTTTCGCTACATCACGAATGGTACTCATCGCAAATTATATCAATTCTATCTACGGGAGCGACATCGTCGGCTGGAACCCAGGAGCAGCATTTTGGGGAGCGCTCTCTGCGTTAGCGACGTATGTTATCGATAACTTAGCATAAAACCGAATGAGTGTCAAGCTGCTTTTTTTCTGTTGGGCTTGACAAACACATGCGAATGCACTGGTGCAACTGGGCGAAGTGAAAAGCGGAGCGAGGAGAGGCCAGGCGGATGATGGGGCAGCGCTTGCGCGGGCGGGATAACCTCATTGGCGAATGACAGCTGCTTATGCCACCAGCACCCGCCAATGAGCTTCAATCTCCCTAGTTGAATTGAGACCAATCTAGTGATGGTGGTGATGATGGTGGTCCGCTGCGCCCATCGCTACGGGACGCCGCCCATCCAGTGACCGGGTGCGGCTGGGGCTCTCTTGCTGCATCAACCCTTCCACCCAAGCGACGATGCTATCCAGCCCTTCTTCGGATTTTAGATTACTAAAGATGAAGGGACTGTCACCGCGCATCGTGCGGGTATCCCGATCCATGACCTCAAGCGATGCACCTACCAACGGCGCCAGATCGATCTTGTTGATCACCAACAGATCCGAGCGCGTGATGCCCGGCCCGCCCTTGCGGGGAATCTTGTCTCCGGCGGACACATCGATGACATAGATCCAAGCATCCACCAATTCAGGGCTGAAGGATGCAGCGAGATTATCACCCCCGCTCTCTACGAGCACTAGCTCCAGCCCGGGCAATGTCTCTTCGAGCTCCATGACTGCCTCCAGATTCATCGAGACATCGTCACGAATGGCGGAGTGGGGGCAGCCGCCGGTTTCCACCCCTCGGATACGCGCTTCTTCGAGCACGTTGCGGCGCAGCAGGAACAGTGCGTCCTCCTTGGTGTAAATATCATTGGTCACCACGCCTACGCTGTGATGGGGGGCGAGTTTGCGGCAGAGCGCTTCGACGAGTGCGGTCTTGCCGCTGCCCACCGGTCCGGCAATGCCGATGCGCAAGGGGCTGAGGGTAGCTGTCAGGTCAGACATCAGGCTTTCTCCAAATCATTATCGCAAGGGTAAGCTTGCCCAGTTTCGAGCATTAGAATAAGAAATATCGCTGCGCCATGGGCAGCACGTCGGCAGGCTCACAAGTGAGCAGATCGCCATCGGCGCGCACCTCATAGGTCTCTGGGTCCACTTCGATAGTGGGCATGGCACTGTTGTGGATCATGTCGGCTTTGCCCACATTGCGGCAGTTGCGCACGGTGGCCACCTGCTTCTGCAACCCCAGTTGACCAGCAATGTCTGCCTCGAGGGCCGCCTGCGAAACAAAGGTGATGCTGGTCGGCGCGGTGGCCTTGCCGAATGCGCCAAACATGGGGCGATAAATGACCGGCTGCGGCGTGGGGATCGAGGCATTGGCATCCCCCATGACGCTCCAGGCAATAAAGCCACCTTTAACGATCATTTCCGGTTTGACGCCAAAGAAGGCCGGTTTCCAAAGCACGAGATCCGCCACTTTGCCTGGCTCGATCGAGCCGATCAAGTGAGCCATGCCGTGGGCGATGGCCGGGTTGATGGTGTATTTGGCCACGTAGCGCTTGGCGCGGAAGTTATCATTACGCGCCGAA
>CAZMRA010000074.1:0-18107 GCA_964568485.1 uncultured Caldilineaceae bacterium | reverse complement strand
GGCGCTCTTGCTCTTCCATCGTCAGGCGGGTACCGAAAAGCCAAGAGAGGCCCAAACGGGGGGAAGTGTGCGGTTGATTATGTGTACTCATAATATTCTTTGGCTACCATCCTTCAGTGGATTGGGTATTCAGCAGGAGACGAGGCGTATGATAAGCATTCTCTAAGCTTCATGATTGACGCCTCACACGGCCGCCGGTGCGGCAAGCGTTTGCTCGACCTTGAGCAATTCTTCTTGGTCACGCAGTTGCAGGTCGTAGATCTTGCGGTAGTGACCATTCAGTGCCAGCAGCTCATCATGCGTACCGCGCTCGATGATCCGCCCACCATCCAGCACCAGAATCTGATCGGCACTCTTCAGCGTGAGCAAGCGTTGAGCGATCACAAAGGTGGTGCGACCGACCATCAACACCGCCAGCGCCTGCTGGATGAGATGCTCGGTTTCGGTATCGACACTGCTGGTGGAGTCATCGAGGATCAAGATGCGGGGATCATAGAGCAAGGCGCGCGCAATGGCGATGCGTTGCTTCTGGCCGCCGCTCAAGGTCACGCCGCGCTCCCCCACTTTGGTCTCATAACCAGCGGGAAAGGTCCCGATAAAATCATGGGCCTTGGCCGCTTGCGCCGCACTGATAATCTCTTCCATGCTGACTTCCGGACGACCATAAGCAATATTTTCGGCAATGGTGCCATTGAAGAGAAATGGTTCTTGCAACACAATCCCAATGTGCCGACGTAGACTCGCCAATTGCAGCTGGCGCACATCAATGCCATCCACCAGCACGCGGCCAGCCGAGGGATCATAAAAACGGGGAATCAAATTGGTGATGGTCGATTTGCCCGACCCAGTTGGGCCGATCAAGGCCACGACTTGGCCAGGGTAGGCCACAAAATTGACATCTTGCAGGATGCTGCGGCCTTGTCCATAGGTGAAGCTCACTCCTTCAAAGCGCACTTCGCCGCGGGGATTGGTTAAAGCTTGCGCATTCGGTGACTCGTGGATCTCACTCGGTGTGTCGATGATTTCAAAGACACGGCTGGCACTTGCGCCCGCGGTGGCGGCCAGGTTCACCACAAAGCCCATGTGCAGCACCGGCTGATTCAAGATCAGCACGTAGGAGATCATGGCAAACAGGCTACCGACGGTGATCTCCCCGCTGATGGCCTGTGGACCGCCAAACCAGAGCAGTAGCAAGACACAGCCAGCCAACACAAAGGTGAAAAAGGGCCAATAATCAGCCCAAAGTTTGATGGCCCGGAATCGCATGCCAAACCATTTTTCATTCTCGTGATCAAACTTGGCAAACTCGTGCGATTCGCGGGCAAAGGCTTTGACTACCCCAATGCCGGTCAAGCTCTCCTGCATGATCGACGAGAGCACCCCCATCTGATCCTGGATCTTCTTGAACATGGGGCGCAGAATCGAGCCAAAACGCACGGCAGCGGCGATCAATCCCAGCAATGGCAGCAAAACCCACAACGCCAGTTGCACGTCTTCCAGCAGCATGGCCACCACGACCCCAACCAGCAAGAGCACAGTCGAGAAGAGATCCATCAGCCCGACCCCCATAAAGCGTTCAGTCTCGCTGATATCCCCGGTAGCGCGGCTCATCAAATCGCCGATCCGGGCTTTGTCGTGAAAAGCAAAGGGCAGTGCTTGGACCCGTCCGTAGAATTGATTGCGCAGATCATACCCGGTTCGGTTGGACAGCCATTCACCAAAATAGCGTTGCGTAAAGCCCATCACGCCCCGCACCACGGCGATGCCCAAAATCAAGCCCGCCGCAGTCAGCAAGGCCGTAGCCCTCCCCGAAGCCAAACCTTCATCGATCGCACGCTTGACTACCTGAGGCACAAGCAGATTGAGCAGCGTAGCGAGCAGCATCGCCCCATACGCCAAAAGCATTTGCCGCCAATAGGGGCGCAAATAGCCAGCCAAGCGGCGATAAACGCCCACCCGATTAGCAGACATCGGTTCCTCCTAACCACTTTGATTGATGATTCTGATTTAATACATTGGCACAAGACAAGAGCCCGAACCGAACAACAGACTCAGCATAGAGGAGCGGGCTCGTTGCCACCAGAGACCAGGGCACATCTGCGGGATGACTTCATCCGGCCAGAGACCGGATCGGCAAGCACAAAAACATCAAAACAGTATGTTTACAGCCTTACAACTACACGAATTTTTCTCGGTAATGATAGTGATAGAGCGTGGTAAATCCTGTTCGCGTATAGAGCGACTGGGCGGATTGGTTATCGAGCATCACCTGGAGATAGGCAGCTTGTGCATCGTAGAGTTGGGCCCAGATTGCCAATGTCCGCAAGATCGCGCCACCGGCCCCCCGCCGCCGAAACTCTGACAAAGTCGCCAAGCAAAAGATGCCAACCCATTGCTCTTCCAATACCCCCAAGCCCACCGCAACTGGCGCGCCATCAATGCGCAGCGTAGTGTATGCGGTTGGTTGGGCAATGCGCTGGAAGATCGCCCGGCGCACGAGCACCTGCGGATCGGCCGCGTGCTCAATGGCAGCATAAAGTGCAAACCACTCGTCATCGAACGATTCCGATACTTCCACCTCGAAACTGGGGTAGGTCCGCAAAGGCACGGTCTGCCGCAAGATCTGGCCGAGCTCGGCGATCTGCACGGCGGTGTGGGCCACTGCTTGATACCCTCGCCCAGCCAGATTCTCATCCAGCCCCGCGGGCTGGGCAGCGGGCGAAATCTGGTAGCGAATGGGCAGCCCGCGCTCCTGATAGAAGGTTTCGACCGCGGCTACCTTGTCCGCTAAGGCAGCTTCTCCAACCGAGAGGTTGACATTGACTGAATTGGCGCGCCGGGTCACACCCTCTGTAAAGCGCAGTTGCCAGCCATCCAATTCGGTTGCTTCCGCGGCGGGCCACGCATTGGCGGCCAACCGTTCCACTGTTTGGATCAAAGCGATTCTTGTTTCAGCGTCGTCCAAAATGGCTCCTTTCGACCTGTCTTAGACTCGATCTGAATCATTCTCTATCGTTTGCGTTCGTCAGGCACCACAATTTCTAAGCTAGATGCTTAAGCGGAAAAACATAAAATGCGCAACAAGTAGCTGTCGATCACGGCAGAGCTGGGCTTGTCATTCGGCTCACAGATCAACCATGTACTTGCTACTCGTCACGCATTCATCAAGGCTTGCGCAAGTTCTACAATGAACCCCCACTTTATCAGGAAAGTGGCGCAACTCCTTTATGATACCATAATGGTTGCAGCTTGGCGAAATAGTATGCTACACTGGGGGCATGCAAACATTGGCCGAACATGGGTACACCTTACTTGATTCTGGTAATCAGCTCAAACTAGAGCAGATTGGTCCCTACCGCTTGGTCCGCCCGGCGCCGCAAGCGGTCTGGCAGCCCAAACTCCCCGACGCCGAATGGCGCCGCGTCGACGGGGTCTACATCCGCAGCAGCGATGGCGGTGGGTCGTGGGAATGGAAACGCAAAGTCGAGCGCGATTTCGACATTATCTATCACGACCTGTACATGCGCATCAAGCTCACCAATTTTGGCCACATGGGGCTCTTTCCCGAACAAGCCGAAAATTGGTCCTGGCTACGCGAAAAGATTCGTACACGATTGCGAAAGACAAATGACCGCAACCTGTATGTCTTGAACCTCTTTGCCTATACCGGCGGAAGCAGCCTGGCAGCCAGCCAAGCTGGCGCCCATGTCGTGCATGTGGATGCGGCCAAAGGTGTGGTGGATTGGGCTCGCAAAAATGCCGAATTGTCCGCCTTGGACGAGCGTCCGATCCGCTGGCTCGTTGATGATGCGCTCAAGTTTCTCAAACGGGAAGAGCGCCGCGGGGTGAAGTATCAAGGCATTATCCTGGATCCGCCTTCGTTTGGCCGCGGCCCGAAAGGTGAAGTGTTTAAGATCGAAGATGATCTGCTGCCGCTACTAGAGGCCTGCAAGACCATCTTGGCGCCCGAGGCACTCTTTGTGATCTATAGTTGTCACACGCCAGGATTCACACCACTGGTCATGCAAAATCAGCTAGCACCGCTCGTGGCTGGGCTGCGCGGCGAGATCAACATCGGCGAAATGGTCGTCAACGATCAGCACGGGCGCCCATTACCCAGTGGCACTTATGCCCGTTGGTCTGCAACAGAATAGGCTGGGCCTGTGCAGCGGATCACTAGCCCTCAAAATCCCCGCATCAAAGCGGTTTTGAAATTGCAAAAGCGCTCGGCGCGTGACCAAGCCCGCCATACCGTAGTTGAAGGATGGCGCGAAGCGAGCCGAGCCTTAGCCAATCATGTAATCCCTAGCGAGTTGTATCTCTGCCCGGAGCTCATGCAACCGGCAGATCTGGCCTACTTGCAGAGCCTCTTGCCAACACTGGCGGCGCAAAACACTGCACTATACGAACTCCCCCCCGGACTCTTTGCCAAGCTGGCCTATCGCGAAGGCAGTGACGGCATCTTACTAGTGATCCCCTACCTAGCCCGCACATTAGAGCACCTCCCCTTAGGGCGACCTCCTTTCCTCTGCGTCATCGAAGGGGTCGAAAAACCAGGCAACTTGGGCGCAATCTTGCGCACGGCCGACGCGGCTGGGGTCGATGGTGTGATCGTCTGTGCGGGGGCCACCGATCTGCATAACCCCAATGTGGTCCGGGCTAGCCTGGGAACACTGTTTACGGTTCCCGTGGTCGAAGCAACAACTACAGAAATCCTCTCTTGGCTACACGAAAACAGCATCATACCGGTAGCGGCCACACCCCATGCCAGTCAACGGTACACTGCAATTGACCTCACCGGCCCAGTCGCGGTGGTGATGGGCAGCGAGGCCAAGGGTCTCAGCGACGCCTGGCTTGTCTCGCACATCCAGCAGGTTTCGATCCCCATGCTGGGTGCCGCAGATAGCCTCAATCTAGCAACAGCCACGGCTTTGATGCTCTATGAAGTTGTCCGTCAGCGCCAACCCCACTAACTAGCTGAACAACGGTTTACCCTTCCCTCCGACATTTACTTCGATTTACTCAAAATTTAACCTACGTTAAATCTTGCCTCAAACAGCATTAGTAGCTCACTTCACCCTGACCGCTCTTATCACACTGGAAATTTCCTGCTTTTGCCCTTGAATTCGACCTTTTCCTATGTTATGGTGAAAGTAGGTTGCTGATGCCCGGTAGGTCTCAGGTTCATGGCCTGCCGATTACTTAACAGTGCGGTGAGGAATCCATGCCCATGCTCGTCGAATTTTTGCAGCTTACTTTGGTTGTGCTAATTGCGGTACCCTGTCTTGGATTGATGGTGGTGACTGGCAAGCGCCACCCATATAACTAAAGTTCCCGCATCCTTTGTGCTGCCTGATTGTCTTAACTGATGAATCTTTGATAGGCGCAACGGTTGGTGTTGTTGGGCCTTATATATTCATGCGCGCTTGCTGTGCCGTCTGCGCGAACAATTAAGCAGCTCTTCTGGGCTGAACTGTCGATCATGTAACCCCATCTCTACGTTTTTAGGTGTTTCATCGGCCCATTTGGGTCAACCCAGTACATATCAGGAAAGGGATTGTCAACGATGTCGAAAGTATCAAGCTGGATTGTGTACTTGCTTGTGCTTACATTGGCACTAGCCGCTTGTACACCAGTTCAACCCGCTGCACCAACAACTAGTGACACAACTACAACTGAACCGGCTGCCGAAGCAACCGAAGCCCCGGCCGAGGAAGAGGCTCCTGCAGAAGAAGAAGCTCCTGCCGAGGAAGCCGAGCCGAGCGCTGGGGGATCGCTTGTAATTTATTCGGGCCGCAGCGAGAATTTGGTTGGCCCGTTGATCGAGCAATTTGAAGAAGCCACGGGCATCGATGTCGAAGTGCGTTATGGTAGCACACCAGAAATTGCTGCCACACTACTCGAGGAAGGTGCCAATTCACCCGCAGATGTCTTCTTTGCGCAAGATCCTGGTGGTTTGGGTGCGGTGGCCAATGAAGGGCTGTTGGCTGAGCTGCCCGAAAGCATTCTCAATGCAGTGAAGCCCGAATTCCGCTCGCCCGATGGCTTATGGGTGGGGGTTGCCGGCCGTGCCCGCGTGATTGTGTACAACACCGAGCTGTTGAGCGAAGAGGATCTGCCGGATGACATCGATGACTTGGCTGATCCGGTCTGGGCAGGGCGCTTTGGGCTCGCTCCGACCAATGCTTCCTTCCAAGCTATGGTCACCGCAGTGCGTGTGATGTGGGGTGAAGACGAAGCCCGCGAATGGCTCGAAGGCATTGCTGCCAATGATCCAGTGATCTTCGAAGGCAATTCAGCCATTGTCGAAGCCGTAGGTGCGGGCGAGATCGAGGTCGGCTTAGTGAATCACTATTACCTCTATCGCTTCTTGGCGGAACAGGGCGAAGAATTCCCCGCCCGCAACTACTTCTTGCCAAGCGGTGGCCCTGGCTCGCTGGTGATGGTAGCTGGTGCTGGCCGTCTGGCAACCGGGGCGAACGAAGAGAATGCACTCAGCTTCATCGAATATCTGGTTTCACCTGAGGCACAACAATACTTCACTGAGCAAACCAATGAATACCCGGTGATCGATGGTGTGGCTGGGCCAGAAGGGCTGACCCCGATCGAAGAGTTGAATAGCGCCGACATCGCGCTGGAGGATCTGGCTGACCTGGCTGGTACTCAACAACTCCTGGCTGAGGTTGGTCTGCTGCAATAATATTTAGCGGATCGGGGTGCGTTCAAGGCAACGTCGGTTTGCTGAACCATTGGAAACTAGTCTAAACTAATAGTTGATCGGTTGGGTATGCGCGCTGTTGCACTTACCCAGCCGATCAATTTGCTGTAGAAAGCGAGATCTTTGCTATCAAAGCGAGATCATAGGTTGATTTGCTATGCAAACGGTTGAAACAACCGAATTGCCCCACCCAGGGCAGCTACAACGTCCAGCCTTTGCTTGGCGCCCAGGCACGGCCCTATTGTGGATCATTGGGAGCTTCGTTGCATTCCTGGTCTTGCTGCCGTTACTGTATTTAGTAATGCGGGCCGCTGGGGCCGAGGCAACTGGCTGGCAAAATTTATTCCGCTGGCGTACAGTGCAGCTGCTTGGCAACACCTTGGGTCTCGCCGCCGCAGTCACGGGGCTTTCCACTCTGCTCGCCGTGCCAATCGCCTGGTTAACGGTACGCACTGATCTCCCCTTCCGCCGCCTCTGGACCATTCTTGCCCCTTTACCGTTGGTCATTCCCAGTTATGTTGGCGCTTATTTAATCGCCTCGGCATTGGGTCCACGCGGGCTGTTGCAGCAGATTTTAGAAGTGCTCTGGGGCGTTAAACGCCTGCCCTCCTTTTATGGCTTCGCTGGCGCGCTCTTCACGCTGACCATCCTCAGCTATCCCTACCTTTTGCTGAGTGTGCGAGCTGCTTTATTACGCTTGGATCCGGCCTTGGAAGAGGCTTCACGTAGTTTGGGCAAAAATAGCTGGCAGACCTTTTTTGGGGTCACACTCCCGCTCTTGCGTCCAGCATTAGGTGCTGGGGGCCTTTTGGTGGCGCTCTACACGTTACGCGACTTTGGCGCCGTGGCGCTTATGCGCTATGACACCTTCACACGTGCAATCTACATCCAATATCAATCGTTTGATCGGGCGCAAGCCGCATTGGTGGCGCTGGTATTAGTTGTGGTCACTTTTCTCTTTGTCGCCCTCGAAGCTCGCTTACAACGCCGCGCCAGCTTTGTGCAAGGCAATACCGGGGCATTGCGACCGCCCACCAGAGTTGCGCTGGGGATCTGGCGGTGGCCAGCCGTGCTCTTCTGTGGCTTGGTCGTCACCTTGAGCTTGATCTTACCCGCGTCTGTGCTGCTTTATTGGTTGGTGCGAGGTTTGGCTGCGGGTGAAAGTGTCCGTGGCTTGGATGAAGCAACCTGGAATTCGGTGCTGGCCGGTGTACTGGCCGCCGCTGCCACGATCTTGGCGGCATTGCCTGTTGCGATCCTCACTGTACGCCATGACAATCGTTGGAGTCGGTTGCTTGGGCGACTTGCATACACCGCCTATGCGCTCCCTGGCATTGTGATTGCCCTTTCGTTGGTCTTTTTGGGGGCGAATCATCTACCCTGGCTCTACCAAACATTGGCGATGCTCACACTTGGGTATACGATCTTATTTGTGCCCCAAGCCACAGGTACCCTACGCACCACGCTGTTACAGATTCCGCCCAGTTTGGAAGAAGCAGCGCGCAGCCTAGGGCGAGGACCACTTCGTACATTTTGGACGATCACCTTGCCGCTGTTGCGGCCGGGTTTATTGGCAGGGGCCAGTATGGTCTTTCTTACTGCCATGAAAGAATTGCCGACTACCCTGCTGCTGGCACCCATCGGATTTAAGACCTTGGCAACAGCAGTCTGGTCTTCGGTCTCGGAAGCCTATTTTGCAGCCGCTGCAGCACCGGCTCTATTGATTGTGCTACTCTCATCCCTCCCAATGACTATTTTTATTTTGCGCGAGCAAGGACATGACCAAGATTACCGTTCAATGTGATCAGCTATTCAAGCAATTCCATACGACGTCGGCGGTCCGAGGGTTAAACTTAAGCATTCACACTGGCGAAATCCTCGCGTTGTTAGGCCCAAGCGGCTGCGGCAAGACCACCACCATGCGCATGATCGCCGGGTTTGAACGCCCCGATGCGGGAACGATCAAGATCGGTGATCGATTGGTTGCCGGCCCGCGCACCTTTGTTCCCCCCGAAGAGCGACAGGTGGGGATGGTCTTCCAAAATTATGCCCTCTTCCCTCATCTGACGGTAGCGGAAAACATTGCTTATGGCTTAAAACAAGATCGCCAACGCCGGGCGGCACGGGTACGCGAAGTATTAGCATTGGTGGACTTAGCTGGTCTGGAAAAGCGGTTGCCCCACGAACTTTCTGGAGGTCAGCAACAGCGCGTCGCTTTGGCCCGTGCGTTGGCTCCGAATCCACAGGTTTTGTTATTGGATGAACCATTTTCGGGGCTGGATGCAGGTCTGCGCGATCAAGTGCGCGGTGAGGTTGCCCAAATTTTGCGAGCGAGTGGGGCCACGGTTGTTGTGGTCACGCATAGCCAAGAGGAAGCCCTCTTCTTGGGAGATCGCATTGCGGTGATGAATCAAGGCGTCGTCGAGCAGGTTGCTCATCCAGAGACGCTCTTTCTGAATCCCGCCTCGCGGTTTGTGGCTGAATTTATGGGCGCAGCCTTCTTTTTACCGGGGGTTGCCCGCCCTGAGGGACTAGAAACCGAATTGGGATTCTTGCCTCAACCAGTTCATGTAGCCGACGGGACCGTCATTGAAGCGGCTGCTCGGCCCGATGATCTCACGCTAACTGCCGATCCTCAAGGCTCAGCGCGAGTGATCAACACCATTTATCGTGGAAGTTCGTACCTCTATGAGGTGCAATTGCCATCCGGGCGATCTGTACGTTGCGAAGGGCCCCACACGATGCGTCATCTTCCGGGTACTCCGGTGCGCGTTGAGTTGACGCCGGGTCATCCATTGGCCTACTTTGCCAAGGGCGAACCAGCGTAAGGAAGATTCAAGCAAGCCTGGCCTGTTCTCAGGCCATTGTATTCGTTTTCAAAAAAGCGACGAGACAGGCTGCCACCTGTCTCGTCATTACTGAGAAGCTCTGCCTAGCCAGCAAATGCTCTCCAGTCATTTGTGATCATAGCACGAATGCGGTGGGAGAGCAAGTATTGTCGCAGTCCCTGTTGGGGGCATACCCAACACACCGTTATTCGATGATAAGGATCACAACTATGTGTCAACAACTAACCATCCTCGCTGAATGCTCATCCTGGCGCTATGTAGGCCAATGCGAACATGGCACGGTTCATCTCCGCTGGGATCATCTCACCATTCACCTCCAATTCAACGATTTTCTAAACCTTTACCAAATCATCAAGCGCGAAGCAGAAGCGAAATCAGCCAGTAAAGGCAAAATGCGGCTCGGGATTGGTTCGCTGATTATCGAGTTACAAGCTGATGATTATCAACCATTAATCGAGCTGATGCAGCGAGCCCAAAGCCAACTTGAAGGGGGTGCACGAAGTCGATTGGAGTTCTGCCCGCGCCGATCTTTAGCGAGATCACCTACTATCTCAATTGATGGCGGTTGCTCATAGGCGGTGGACGCTGGTTAGGCGGATATTCGCCCGGCAATCGTCCACCAATTCGCGCCTATAGTTAAGCAAGGTTGACGCCTATCCTCATTTATCTTAAGCCGTAGTTCAACCAAGCCAACCAATCGGCTTCATGCAGACCGAAGTAAGCGGCGTTCAAATTGCTCCCAAAAACGCTTGATTGGCGGATCGACTTATGCTAGTGTAGAGCACAAGCGCAAAGCTGCCACTTTGCGGCATCGATGTCCCACGACGGTGTTGGCCAAACCCTCTAAGAATCAACCAGTGGGTTGGCGCAACCTGATTGCCTGGGCAATTCCGGAAATGATGTAGGACCGGAGAACCGAACACTGCGAGACTCTGCCTAGCCAGCAAAGCGTTCAGCCGTCGTAGGATCTATAGCTCGCGGCCAGCGCTACATTCTGGCCGCGTTTTTTTTGGCCAGTGCTCAGCTTATGGATCTGATGCAGTCCCTCGCAACAACTGGTCAGTATCGCTCTAGGGCCTACGAAGAAGGAGGTTGTTTTATGACCATACGCCACGATGAACAGGTCATTTCGCGCATTACGATCAGCCGCTTAGCGTTTTATCTGCGTACCCTCAACCAGATCGCAACCCATGGAACAGGGATTGTCTCTTCGCGTACGTTGGCCGACCATTTAGGAATTTCTGCAGCCCAAGTGCGCAAAGATCTCTCTTCATTTGGTGAATTTGGCAAACAGGGCACTGGCTACGAGATTGAGTCGTTGCGGGCAGAATTGCTCCGTATCTTGCGGGTCGATTGCGTGTGGGAAGTAGCCTTGATCGGAGCGGGCGATCTGGGGCGAGCACTCGCGGGCTATGGTGGATTTCGCCAGCGCGGCTTCTGTATTACTGCGATCTTCGACAACAGCCCTCATCAAGTTGGCCGCCGCTTGCATGGGGTGCAAATCCAAGATACCCAGCAGATGGAAGCGGTGATTCGGCGCCGTGCCATTCAAATTGCCATCCTAGCGGTGCCGGCCGAGCAAGCGCAAAGCGTTGCGGAAGTGCTCGTCGCTGCAGGTGTACGTGCTATCCTCAACTATGCACCGGTGATGTTGCAACTCCCAGCTGAAATCCAGGTACAAAATATCGACCCTGTGCTGCATCTGCAACAGATGACCTTCCATCTCCAGCCAGAGCCCAAACCGATCACGCGGCACCATAGCATTCCGCTCGTGCGGCGGATGCCTCATCGGTCCAGTGCAGCGATGGCAAAAGAAGCAGCCGGCTAGCTCAGAATTCCATCCGTTACCGCCAAAGCAATTAGCGAAACACGCAGGGCCGAAAGGAAAAAGAGATGTTCCATATTGGCATTTTTTATGGTAGCTCCACCGGCAATACCGACGCCGCCGCAAACGAAATTGCCGATACTTTACAAACATTGGCCAATTGCTCGGTCGATTTATTTGAAATCTCCAAAAAGAATGTTGGCAAGATTGCGGAGTATGACAAGCTGATCTTCGGTGTGCCCACGTGGGATATCGGTCAGTTGCAGGAAGATTGGGAGAATGTCCTGCCGTTGCTCGAAGAACTCGACTTGACCGGGAAACAGGTGGCCCTATTTGGCTGTGGCGACCAATATGGCTATCCGGATACCTATCAAGACGCGATTGGGATTTTGGGGCGTAGTTGTGCGGAGCGCGGCGCAATTTTGGTAGGCTACTGGCCGACCGATGGATATGAGTTTGATGAATCGCTCGCCCTTCATGACGGCTTATTTATGGGCTTGGCACTCGATGACAATCAGCGAGAACTAACCTCGCCACGTATCCAGCAATGGGTGCAACAATTGATCCAAGAGTTCGATCTTGTTGCTGCGGAAGTTGCTTGATTCCGGCTTCACTCACTGCAGTATATGCGTGAGCGAACCTTCGTTTTGCTGAGATTCTCGACGATTTGACTTCTGTGATGGAGGGGGTTAAGCTAGCAAACAGTGTGATGTACAGTTGATGAGGAGGCAAGGGGGTCCTGTGATGCGCAAACCAGATCCGTTACTCCTCATCCGTGTTGCTAGCAATCCAACCGCATTATCGTGGAGACCCTAGGGTTTGCTGTGTTGCTAATCAGCGTCCTAGCCGATGCGGTCGTCAAAACTGGCGTCTTCGCCAATGCACAAGTGGGACAAATAACCATCCATGCAGTCTAACAGTCAATCTCTTGCTGGGGTCGAGGCGCTGCCAAACACTGAGCTAGAGTCGGCTCCCCAATCAAAGAAAGCCGATCCGCCTGCCAGCTCGACGCGCGCCCTCAACAACTCGTTGATCTTTGTTTCGATTCGCTGCACCCTGCAGTATGTGATTTTGCCCTTTGTCTTGCCTTGGTTTGGCCTGGGCGGGATCTTCTCAATCGTAATCAGCTTGGTACTCGAAGTTGTGGCCCTGGGTTCGATCATCTTCAACATCTGGCAACTGTGGAACACCAGTTGGCGTTGGCGCTATCTGGGGCTCAGCGCCTTGATGATCTCAATCATCATTCTTTTCCTCTATCTCGACGTGCAACATTTGTTGCAGTTCTAACACCCAATCACCTCTTTTGCAAGGCGCCACAAACCGCCGAATCACCGACAGGAGCAGCCTGGGTGGTTTGGCGGTTTATCATTTCTTTGCTGTAAACCTAACCAACTTCACTCCTTAAGCAGGACAAATAACGCGTTCAAGTGCCGTTAATTGCTGGCTGAACGCGCCTTAGAAAAATGCCACGTCAAGACCGAATACAGCCGCGCCAATTTTCGTTGCAAACCCTCTTGAATGGGTCTGGCAGAACATGCTAAGGTACTCCCTAGCGCGGGGCAGGAATAAGAGCCCCGCGTCAGTCATAAACCAGTTGCAACAGCGAGGAGTATCTACGTATGACGCTTAATTTGACTAGGCTGCCACGTCGCCAGCAATAGCACTGCTTGACCGTTTCCGCAATCACCTTTCCTATACCAAGGTCGAATTGGGCGACTCAAAAAGCTGACCGAATGGAAACGTCGTCAAGCTGCAGAAAAACAGGCTAACTAAAACAAACTTTCTCCATCCATTTAATCAAACGGTCGTATGCTGCGCTACCATAAAAATCCACAAATGAAATGAGACTCATGATGCGAAAATCTACCCTTATTTTTCTGAACACGTTTCTGTTGTTGGCGCTACTCGCCGGTTGTGTCCCGGTAGCTGCTCCTAACACTCCCCCCACCGAATCCACATCGGCCTCAGAGGCAGCCCCCGAAGCCGCAGTCACTGACGAATGTGAAGCAGGATTCCGCATCTTCGACCACGAATTATTAGTCGGTGATCCAGTCTGTATTCCCGAAGCACCGCAACGGGTGCTGCCGCTGGACATGGCGGCGATGGAAGTCGTGTTGTTGACCGGACTAACGCCATTGGGCACGGGTTCTTGGATGTTGGAGGAATTGCCCCTCTTGTTACCCGAATATGCGGAGGCGCTCTCCACGGTTGAGGGACTGGGCTACCCGGCGGAACTGGAAAAAGTGGCCGCCCTCAAACCCGATATCATCCTGACGGTCGAAGGCGCGATAGACACGACACTTGCCCGTGAAATTGCCCCTGTCGTCGTGGCCGATCCAGAAATCTACAACGGCTGGGAAAAGGGAATGCATTTCTGGAGTGCTGTGTTGAATGTGCCTGAGCTTGCCGACGAGATGGAGGCGAACTACGCCGCGCGCGTGGCAGAATTGCAGGCGGCGCTCGGCAATCCCGAAGAACTCGAAATCTCGGTGATCTCGCTCAGCACCTATGGCATTTGGCTCTGGATGCCCGATACCTCGCCCGGCGCGATCCTCAGCGATGTTGGGCTCAGTCGCCCCCAATCGCAATCGTTTGTCGGCGAAGATGCAGTTGCCGAATATGGCGACAAGCAATACATCACCATCTCGGAAGAACGGCTGGATCTAGTGGATGGTGATGCCATCTTTTATTTCACCTACGCCGCTACCGACCCCGATGTCGCTGCCCAAGAGAGTGCCTTTATTGCCGATCTTCAACAAAAACCGCTCTGGCAGGCGCTGGATGCCGTCAAAGCCGAAAAAGCCTTTTTTGTACCGGGCTATTGGTGGCGTGCCCAAACCTATCTGCTGGCGAATAAGGTGCTCGATGATCTCTTCGAAAATCTGACCGATACCACGGCCACTACGCCCGTTTTGGGATTGAGTGGGCAGCAATAAGGTCCCCATTGTCCGCGGCGTTTTGAGGCGGATTCAACGGCTCGGAGGATGGTTGATGGCTCATTGCCGCATCAATCATCCTCCACTCGGACAAAAAAGTACCTTTGCTCCGATTTCAGCACCACCGAACAACTCCGTCAACCTTACTTAAATTTATGCTAAAGTGGACTACGTGAAAAGTTTCACGTATACCGACCCCGGCACCCCTCATTTTTCTCCTAAAACCCCCTTGAATGCCCTTTTCGAACATGCTAAGGTACCCTCCGGCACCCATTGAGCAAAATCGATGCTCGATGATACGCGCCAAGGGAGAATGTATGGCATATCTTGAATCCGAACATCCGCTACAGCAGACTTTCCAACGCATCCAAGAGCGCAACGAATACATCAAGGGGCAATTCGGGCTGCCGGCCGAGGATAACTGGTCAGCACCAGTTCACTTCTTTCAGCCAGATTCTCCCCGCTTCAAGGAGCTGGCGGCACAGGTAGAACAGCTCTACAAAACCAACAACGCCAATGCGATTGCTGCGGTGATGTTGCAATCCTATCAATGGCCGCTGATCTCCACGGCCATGGCAGCCTATCTGCTCGACCGCCGCGTGCCCACATTGGCAGTCGAGAATGTGCGGATGTTGATCTCTGCCGAAGGCGAGGTCGACCAGATCGCCTACGGCAATGGGCGCTTTGCTGCCCTGCCCGATGATCCCGCGGCTGATCATCCCGATGCGGTAATCGTGCCCGACCCAGTTGCGCTGCGTGAGCTACTCCGCACTGGGCTTGAAACTCATCTCGGTTGGGTGATCAAACAATTCAGTGAATTACTGCAAAGCAAAGAACGGCCGCTCTGGCCCTTTGTGACCGATCGCTGCGTTAGCACGCTCAGTTGGTTGATGCAGGAGTGGCAATCGCCGCTGAGTTTAGCAGAGGTGCAGCAGGAGATCGACGCCTTGATCCAAGTACCAGGCTCACCGCTCAGCCACAAAAAGCTCAATCTCTTTGAGCTAAGCTACAAAGAGCATACCCATATTTATATGGATCGCCTGACTTGTTGCTACTGGTATCGGCGTCCAGATGGTCACTATTGCAGCACCTGCCCCCACATCCGCAAGGAAGAGCGCATTGAGCGACTTCGCCAATATCTGGTGAAGCAATACGAAAATTAATCACGGTCACCTTTGGATAGACCGGGTATGATGTCCGGCTCCTTAGTTACCCAAAAGGAAAACAAATGCACGCATTCAAATTCAAACATGTTTTGCAGCTAGCCCTACTGGCCGCACTGTTGCTGGGTTGTGCACCAATCGCCGTGCCCACCACACCATCTACAGAAGCGGACGCCACCAATGAGGTAGCGGAGAATGAAGCAGCAGAGAGTGCTAGCCCATTCCCGGTCACCATTGAACACAAATATGGCAGCACAACCATCGAGGGCCCATCAGAGCGGATCATCACCGTGGGCCTACTCGAGCAAGATACCCTGATCGCGCTAGGCATCACGCCCATTGGCACCACCGAATGGTTTGGCGACTATCCAGGAGCGATCTGGCCGTGGGCGCAAGAGAAGTTGGGGGACGCCATCCCCGAAGTGGTGGGTCCTTCCGCCACACTCAATATCGAAAAGATTGCCGCGCTGCAACCAGACCTGATCCTGGCGCTCTATTCGGGGATCACGGAGGAAGAATACATCCTGCTTTCCCAAATCGCACCGACTGTGGCCCAGCCTGCCGACTATGTTGATTACGGCATTCCCTGGCAAGAATTGACGCTCACCGTCGGCCGCGCAGTCGGTCTGGCCAGCGAGGCCGAGGCTTTAGTGGCTGAGGTCGAAGCCCAATTTGCGCAGATTCAGGCCGAGCACCCCGAATTTGTGGGGGCCACTGCCATCGTTGCCACCCCCTACGAAGGGATCTGGCTCTATGGGCCGGAGGATGTACGCGGCCGCCTGCTCACGTCGCTCGGTTTTGAACTGCCCGAAGGGTTGACCGAAATCACTGGTGATGCCTTTGGTGGCTCACTCAGCCTAGAACGCGCCGACCTACTGGATCTCGACGTGATCATCTGGTTGGATGTGGATCCAGAGGACGAGGGATTTGGCGGGCCTGTCTATCAAAATTTGCCCATTCACCTCGAGGGCCGCGAAGTTTACCTCGACAGCTACAATGACCCGCTGGGGGGAGCGACTTCGTTCGTCACGGTACTGAGCTTGCCCTATTTGCTCGATGGGCTGGTGCCGCAACTCGCCGAAGCTCTTCAGGGCACCACGAACTAAGATGCTGCGTGCGTTGTACTGATAAGTTCTGGTAAAAATGGTTGCCAATCTCTGCAAATCTCTGGACCTATTTGGGGATTTGCAGAGATTTCCGTTCAATCGGCTCGTGTAATTTACTGGAGAAATATTCTCGTGCAGAAGTGGTTTTTAGTGATAGGCAGCGTGCTCTTGCTCTGCTTATCGTTGCTCTCACTTTTTGTGGGGGTACGGAATATCACCCTCGATGGGCTCTTGTCTGGCCAAGGGGATCAAATGTTGGTCTTTATGGCCAGCCGCGTCCCCCGTTTGATCGCCATTTTGACCGCGGGCATGGGGCTCAGCGTTGTTGGTCTAATCATGCAACAGTTGGCGCGCAACAAATTTGTCTCGCCTTCGACTGCCGGCACGATGGAAGCCGCCAGCCTCGGTTTGCTGGTCGCGCTGATCTTCTTTACCGGTGCGCCACTCTTGGTCAAAATGCTGATCTCCTTTGTGTTCGCCCTCGCTGGCACGCTGATATTCATGCAGATCTTAGAGCGCGTGAAATACAAAGATGTCATCTTTGTGCCGTTGGTTGGGATCATGTTTGGCGGGGTGATTGGGGCGATCACGACCTTCATTGCCTTGCGCTATGACTTGCTGCAATCGCTGGGTGCCTGGATGACTGGTAGCTTTGCCGGCGTTTTGCGCGGGCGGTATGAATTGCTCTATCTCGCCATTCCAGTCACGCTCTTGGCCTATCTCTATGCAGACCGCTTTACGTTGGCTGGGATGGGCGAAGATTTTGCCGTCAATCTTGGCCTAAACTACAAACAGGTGGTCAATATCGGGCTGGCATTGGTGGCACTTGCCACCGCTTCGGTGGTGCTCACGGTTGGCATGATCCCCTTTCTCGGCTTGATCGTCCCCAACATTGTCACGATCATCCTCGGCGACAATCTCAAACGGACCTTGCCACACACTGCGCTCGCAGGTGCAGTCTTTGTGCTTGTCTGCGACCTGATTGGACGGACCGTGCGCTACCCTTACGAGATCCCGATCGGATTGGTCATCGGGGTGCTGGGCAGCGCCATCTTCCTTTATCTCATTCTGAGCAAGGGGGCCTATGCAACTCAATAGATCAGAGCCCATGCAAGCCTTGACCCATGGGGCAGGTGTGGATGAACGTTCCCGCACGCACGATAACCCAGTGCTGCGCAAGACCTATATCAGCCTATTGCTATTGGCGGGCTTAGCAAGCGTGCTCATGATTCTCTTTTTGACCTTGGATGTGAGCGACTGGGCATTTGCCTTGCCGCGGCGAGGTCGCCGACTTTTGGCGATAGTCTTGGTCGGTTTTGCCATTTCTTACTCGACCTTGCTCTTCCAAACCATTACCAATAATCGCATCCTGACTCCGAGCATCATCGGCTTTGACTCGCTCTATTTGCTGATCCAAACGGTGATCGTCTTCCTGTTTGGCGGTATGACCCTCGTCATGCTGGATCTCACTACCCATTATCTAATCAACTTCGGCCTGATTATATTGTTT
>CAZMRA010000073.1:15204-18168 GCA_964568485.1 uncultured Caldilineaceae bacterium | reverse complement strand
AATTTGCGGTAGGGCAAAATTTGCCTAATTTTCAATTCCGCTATATAGTCACATCGCTACTAGTCACATGTGACTAATCACACTGCGACTAATCTATGGAGGTATGTATTCGAGGGGGCAAGATTGGAATACAAGCTGTTGCTGTTAGGGCTCCTGCGCCACCAAGAGATGTATGGCTACCAGCTATATGAATTTCTTGATAACAACTTAGGCATGTGCGTGCAACTCAAGAAGCCGACCGCCTATAAGTTGCTCAACCAAATGGCCGAGGATGAATGGATTACGTTTCGCGAAGAACAGGAAGGAAACCGGCCCACGCGGCGGGTGTATGTCATTACGCCCAAAGGCGAGCAGGCCTTCCAGGAACTCTTGCGCCAAAGCCTGAGCAGTTATCAAGCGCCAGAGTTTTTAAGCGATATTAGTTTAATGTTTCTTGATGGGTTGTCGATGGCAGAGGCAGTCCCACTGCTTGAACAGCGGCGCGCGGCGGTGTATGCAGTGCTGCAAGAAGTCGAGTCATATCCGCCCCACCCGGGGAGTGTGCAATTGATGATTGACCATCAACGGCGTCACTATGCGGCGGAGGTTGCCTGGCTCGATGATGTAATCAACCAAGTTAAAGTGTCAATCAATCATTCAGAATAACTGTGAGGAGAGTGTTCAATGAATATGTTATTGGCTGCCCATTCGGGCGTACGTTGGCTCGTCATTGTGGTGGCAGTAGTTGTATTGGTGAAATGCCTTTGGGGCTGGCTGGGGAAACAACCCTTTGCCTCGATTGATCGCACGCTGACAAAAGCATTTGCCGGTGTGGTGGATCTGCAAGTGCTGCTGGGGCTCATCTATCTGCTGTGGAGTGGGTTTGCCGGGGCTGGCTTTCCGCGTTATCGCATGGAGCACGCCGTCACCATGATCTTGGCCGCAGTTGTGGCTCATTTTGCCGGGCGCAAAGGCGCTTCTGATTCCGCTCTCTTCCGCAATGCAACCATCGCCGTTGTGGTGACGCTGTTGTTGGTCTTTGCGGGGATTGCCGTGCTGCCAGGTGGCTTGAGCCGCTAAAGGGGAAGCACCATGTCTGTAAACAGCAAACCGTCTGAATCAACACCAGGAGCAGAAGAGAAGCTCAACTTTAAGGCAATTACGCCGCTGCTGCTGATCGTGTTGGTGGATTTGCTCGGCTTGACCATTATCATCCCCCTGCTCCCGATCTATGCGGCAACCTTTGGGGCCAATGAATTCACCATTGGCGTACTGGCAGCAATCTATCCGACCATGCAGTTCGTGGCTGGGCCCTTACTTGGGCAACTCTCAGACAAGTTTGGCCGCCGCCCAGTGCTCTTGATCAGTCAGATTGGAACGTTGGTAGGGTTTCTCATTCTGGGATTTGCCAATTCGCTGTGGATGATTGTCTTGTCCCGCCTGATTGATGGCATCTCTGGAGCGAATATTGTGATTGCCCAGGCTTCCATGAGCGATCGCACAACCGCCAAAACGCGCACGCAGGGCATGGGGTTGATCGGTGCCGCCTTTGGCATTGGTTTTGTGATTGGCCCGCTGATTGCCTTTTTGACGCTGGCCTTGAGCGATAACAATTATAGCCTCGTCGCCTTTGCAGCTGCCGGCTTTTCGCTAATCTCAACGCTGCTGACTTGGTTCATGCTTGATGAATCGCTGCCAGCCAAGTCGCGTGTGAAAAACGTCCGCTTTTCAGTGGGCTTCGGGGCGATCACAGCTGCGCTGCGCCGGCCCGAGATCAGCTTCATGATGCTCTTGGTCTTTGCCAGTCAATTTGCATTTATGGGATTCGAGCAGTTCTTCCCGATTTTCACCCTCAATCGCTTGGGGTTGAATGGGTCGGAAAATGCTGCCTTGTTTGTGCTGATTGGGATCCTGTTGGTGATTGTCCAGGGGTACTTGCTGGGCCGTTGGAGCAAGAGATTTGGCAATCGGCGCGTCATTCTCATGGGCTTGGTCGTTCTGGGCATTGGCTTAATCTTGTCGGCGATTACCCCTGCGCAAACCGTGCCTTGGTATAACCGAGAAGCGCTGGCGGCCAACCTGACACAAAGCGCCGGGCAATCTGGCCCAGAGGCGACAGGAGAATTACAGGTTGACTTGCCCGCCGAAGGGAATTCTGGCTGGTTGGGGCTCGCCTGGATTATTGTGGCAATGTTCCCTGTTACGATGGGCGCAAGTGTCTTACAGCCTTCGGTCAATAGTCTGGTCAGTCAACAAGTGGCCGCCCATGAAGTTGGGAATGTGCTAGGGGTATCGGCCTCATTTGCCAGTATTGGCCATGTGCTTGCGCCGTTGGTCTATGGGGCAATTTTCCAGTTGGCCGGGTCAACTGCACCATTTCTTTTCGGCGGGGCTGTCCTTCTGCTGTTGTGGGGCATTGCTCGTGGGCGGATCCCAACCTCTAATTCAGCGGTGCCTATGCAAGCAGCTGCACATTAACTTATAAAACCGGTAAAAGGAACGTACATGCTCGACTCGATTTTTGTTCCCACCTCTGTGCATCTCACCATCGGCACACTGTTGCTGATCACGAGTCTGTTGGCCCTTGGGGCCACTGCTTATGCCGCATGGAAAAAGGCGCCCTTTTCTACAGGGGTACACCTCTTTTTCATTCTCTTTCAACTCGTGCTGATGCTCCAGGTATTGGTGGGGATCAAATTGTTGGATCAGGGGCTTGGCCCGCTTCAGCTCGTTGTCCACTACATTGGCGGATGCGCTCCGATTGCTTTTGCCTTGGTGTTTTACTGGTTTCCTGGCCAGGATGATGGGACAAAAAGTCGCCGCGCGGCCATCGTCACGGCGCTGTCATTCCTCTTTGTCTTCATGACCTTTACCATTGGCAGAATGTATACGCCGGGTTGAGCCTGATCCAGGTGAAGCCTGAATTATCTCGGGCCTCCAGAAGGTGAGAAGAAGTTAGTACAGCAGGCGCTGATCTATGGCTTA